>NZ_DATGBO010000001.1:0-32394 GCF_035312645.1 Arenimonas sp.
GGCGCCAAGCCGATGACGCTGGGCCTCGATCTGCAGGGCGGCGTGTACTTCCAGATGGAAGTCGACCAGGCTGCGGCGCGCACCAAGCGCGAAGAGGACTACATCGAGGAAATCCGCGCCGCGTTGCGCGACAAGACCATCCGCTACAGCGAAGTCAGCCGCAGTGCGGCTGGCATCCGCATCCAGCTGAGCAGTGCCGCCGACAAGACCGCAGCGCTGAATCTGCTCAGCCGGGAAATGCCCAAGCTGCGCTTCACCGAGTCCAGCGACACGCTGATTCTCGGCATTGTCACGCCCGAGGAAATCAAGGCGATCGCCGACGCTGCGATCGACCAGAACGTCGCCACGCTGCGCAACCGCATCAACGGTCTCGGTGTGGCCGAGCCGGTGATCCAGCGCCAGGGCAGCAACCGCATCGTGGTGCAGCTACCGGGCCTGCAGGACACCGCCGAAGCCAAGCGCCAGCTGGGTGCGACCGCGACGCTGGAATTCCGCGCCGTAGTCGAAGGCGATGCCGCCAGCGCGCTCAAGGACGGCACCGTGCCGGCCGGGGCCCGCGTCTATACCAACACCATGAATGGCGTTCCGATCATGTTGTCCAAACGCCGCCTGGTCTCGGGTGACCAGTTGGTCGATGCGACGCCGCAGATCGATCCGGAAAGCGGTCGTCCGGCGGTGAGCATCAAGCTCAATGCCGCCGGCGGCAAACGCATGCTCGACCACACGCTCGACAATGTCGGCAAGCGTCTGGGCATCGTCTACATCGAACGCGTGCCAACGTCGGTGATGATCGACGGCAAGGAAGTGCGCTCCTCGCGCACCGACGAGCGCGTGATCAGCGCCTCGACCATCCAGGGCGTGTTCGGCAAGGATTTCCAGACCACCGGCCTGAGCCAGGAAGAGGCAAACAGCCTCGCCAAGCAGCTCAAGGCAGGTGCGCTGGCCGCACCGGTGGACATCGTCGAGGAACGCGGCATCGGTCCCTCGCTTGGTGCCGCCAACATCGCCGCCGGCCGCAAGGCCGTCGAGATCGGCTTCCTGCTGGTCTGCGCATTGATGATCGTCTACTACCGCGTGTTCGGCGTGATCTCGGTGCTGTCGCTGTTCCTCAACCTGCTGCTGCTCACGGCCGTGCTGTCCGTGCTTGGCGCGACCATGACGATGCCCGGCATCGCCGGTATCGTGCTCACGCTCGGCATGGCGATCGACGGCAACGTGCTGATCAGCGAGCGAATAAGAGAAGAGTTGCGCCTCGGCAATTCGCCGGTGTCCAGCATCAAGGCCGGTTACGAGCGCGCCTGGACGGTCATCCTCGACTCCAACGTCGCCAAGATCATCGCCGCCATCGCCCTGTTCTCGTTCGGCTCGGGTCCGGTGCGCGGTTTCGCGGTCGTGCTGTTCCTCGGCGTGCTGACCTCGATGTACACCTCGGTCACGGTCAGCCGTGCCCTGTCGACGCTGATCTACGGCCACGGCCGCAAGATCAAGAGCGTCTCTGTCGGAGGCGGGTTCTAAGCCATGGAATTTTTCAATCCCAACAGCAACGTCAACTTCATGGGCATCCGTCGCTGGACGGTGTCGCTGTCGCTGATTCTTTTCCTCGCCTCGATCGTGTCGCTGTCGACACGTGGTTTGAACCTCGCGCTCGATTTCACCGGCGGCACGCTGGTGGAAGTCGTCTACGCGCAGCCCACCGAGCAGGCGGCCGTCAGTGCCGCGCTGGCGAAGATCGGCATGGAAAAAGCCGTGGTCCAGCGCTTCGACGCGCAGAACTACGCGATCCGCCTGTCGCCGAAGGAAGTGACCGACCTCGCCACCGCGGTGCATGCCGATGCCCGCGCGGAAGACGGATCCAATCTGGATACGCGCAACTCTCAGGTCGCCGACAACCTGCTCAAGGCGCTGGGCGCGGATGGCCAGCAAGTCACCAAGAAGCACAGCGAATACGTCGGTCCGCAGGTCGGCTCCGATCTCGCCTGGGGCGGTCTGGTCGCCGTGGTCGTGGTGCTGGTCGGCATCATGATCTACATCATGATGCGCTTCGAATTGAAGTTCGCGATCGCCACCGTGGTCACCGAGCTGCATGACGTGGTGCTGACGCTGGGCTTCTTCTCGCTGACCGGCATGGAGTTCGACCTGGCGGTGCTTGCGGCGATCCTCGCGGTCGACGGCTACTCGGTCAACGACACCATCGTGGTGTTCGACCGCGTGCGCGAACTGTTCAAGACCACGCGCAACCTCGCGCCGGTCGAGGTGCTCAACAAGGCGGTCAACTCGACGCTGTCGCGCACGATCATGACCTCGCTGGCCACCGCGTTGACCGTGCTGGCGCTGTTCCTGTTCGGCGGCCCGACGTTGAAGGGCTTCTCGACGGCGCTGCTGATCGGCATCGTGGTCGGTACCTTGTCCTCGATCTTCTTCGCCAACCCGCTGCTGTTGTGGCTGGGCGTGACCAAGCAGGACCTGATGCCGAAGGCCAAGGACGAAGCGGAACTCGCACGCCGGCCCTGATTGCTGGTGTTGCCGCACAAATAAAAAGCCGCGCTGATGCGCGGCTTTTTATTTGTGGCTCTTGTAGGAGCGACGCAAGTCGCGACCTCTATTCAACGTCGGCAAGTTCGCGACTTGCGTCGCTCCTACAGGTGCGAAATCAATCAAACGACGACGCGTAACCCGATTGCACGATCGCTTTCTGCAAGGCCTCGCTGACGCGCAGGTTGCCGGCGACCATCTGGCCGGCGTTGAGGATCTGCTCGCCGCGACCGCGGTAATCGCAGACGCGGCCACCGGCTTCGCGCACCAGCAACATGCCGGCGGCGACATCCCAGGGCTTCACGCCGGCTTCGAAATAGCCGTCGGCGCGACCGCAGGCGACGTAGGCCAGGTCCAGCGCGGCCGAACCGGTACGGCGGATGTCCTCGGCGTCGCCGAGCAGCGTGCGGATGGTGTCGAGCTGGTTGCCCAGGCGGGCGCGTTCGCGCGGCGGGAAGCCGGTGATCAGCAAGCTGCCGCCCAGGTCCTTGCGGTCGCCAACGCGGATCTTCTTGTCGTTGAGGACGGCGCCGGCACCACGGCTGGCGGAAAAGATTTCGTTGCGCAGCGGATCGTAGATCACGCCGTCGGTCGGCTCGCCGTTCTCGACCAGCGCGATCGAGACGCAGAAGTGCGGCAGGCCGCGCAGAAAATTGGAGGTGCCATCGAGCGGATCGATGATGAAGGTCTGGCGACCCTTGCCCATCGCTCCGGATTCTTCCGCGAGGATGGCGACATCGGGATAGGCGCGGCGCAGTTCCTTGATGATTTCGGCTTCGGCGAGCGAGTCGACCTCGCTGGCGTAATCCTGGCGCGCCTTCTCGAAGACATTGAGGCTGTCGAGCTTGCCCATGTGGCGCAGGATCACATTGCCCGCTTGCCGGGCGGCCTTGACCATGACGTTGACGACAGGTTTTTGCATGGGCTTCCCGTCCAGGATCCGCTGAGTTTATGAAGAGCCGCGCCGGGTCGGTGCCCGAGCGGGTCGCATGATACCAGACCGACCCTCGAGCCTGCGCTCCAGGCCACAGCCACGGCGAAATCCCGCGCCCCGCAGCTACACTATCGCCATGAATGACGCGCTCAAGATCGTCCTGGTCGGCACCCGGCACCCCGGCAATATCGGCTCGGCGGCCAGGGCAATGAAGACAATGGGACTGTCCCGGCTGGCCTTGGTCGCACCGGAATGTTTTCCCGATCCACATGCCTATGCGCTCGCCGCCGGCGCCAATGATGTGCTCGATGTCGCCGAAGTCCATGCGACGCTCGAAGACGCACTCGCCGAATGTCGTTTCGTGATCGGCACGACCGCGCGCCGGCGCACTGTGACGATGCCGGAATTGCCGCCGCGCGATGCCGCGCGGCAGTTGGTCGATGCGCAGGCACGCGGTGGCGTCGCGCTGGTGTTCGGGCGCGAGCGCACCGGTCTGGAGAATCACGAACTGCAGCTATGCCACGCCTCGGTCTGCATCCCGGCCAATCCCGATTACAGCTCGCTCAATATCGCCGCAGCGGTGCAGGTGCTGTGCTACGAAATCCGCATGGCGACGCTGTCGACGAACGCGAATGCCGACATGGACGCCGCGACGATCGCAGCGTCGATCGATCCCGACGACCTGCCCGCGACGCAGGCGGAGATGGAAGCGTTCTTCCAGCATTTTTCTGCGTTGCTCGATGACATCGATTTCCACAAGGGCCGGCCGCCGGACATGATCAGCCAACGCCTGCGCCGGTTGTTCCAGCGCGCACAGCCCGATCCGCGTGAGTTGCGCATCCTGCGCGGCATTTTTTCCGATACCCAGCGCCTGTTGAAGAAGTCCTGAGTCGCGGCCACTGCCCTTGGGGCGGCGGTATCGGTTAGGCTTGGGAATCATGTTCTTGCTTGCGCGGGATGGCTGGGGATGATTTTCCGGGGCGCACGATGCCGATGAAGTTGAGGCTGGGGTTACGCGGCCAGCTGCTTTTCGTGCTCGCGATCCTGTCGCTGCTGGTGCTCGCGATGGCCTTCGGCCTGTGGCGCGGCGAAGAGGCGAGCCGGCGCGAAGTCCTCGCGCATTCCAATGCGGCGATGCAGGAGCTGGCCCGGGAAAACCTCACGCGCCGCGGCGAGCAACTCGCCGGACAGTTCGCGAAAGCGGAAGCCGTGCCGATGCTTTCCGGCGACAGCCCGCGCATCGCCGTGGTCGCGCGTGCAACCCTCAACCAGCCCGATGTCCAGTATGTGATCGTCTATGACCAGCGCGGCCATATCGTCGATGACGGCGGCGACGGCAGCCACGTCGGCCAGCCGATGGTCGATCCACTCGCCGATGCGGCCTTGTCTGCCAGCGCGATCACCAAACAATGGGCCGACAACCTGCTCGACGTTTCCGCGCCCGTGCTCAACGACGGCCGGCGCATCGGTGGTGTCCGCGTCGGCTTGGTCGGCAGTCCGCCCAGCGAGGCGCAGGACCGCATCCTCGGGCCGCTGAACCAGCATCTGCACGAGGCCAGCCGCAATCATCGCCGCTGGTTGGTGATCGCCTTGCTCGCGCTGCTGTCGATCAGCGTGCTGTCGGTCTACCTGCTTGAATGGCGCGTGCTTGCGCCGATACGCGCGCTGGCCAAGACCATGGCCGCCAGCGCTGCCGATCCCGAACGCGTCGCGCCAGTGGATTCGGAGCGTGAGGATGAGATCGGCGATCTGTTCCGCGCGTTCTCGCGCATGAGCGCCGGCGTCGCCCGGCACGATCGCGAAATCCGCCGCATGGCCTACACCGATCCGCTGACCGGCATGTCCAATCGCCTGGCGTTCCGCGAAGCGCTCGACGACCGCCTGCTCACGCTCAATGCCAACAGCGGCGAGCTCGCGCTGCTGTTCATCGATCTCGACGATTTCAAACGCGTCAACGACACGCTGGGTCACGAAGCCGGCGACGACGTGCTCAGCCAGCTCGCGGTGCGCGTGCGCATGACGCTGGAAAACCACGGCGGCAAGGGCGCGGAGATTGCGCGTTTCGGCGGTGACGAATTCATCGTGCTCTTCCTCGCCGACGATATCCGCGCCTCGTCCGCACGTCTGGCCGAATCGTTGATCGAGGAAATCGAACGCCCGCTGCTGCTCGCCGGCAAGCAGGTATTCCTCGGCGCCTCGGTCGGCATCACGCTGTTCCCGTTCGATGCCAGCAACGCCGGGCAGCTGCTCAAGAACGCCGACATCGCGATGTACCAGGCGAAAGTCGCCGGCAAGAATTGCTACCGCTTCTACAGCCGCGCGATGGACCAGGCGGTCGAGCGCCGCGTGCAGCTGGAACAGGAATTGCGCGGCGCCTGGGAGCGCGGCGAGATGTCCGTGGTCTATCAGCCGCTGTTCCATCTCGCCGACGGTCGCATCACCGGCGCCGAGGCGCTGCTGCGCTGGCAGCATCCGCGCCTGGGCATGGTGCCGCCATCGGTGTTCATTGAAGTCGCCGAACAAAGTGGCCTGATCGAATCGTTGGGTCGGCACGTGCTGGAAGCTGCCTGCCGCGACGCCGCGGTCTGGCCGAGTGTCGGTAACGCGAAACCGTTCGTGTCGGTGAACATTTCGCCGCGCCAGCTGCGCAGCGGCGAGTTGCCCGATGTCGTTGGCCACTCGCTGAAAACATCCGGGCTATTGCCGCAGCAACTGCACTTGGAACTCACCGAGACCGCTGTGCTCAGCGACGAGGCGCAGGCCAGCGCGCTTTTGTCGCGCGTGCGCGCGACCGGCGTGAAAGTCTGGCTCGACGATTTCGGCACTGGCTTCTCCGGCCTCAGTCATCTGCGTCGCGTACCGGTCGACGGCGTAAAAATCGATCGTAGCTTCGTCGCTGATGTGCTGCGCGATCCCGACGATCTCGCGCTCACCACCGCGATCATCGCGATGGCGCATTCGCTGGGCATCACCGTCGTCGCTGAAGGCATCGAGACCGAAGGCCAGTACGCGATCCTGCGCGAACGCGGCTGCGATCAGGGCCAGGGTTTCTGGCTGGGCCGCCCGATGCCGGCCGAGGATTTCTTGAAGTTGTTCGTGCAGGAGTGAGCGTCGGCGCAATGCCAGGCAATAGGTTCTAGTGCTGAAACCACCCGATCACATCCGCCAGCGCTTTCGTCATCGCACCTGAGAAGGTTGCGAGCACCGCGATCTCGGCCAGACCCAGGGCCCAGGCGATCAGCATCAGGCGGCCGTCGCGTTCGATCAGGGCGAAGGCGAAGACCAGCAGGATCAGGCCGAACGGGTAGTTGGTCAGTGGCAGGGGCAGGGCGAGCAATACGCCGAGCAGCAACAGCAACAGACCGGTGAACGCGTGTGCGAGCGGATGCGTGAGTACGGCTTCGTTGCGCGGCCGCGTGAGCTTCTCCAGGCGGTCCAGCCATTTGCCCATGCGATTGCGGAAACCGATCAGCACGCGGCGATGGATGCGTCGGCGGCCCAGCCATCCCGGCAGCCACGGATGTTCGAGGCGCCACAGGAATTGCAATCCGATCAGCGTGACCAGACTGCCGCTGACGCCGCCGACACCGACCGGCAGCGGAATGAAGCAGGGCAGCATCACCAGCAACAGGAACAGGCCGAAGCCGCGTTCGCTGAATTGATCGAGCAACTCGCTGAAGCTCAGTGCCTCATCCGGATCGCCATCGGCGAGTTTGTCGATGAGTGCGCGGGTGCTGGTACTGGTGCTGGCGGCGTGGACGTCGGTCATCGCTCTCTATTGGGGATCAATGGCCGCGGACGCAAGTTCAGGTCGTGTGTTCGGGCTGCGACAGCAAGGTCCGTGCGACCAGCAGTTTGTCGATGCGCGCACCGTCGAGATCGACGACCTCGATGCGCCAGCCCTGCCAGTCGAAATGTTCGCCGGCATGCGGGATGCGGCCGTAACGCGCGATCACCATGCCCGCGACCGTGGTGAAGTCGTTGTCGTCTTCGCCGGGCAGTTGCCGCAGGACGAGCAGTTCGCGGAATTCCTCGATCGACAGGCGGCCGTCGATCAGCCAACTGCCGTCGTCGCGCTCGATCACCAGCGGTTCGTCGTCGGCGCTTTCGATCTCGTGCACGCGGCCGAGCACGGCGCCGAGCAGGTCGTTGAGCGTGACCAGGCCCTGGATGTCGCCGTATTCATCGACGACCAGCGCCAGCGTCTGTTGTTCTTCGCGGAAGATGTCGAGCAGCTTCAACGCATTGGTGGAATCGGTGACGAACAGCGCGGTGCCGAGATTCGTGAACAGGTCGGGCTTGCCATCGTCGTCGATCAGGCCGGCGAGGTGTTTCACTTCCAGGATGCCCAGCACTTCGGTATCGGCGCCGCGATAAACCGGATAGCGCGCCAGCGGCGTCTCGCGCATCGTCGCGAGGTTTTCCTCGCGCTCGGCGTTCGCATCCAGCCAGACGATGCGCGTGCGCGGCGTCATCAGCGAATCGGCGCTGCGGTCGCTCAGGCGCAGCACGCGGTTGAGCATGTTGCGTTCGTCGACATCGATCATGCCCTGCTCGTGGCTTTCGGCGACGAGATGGCGGATTTCTTCTTCCGTGACTTTTTCCTCGGCAAGCGAACCTTGCCCAAGTACTCGCATCAGGAGACGGGTGCTGCCGGCGAGCAGGAATACGGCGGGCTTTGCGATTGTCGCCAACACGCTCATCGGCAAGGCCACGCGCTGCGCGATCGGCTCGGGACGCAGCGTGCCAAGGCGCTTGGGCAGCAGCTCGCCGAGCACGACCTGTATGTAAAGGATCAGTCCGAAACTGAAGGCGAATGCGATGGTATGCGCGTAAGGCGCGATGAGGTCGATCCGCGACAGCGGGACCTCCAGGCGCGCCGCCACCGATTCGCCGCCGAACGAGCCCGTCAGCAGGCTCAGCAAGGTGATCCAGACCTGGACCGCGGACAGGAAACTCTCCGGGTGCTCGGCGAGTTCGATCGCCTTGGCCGCGCCGCGGCTGTCCTTGGCCATTTCCTTGAGGCGGGCCTTGCGCGAGGTGATGACGGCCATCTCCGACAGCGCGAAGAAGCCGTTCATCAGCACGAAGACAACGACGATGAAGAGTTCGATCATGGCAGCGCAGTCGCTTCGCCGGCGCAGACCGCCGCAGGGATCGAAAGGCGGAGGAGGGGGGCGACGGACGTTGCCAGCACCGATATCGGCAGGCTGGCCAGCAGGAACGAGGGCAGGGGGCGGCGCAACAGGGAAAAGGGCATGGCCTGCGGTGGTCGGGGCTATCGTGTCCGCAAGCATACAGCAGGCCTGTATCCGGGCCGCGGACTGTCATCTTTGAGTAAACTAGCTGACATGTGCCGGATGCTCCGGCGGAACCCAGAGGGCGGCGCGATGTTTTCTCTCCAGACCATTTTCGGCAAGGGCGACAAGTTTTACGGGCTGCTGGAAGCCAGCGCCGCCGCCGCCCGCGAAAGCACCCGCGCGCTGATCGAATTGCTGGCCACGCCACCGGCGCAGCGCTCGCTGGAGAAGTTCAAGCTGGCACGCCAGCGCGAAAAGGCCCTGGCCGCGCAGATCAGCCAGGAGCTGGTCAACACCTTCGTCACCGCGCTTGAACGCGAAGACATCGATGCGTTGTCGAGCGCCCTGTACAAGATTCCGAAGATCGTCGAGAAATTCGCCGAGCGCTACATGCTCGCTGCCGAGCGCCTCGGCGAAGTCGATTTCACCTCGCGCGCCGTGATGCTCGAGCGCGCCTGCGAAGTGATCGAACAGATGGTCGGCCTGCTGCGCAAGGGCATGAACATCGACACCAGCAAGGCCCTCAACGACAAGATGCAGGCGATCGAAGCCGAAGCCGACCGCCTGATCCTCGAGCTCTATCGCGAAACCTATTCGCGCGAAACCGATCCGATGCGCTACCTGATCCTCAAGGACCTGTTCGAACTGCTGGAAAAAGCCATCGACCGCTGCCGCGATGCCGGCAACGTGGTGCACCAGGTCGTATTGAAGAACTCCTGAGGAGCCGGCCGTGCTTACCCTGCTCCTGCTCGTCATCGCGACGGCGTTGGTGTTCGAATTCATCAACGGCTTCCACGACACCGCCAACTCCATCGCCACCGTCGTTGCGACCAAGGTGCTGACGCCGATGCAGGCGGTGGTGATGGCCGCGGCGACCAACCTGATCGGTGCGTTCTGGGGCACGGCCGTGGCCAAGACGATTTCCTCGGGGCTGGTCGACGCCAACGTCGTCATCCTGTCCTCGCAGGTGATCATCTGCGCGCTCGCCGGCGGCATCGTCTGGAATCTTTTCACCTGGTGGCGCGGGCTGCCGTCCTCGTCCAGCCACGCGCTGATCGGCGGCATCTGCGGCGCCGCGCTCGCCGCTACCGACAACAACTGGCATGCGCTGGTCTGGGCGAAGACCGGCGAAAGCCTGAGCAAGAACAGCGGCCTGTACTGGAAGGTCGTCGTGCCGATGGTTTCCTCGCCGGTGGCGGGATTCCTGCTCGGCGTGCTGATCATGGGCGGGCTGATGGCCTTGATCAGCAGCATGAACAACGCCGGCGGTTCCCTGGCGCGCATCTCGCGGCCGCGCTGGATCAATGCGTTCTTCGGCAAGGCGCAGGTGTTGAGCGCCGGCTACATGGGCTTCGCCCACGGTACCAACGACGCGCAAAAAACCATGGGTGTGATCGCGATGGCGATCATCGCGGCGCAGGCCGACGGCACGCTCGATCATCTGCCGTCCTGGCTTGCCTTCATGCATCCGCACGGCGGCAAGGACGGCATCGACTCCTGGATCATCATCAGCTGCGCGCTGGTGATGGCCGCCGGTACCGCGATGGGCGGCTGGCGCATCATCAAGACGCTGGGTCACAAGATGATCAAGCTGCATCCGATCAACGGCTTCGCTGCGGAAACCAGCTCGGCGACAATCCTGTTCGTCGCGGCGCATTTCGGCATGCCGGTCTCGACCACGCACAGCATTTCGACCGCGATCATGGGCGTGGGCTTCGCCAAGAATCCGCGCGCGCTCAAGTGGTCGGTGATCGAACGCATCGTCTGGGCATGGATCCTGACGATTCCCGCCGCCGGCATCATCGCCTGGTGCCTGGTGCGGCTGCTTAAGGCGCAGGGTTGGGCGTAAGAATAGCCATGTAGGAGCGACGCCAGTCGCGATTGCCTGCTATCGAAGAGATAGCCATCGCGACTTGCGTCGCTCCTACAGTCGCTCCTGCATCGCTTGCCTCAGAGCAAATCGCCGCCGGCGGACAATTCGCGCTCGAGGTTGTCGCCGAGCCCGCCGATTTCCAGGACCATGCGATCGACTTCCGCGGCATTGAGCGTGTCGTAAGGGCGGTTCTCGCACAGTTGCAGGTAGGGCACGGAATCGAGTTCGCCAATCGCCATGTAGCCGACGCGGCTCTGCCAGTTGAAGGCGAGCATGCGGCGCAGGTCGAGCCCGGTCATCGGCGCAACGGCGGTGTTCACGCGCAGGAACTTGCGGCCATCCTCGCTCTCGAGTTCGGCGAGGAAGATGCTCTGGTGGCGCTTGCCCTTGTCCAGGGAAAGTTCGACGCAGACCAGGTACGGCTCGCGCGCGGTGAGTTTGTATTTGCCCTGGACGTGGCTGCGGATCTGTTCGAAATTTTGCATGGCGGCATTTCCTTTGCGAGGGCGTATCCTAAACCCGCATGCCGGGAAAGTCTGCCGCCGAGAAGATACTCGCCGCCATTCGCGCCGTTCCGCGCGGACAGATCGCCGGCTATGGCGAGATCGCGCGCCGCGCCGGCCTGCCCGGTCGCGCACGCATGGTCGCGCGGATACTGGCGGACAACGATGACCCGAAACTGCCCTGGCATCGCGTCCTGCGCTCCGACGGCCGCATCGCATTTCCGCCCGATGACCGCCAGTTCGCCGAACAGGCGCAACGCCTGCGCGCCGAAGGCGTGATCGTCGAGAATGGCCGCGTGCGCGGACAACGCGCGGCCGCGACGCTGGACGAAGTGTTGTGGAAGCCGTGATTGCCACGTTTCTGTAGGAGCCACGCGAGTCGCGACAGCTCGCTCCGACGCGAGAGCTGTCGCGACTCGCGTCGCTCCTACACAGAGAGAGAAAATCAGGCGTCGTCGCGACGGCGAAACCAGGCGGCGATGCTCAGGCGCTCGCGCGTCGCGGCCAGTACTTCGTGTTCGATTTCGGCGCTGAGGAAAATCACCATCGTGCCGATGCACGGCAGGATATCGATGGCGCCGTCCGGCAGGTGCAGGCGCAGCGCGCCGCCGGACTCGGCGAGCCAATCATTGTTGAGGTAGCAGACCAGAGACAGCACGCGGGCATCGTCGTCGCGGAAGCGGTCGCGATGGCGCGCATAGACCGCGCCCGGTGGATACAGTGCGTAGTGCGCCTCGACCTCGTTGATGCCCAGCATCAGGCGCCCAGTCAATTGCCGGCGCAGGTCTTCGAGTCCCGCGAGAAATCGCCGCGAGGCGTCGCCGCAGGCCGCGTCATCCAGCCACAGCGTCGAGTCGCCGCGTTGCCTGCTCGTGTGCTTGCCGTCGCCGCGGCCGGTGGCGGCGGGCAGCAGTGCGTCGCGATGGGAAAATCCTTCCGTACGCAGGACCAGCAGCAGTTCGTGGTCGATGGCGATCGACAGCACCGCATATCCCGATGTCGACAAGCCCGCCGCAGCGATATCCAGCGCGGCGGACTCGACCGATAGGGCGGACTGCATCATCGGGCTATCATACGGCCTCGCTTCCGGAGATCAGGCCCTTGAATCGCATTCCTCCCGTGACGCTGGGCTTGTTGATCGCGATCATCGCCGGGTTTTTGTTGCAGCAATGGGCCTCGCCGGAATTGCAGGCGCCTTTCGAGCTCTGGCCCTGGGGAAGTTTTCCGGCGCAGTTTTCCGAATTCGGCAAGGTTGTCCGCGTCGGCTTCCAGCCCTGGCAACTGGTCACGCATGCGTTCATGCACGGTGGCTGGGTGCATCTGGCGTTCAATGGCTGGGCCTTGTATCAGTTCGGTTCGGCGGCCGAGAACTATCTCGGCTCGCGCCGCTTCGCTTTTTTCTATTTCTTCTGCGTGATCGGCGCCGGGCTTTGCCAGTTGCTGGTGACGACGATGATGCTCGATGCCGTCGATCCGATGCCGATCGCGACAGTCGGCGCTTCCGGCGGGATCTTCGGTCTTTTGTTGGCTTTCGCGGTCTACTATCCAGGCGCCAAGTTGATTTTCCTGTTGCTGCCGGTGCCAGTACCGGCGCGCTGGGCCGTGCTGATCTATGGCGCCATCGAGCTCTACCTCGGACTCAGCGGCGCGCAGTCCGGCGTCGCGCATTTCGCGCATCTCGGCGGCCTGTTGTTTGCGGCGATATTGATCCTCTACTGGCGTGGAAAACCACCGGCGCGCCGATATTTTTCGGGTGACGATCGATGAACTCCATTCCACCACTGACGATGAAGCTGCTGTGGGCAGCCGTCGCGAGTTTTCTTGTCTCGATGCTGCCCTGGTCGGTTCTTGCGCATCTGGTGCTGTGGCCGATCGGCGGCATGGGCGGTGACATCGACGGAGGCGTGCTCGGGTTCCTCGGCGATTTCATGCCCTGGCAGTTGGCGACGCATCTGCTGGTCAATCCCGGCACGAAGATGATTTTCGTCGCGCTGACCTTGTATTTCTTCGGCGGCATGATGCTCGAGGCGATCTGGGGCAGCCGCCGCTACGGCCTGTTCCTGCTCGCCTGCGCGGCGGGTTCGACGTTGCTGCAATTCATCGTTTCGTCGGTTGCATTCAACGTCGGTCTCGGCGGCTACTCGCCCACCTATGGCGCCGACGGCGTGATGTACGGAATTTTATTCGCCTGCGCCTATCTCGATCCGCAGCAGAAAGTGATGCTGATCCTGCCGCCGATCCCGGTGCGCATGCAGACATTGGTGATCGTGCTTTGCACGCTCAATTTCGGCGTTGGGCTGTGGAGCGCGGGGCTGCTCAGCCAGTTCGGATTCCTCGGCGGCCTGCTCGCGGCCTGGCTGCATATCCGCTACTGGCGCGGGCAGCCGCCGTTCGGCAAGAACAACAGGAAAAAGCCGCCGCCGCGTTTCCGCATCGTGAATTGAATCCGCTCGCGCATCGCGGCGCGAGCTACAAATAGCTTGCGGCCGATCAACGCCGCAGCGACAGGAAATCCGCGCTGGCCACCAGACGCAACGAATCCAGGCGCGGGCGCGCGGTTGGCAGAGCCGCCAGCAATTGTTCGCGTTCCGCGCGCAACGCGGCGATTTCTTCGGGACGCACGGCTGGGTTCACCCGCGCCAGCGCCTCGATGCGCAGCAGTTCGTTGCCGAGCAGGGCATCGGCGTGGATGACGGCGCTTTCGATCAATGCCGCGCAACGGGTTTCGCTCTCGCCGCGGGCTTTCTCCAGCATCGGCGGCACCAGCGCCTGCAGGACCTTGCGCATCGGCGACAGGTCGAACTGGCGATCGCCGGCGCGCAGGCCGGCGCGTTCGTTCGGTGCGAAATCCGGTCGCGCCTGCAGGCGCGTGTCGATGGCGATGCTCACCGGCGTCGGCGGCAGGAAGCGATCGGCATTGAGACTTTCCTGTGCGACGCATTCGAGCACGAACACCGATTCCAGGATCACGCTGCGCGGCGGCAGGCTGTCGTCGATCAGGAAGGCGACGTTGCCGGTCTCGCTGGAGAGCAGCATCTCCTGCGCCGAACGCAGCATCGGATGGTCGGCGCGCAGGTAGAGCAGATCATCGCGGGCGAGGGCGGTGGCGCGGTCGAACGTCGCCTGGCGCGGACCATTCTTGAGTTCGGCGAACCCTTCCGTGGTCAGGTACTCGGGATCGAGCAGCCACAGCGTCGGGCTCAGCGGCTCGTGGTGCACGCCGAAGGCTTCGAGCAGGCGCATCGGATAGTCGTCATCGCCGCTGGCGACGTCGTTCTCGCGCAGTGCGGTCATCAGCGCATCGTCGCCCTGGCCCTGGCGGCTGCCGAGTTCGAGCAGGCGGTCGCGGCCCTGTGCGATCAATTCCGCGAGCTCGACATGCGTACTGCGCGTGCGCTCGATCAGCTTCGTCAGCGCCGGCTCGCGTTGCTCGGCGTCGGTTTCGGCGAGCTGGATGAGTTCTTCGCCGAAACGGCGCAGCAGTTCGCGGCCATCGGCGACCACGCCGGTGAAGGCATCGAGGCCTTCGTGATACCAGCGCAGCAATACTTCCTGCGGACTGCCGGCGATCGCGGCGACGTGCACATTGACATCGCCGAGTTGGCCGATGCGGTCGAGGCGACCGATGCGTTGTTCGAGCATGTCCGGGTGCAGCGGCAGGTCCCAGAAAATCAGATGCTGCGCGAACTGGAAATTGCGGCCTTCGGCGCCGATTTCCGATGCGATCAACAGGCGCGCGCCTTCGGGTTCGGCGAAATACACCGCGTTGCGGTCGCGCTGCAGCAGGTTCATGTCTTCGTGGAAGCGCGCGACGGGCAAACCGCTGCGCAGGCGCAGCGCTTCTTCCAGCGCCTGCACCTTGGCGCGGGTGCGACACAGCAGCAGCGCTTTCGCCGGTGCGATCTCGTCGAGCTTGCGCAGCAGCCAATCGGTGCGCGGATCGTTTTTGTAATCGTGCGCGGGCTCGTCGCCATCATCGAGGTGATCGATCACGGCGCCGAGGTCGTGTTCGAATTCGGCTTGCAGCAGACCGGGCTGCGCCGGATCGTCGCCGGCATCGAGGATGTCGATGTCGGCGATGCGCGTCGGGAAACCGCCGACGGCGGCGCGGCGGTTGCGGATCATCACGCGACCGGTACCGTGGCGATCGATCAGATCGGCGAGCAGGGCATCGCGCGCATCGCCGTCGCCGTGCGCGATCTTCGCTAGACGCGAAGCGAGCAGATCGCCTTCGCCGGGAAACAGTGGCGCCAGGGTTTCGATGTCGCCGGCAGTCAGCGATTCGCTGGCGAGCAGGCGTTCGGCGAGCGCCGACAGCGCGAGATAGTGTTTCTGTTCGGCGACGAAACTTTCCAGGTCGGTGTAGCGCGCCGGATCGAGCAGGCGCAGGCGCGCGAAGTGGCCACCGAGGCCGAGTTGTTCCGGCGTCGCGGTGAGCAGCAGCAACGCCGGAATTTGTCCGGCCAGCGCTTCGACCAGATCGTAGGCCGGACTCGCTGCGGCCGGCGACCAGGCGAGGTGGTGCGCTTCGTCGACCAGCAGCAGATCCCAGTCGGCAGCGAGCGCTTGTTCGCCGCGTTTGTCATGACTGGCGAGCCAGTCGACCGAGGCGATGACGAGCTGCTCGTCCTCGAACGGGTTGGCGTTTTTCTCGGTGAGCTCCAGCGCTTCGCAGCGCTCCTCGTCGTAGATCGAGAAAGCGAGGTTGAAGCGGCGCAGCAGCTCGACAAACCACTGGTTGACCAGGCTTTCCGGTACCAGGATCAGCACGCGGCGGGCGCGGCCGCTGGCGATCAGTTGCGCGGCGATCAGGCAGGCTTCGATGGTCTTGCCGAGCCCGACTTCATCGGCGAGCAACAGTCGCGGCGGGCGTCGTGCGGCGGCGATCTCCGCGACGCGCAGCTGATGCGGGATCAGGTCGATACGCGCACCGAGCACGCCCCAGCCCGGATGCGCACGCGCCTGCGCGCGGCGTTGCAGCAGTTCACGGCGCAGTTCGAAACGATCGTTGCGATCCACGCGCCCGGCGAGCAGGCGTGCGTCGGCTTGCGACACCGGTTGTTCGGCATCGAGTTCGCCTTCGGCATGGCAACGTCCGGCGCAGTGGTAGCGCAGCAGGCCGTCGAGTTCGTCGACGCGTTCGACGATCGTCGCGCTGCCGCCGATCTGCACACGGTCGCCGCTGCGGAAGGCCGCGCGCAACAGCGGCGCGCTGCCGATGGCGTAATGACGCAGCACGCCGCTGCCGGTGAACACGATCTGCACCTGGCGACCAGCCAGGCGCAGCACCGTGCCGAGACCGAGTTCGGGTTCGGCGCTGCTGAACCAGCGTTGGCCTGGCAGGAAGTCCGACATGTCAGCGCAGCAATGCGGCCTGGTCTTTCGCCGCCTTGAACAGCGGCTGCCCGGCCTTGCAGGCGAACACGCGGGCGAAATCCGGCTGGTTGATCACGGTGCCGTTGACGCGCCATTTCGCCGGCGCGTACGTGGTGCTCGACAACGCGGCGGTCACAGCCGAATCGCGATCCTGTCGCGCCCAGATCGCTGCCCACGCGGTGTAGAAAGCTTTCTTCGCGGCCCAGTCGGTCGGCGCCTGCGTGTTCAGTGCGTCGTAGGCAATTTCCAGACCGGCGAGGTCGGCGGCGTTCTGCGCCTGCGTGCGTGCACCATCGACCTTGTTCGATCCGATCGCGGTGTAGGCGCCGTATTGATTGACCAGCGCGCTGCCGTGCGCCATCCAGGCGGCCTGGTATTCGCCGCCGCCGAACAGGCCGAGGACGATCTGCTGCGCCATCAATGCGCCAATCGCGCCGTAGTCGCTGGCCGTGGTCTTGCCTTCGAAGATTGGCGCTTGCAGCGCGGCGGCGGTGACGATCAGGCGATTCTGCGCGGGTTCGAAACCGACCACTGGCTGCGCCTGGCTGACCGGCCAGGGCCAGACCGGAGCGGTGAGGCGGGCGATCGCGCGGGCTTTCTGCCAGCGACGCAGGGCGAGCAGGTTGCCGGCGAATTCGCCGCGATCAAAATGCAGGCCGTCGAAGGACACCGGCGTCGCCGGTTTGGCGATCGCCAGGCGCATCGCGTCGATCTGCTTGCGTGCAGCGAGTTTTGCATCGGCATCGAGCCAGGTCGCGCGATCGATCGCACGGCCGGTGGCGGCGCGGATCGCCTCGCCGATCGCATCGGCTTTCTGTTCCTGGGCGGCACCGAGATAGCGTTCGGCATACGCGGCGCTGAGCAGGTCGGCGGCTTCGTCGTTGACCAGCTGCGAGACGCGTTCGGCCTGCGTGCGCGGCACGCGCTTGGCGAGGCCGTCGTCGACCATCAGCGCGTACGAGCGGCGGAAATCGGTGGCCAGCGCGGGCGCCAGCGAATGCAGGATTTGCGCGCGCAGATACGCCTGCCATTGCGTGACCGGCGTCTTCGCGATCATGCCGTCCACGGCCTTGAAATACGCCGGGTACTGGAAGGTGATTTCGCTGGCTGGGACATTCATCGCCTTCAGGCTGTCGGCGAGCAGCAACTGCGGGTAGCTCTTGTTGGCGGCGGCCACCGATTGCGCGGCGGCGTTGGGGACGGCCAGCGTCTGCGCGAGCTGCACTTCGATCGCAATCGCCTGGCTGGATTGTTCGGCGAGCTGCGCGCCGGGTACGCCGGAGAATTTCAGCAGGTCGGCGACATAGGCGCGGTAGAGACCGGCGACGCGCTGCACGGCGGGATCGCCGGAGGTATAGAAAGCCGGATCGGAAAGACCCAGGCCGTTCGGGATCAGGGTCGCGCGCGGCTGGCCGTTCTGCGGATCGCGCAGCACGTCGATGTCGTACAACACCGGAATGCCTGATGCCTGCAGCACGATCAGGGTGCGGGCGAGATCCTTGGGTTTCTTGATCGCATCGACCTGGGCGAGCAGGGGGGCGAGCAGTTTGCGGCTGTCGGCATCGATTTCGGTTTCGTCCTGGCCGCTGGCGACGAAGTCGGCGAGCAGGCTGGACGCGGGGCCCGAACCGGTGCTCTTGCCGGCCTGAGTCAGTTCACGGCTTTGCCGATCGGCCAGCGCCTTGATCTCGTCCCAGCGGCTGAAGCCGTCGGCGCCTGCGGGCAGTGGATGCGCGCGCAGCCAACTGGCATTGACGTTGCCGTAGAAATCCGTGCAGGCCGAAGGCGCATTCGCCGTGGGCTTCGCAGCGGGTTTTTTGGCGGCGTCGGCGCTGCCGGCGACGAGGGTCAATGCGAACAGCACGAGGAGCGGACGAAAGGCTGGGGTCATCGTGCAGATCCTTTGGGGGCGGGTCGGGGATTCTACCGCGTCGCCCTGGTAGGGACGGGCATGACGGTGAGGAACCGCTTCGGATTAGCTGCGGATCAACGCAAGCACTCGACCGTGGGCGTAGCTCCTGTTGCGGCGGGTTTCGTTCACACAAATAAAAAACGGCCCGGTTTCCCGGGCCGTCGGTGTTGCAGCAGCGGAGGCTGCGAATTACCAGATCACGACCTTCTTGTCGCCGCCGCGCACCATCGTGTCACCGGCCTTGCACTGGAAGGCGGTGGCGAAAGCGTCGATGTTGGACGGCGCACCCATCGCGCGCAGCGCGGCCGGCGCGTGCGGATCGGTGTTCAATCGCACCAGCAGCGCTTCCGGACGGATGTTGCCGCGCCAGATCGTGGCGAAGTTCAGGAAGAAGCGCTGGTCCGGCGTGAAACCGTCGATCGGCGCGGACGTCTTGCCGGCGATTTCGCGCTGCAGGGCGTCGTAGGCGATGGCGATGCCGCCGAGGTCGGCGATGTTTTCGCCCAGCGTCAGCGCGCCCTTGACGTGGTGTTCGCCCTTGGCGTCCTTGAGTGCGACGTAATCGTCGAACTGCGCGACCAGCTTGCCGGTGCGGGCGTCGAATTTCTTGCGATCGTCGGCCGTCCACCAGTTCTTCTGGTTGCCATCGGGGTCGAACTGGCTGCCCTCGTCGTCGTAGCCGTGCATCATCTCGTGGCCAATGACCGCGCCGATGCCGCCGTAGTTGAGTGCCGGATCCGCCTTGGCATCGAAGAACGGCGCCTGCAGGATCGCGGCCGGGAAGGTGATGTCGTTGAGCTGCGGGTTGTATTGCGCGTTCACCGTCTGCGGCGTCATGCCCCAGTCGTTCGGATCGGTCGGCTTGCCGATCTTGCTCATCTGGTAGGCGTTTTCGAACTTGCCGGCCGCCAGCGCATTGTCGTAATAGCTCTTGCCCGAGTCGATTGTCAGCGCGGAATAGTCACGGAACTTGTCCGGATAGCCGATCTTGGCGTGGAAGGTATTCCACTTCGCGATCGCCTTGGCCTTGGTTTCCGGGCTCATCCAGTCGAGTTTTTCCAAGCGGGCCTTGAGGGCTTCACGCAGGTTGTCGACCAGCTTCTCCATCGCGACCTTCGACTCTTCCGGGAACGCCTGCTTGACGTAAACCTGGCCGAGGGCTTCGCCCATGCTGCCGTTGATCGTGTCGAGCACGCGCTTCCAGCGCGGCTTCTGCTCCGGTTGGCCGCTGAGCTGCTTGCCGTAGAAGGCGAAGCGCTCGTCGGCGAACGCGTCCGACAGGAAGCCGGAGGCATTCTTGACCGTCTGGTAACGCAGGTAAGCCTGCCAGTCGGCGGCAGGTGCGTCGGCGACCATCTTGTTGAATTCGGCAAAGAACTTCGGCTGGCTGACCGACAGGCCGTCGACGCCGGTGACGCCTTCGGCGGCCAGCAGCTTCGACCACGGGAAATTCGGCGCGGCCTTGTCGGCATCGGCGAGCTTGACGTAGTTGTACTGGTTCTTCGGGTCGCGGGCTTCGATAGGCGTCAGCGATGCCTTGGCAAGGCGGGTTTCGAACGCGAGCACGGCCTGCGCCTGCGTCTTCGCGGCGGCGGCATCGACGCCGGCGAGGGTCAGCATCTTCTCGACATGGCTGACGAAGCCGTCGCGGATTTCCTTGTACTGCGGCTCGAGGTAGTAAGCACGCTCGGGCAGCGACAGGCCGTCTTCCTGGGCGAACGCGATGGTGTTTTTCGCGTTCTCGAAATCCGGGTTCGGACCGAAGTCAAATACGTATTGGTTGCCGTTCGCGAACGAGTCCAGCAAGAAGCTGCTCAGCGTTGCGGCGTCCTTGATCTCGTCGATCTTCGCAAGCTGCGGCTTCAGCGGCGCGATGCCGTCGGCGTTGAGCTTGGTCTCGTCCATGCCGACCTTGAAGATGTCGCCGATCTTCTGTTCGTTGCTGCCGGCGACGTTCTTGGCGGTGCTGGCGGCTTCGATGATCTGGTGCTGCACGGCCAGTGAGCGCTCGGCGAGCATGTTGAAGTTGCCCCAAGTGGTCTTGTCGGCGGGCACCGGGTTGGCGGCGATCCACTTGCCGTTGACGTGGCCGTTGAGGTCGCTGCAGATGGCGATGCTGTCGTCGAGGTCGCCCGCGGCGAAATGCGGCAGCGGCGGCAGCTTGGATTCATCGATCTTCAGCGCCGGGGCTTCCTGCGAATCGGCGACCGGGGTCGGAGCCGCAGCTTCTTCTTTCTTGCAGGCGCCCAGCGCGGCAGCGACGGCCAACGCGAGCGTCAGGTGTTTGAGGGTGTTCGAGGTCACTTCTTGGCTCCAGGCCCGGGAGGGCGTCGGTTACGGGAAACCGCCAGAACGGCGGACAGGCGCGCGAGCGTATGTCATACCCGGCGGGGCGGGCGATGGGCCAAAGGTCATGGCCCGATCCCGCAGGAGCCAGCCTGCTGGTGACATCGCAACCTCCCGTAGGAGCCAGCTTGCTGGCGACCACGCCAGCCCCGGCCGTGACGACCCCAACGCTCATCCGCTTGCGGGAATCGAGGTCGCGTTCCGGGAAAGGTGTCGCCGGCGAGCTGGCTCCTACGCGGGGCTCGCGGCAATTGGGAGGCGAAAATGGATCAGGGCCATTGGCTTGCCTGCGTCACCGCTCCGCGGAGTCTTCGCCGAACGAGGGCAGCACTGCGGGTTTTCATGCCCAGGAATTCTGCTAAGGTGGCCCCGTTGGTACAGGACTCCCATGCGCATGACGCCCCGTCTCCTGGCCGCCGCAACAGCTGCATCCGTTCCGGTTGCCCGACAATTCGTCTGTAATACCCGGCCTTTCCAGGCCACGCTCCTCGTGCATGGGGTCCCCGCGTCCGTGTTTTCTCCGGCGCACCACGACCCTTCCCCCACCTGGAGTTACCCATGCGCATCCTTGCCTGCGACGGCATCCACGCCGACGGCCTGAACCTGTTCAAAGAGGCCGGTTACGCGGTCGAAGTCAGCGAACCGATCAAGGACCCGCAAGTCCTGGCCGACAAACTCGCCGACTTCGACGTGATCCTCGTCCGCTCCGCCACCCTGGTTGGCGCCGAGGCACTGGCCAAGGCGAGCAAGCTCAAGGTGATCGGCCGTGCCGGCGCTGGCGTCGACACCATCGATGTCGATGCCGCCACCGCCCGCGGCATCGCCGTGATGAATGCGCCCGATGGCAACACGCTGGCTGCCGCCGAACATGCGATCTCGCTGCTGTTCGCGCTGGCCCGGCATATTCCGCGCGCCGATGCCGGCATGAAGGCCGGCGAGTGGCCGAAGAATGGCCTCACCGGTTTCGAACTGGAAGGCAAGAAACTCGGCGTGATCGGCCTCGGTCGCATCGGCGCCACCGTTGCGCGCAAGGCGGCAGGCATCGGCATGGAAGTCGCCGCCTACGATCCCTTCCTGCCTTCCGCCGCCGCCGGCCGCATGAGCGTGCCGATGAAATCGCTGGATGAACTGCTCGCCTGGGCCGACATCATCACGCTGCATATCCCGCGTACCAAGGAAACCACCAACCTCATCGGCGAAGCGCAGATGCGTGCGATGAAGAAAGGCGCGTATCTGATCAACGCCGCGCGCGGTGGCCTGATCGATGAAGAAGCGCTGCTGAAACTGCTCGACGAAGGCCATCTCGCCGGCGCCGCGCTCGATACCTTCGTCACCGAGCCGCTGCAGAAGGAATCGCCGCTACGCAACAACGCCAAGCTGATCCTCACGCCGCACCTGGGTGCATCGACCAGCGAAGCGCAGCAGGCGGTGAGCACGATCCTTGCGCGGCAGATCATCGATTTCCTCAAGACCGGCGCGGTCGCCGGCTGCGTCAACCTGCCGCCGCTGACCGCCGAAGCCGCGCGCGAAGTCGGGCCGTGGATGCCGCTGATGACGGCGCTCGGGAAGCTGTCGGCACGGCTTGTTCCTGCGCCAACGAAATTGCAAATCACCTACGCCGGGCGCACGGAAGCACTGGATACGCGGCCGCTGTCGCGTTTGCTGGTCGCGGCATTGCTGGGCTCTGCCTCCGGTCGCGTGACGCCGGTGAATGCGTTGCACGAAGCCGCCGCGCGCGGTCTGGAAGTGTCGGAAACGCTGGGTGGTGATGGCGACGGTTTCGACCGCCTGCTGCGCATCCGTGTCGAAGGCGAGAACGGCGCGCGTGAAATCGAAGCCACGCTGCATCGTGGACCACGTGTCGTGCGCCTCGACGGCGTCGAACTCGATTTCGATCCCGGCGCGCACATCCTGCTGATGCGTAACGAGGACGTGCCCGGCGTGATCGGTCACATCGGTTCGCAGCTCGGTGCCGCCGGCATCAACATCATCAACTTCTCGCTCGGCGCGAACGGCGATGGCCAGGCGGTGGCGGCGATCACCGTCGACCGTCCGGTATCCGAGCAGCAGCTGGTCGGCCTGCGCACCGTGCCCGGCATCGTCGCGTTGGCGATGGTCTGAGCCTGCTTCGATGACTGCACCGCATCGTTTCTGTTTGTGCAGCGATGCGGGCAACTCGAATTCCCTTCAAATCGAAAATAGATACGCGACATCGGTGACTCAATGAAAATTCTGTTGGCAAGACACGGCGAAACTCCCTGGAATGCCGAAGGCCGCTATCAGGGCCAGATGGATATTCCGCTCTCGGACGTCGGCGAGGCGCAGGCGAACAAACTCGGCATGCGCCTGCGTTTCGTGCAGATAACACGCGCTGTCGCTTCGCCGTTGGTTCGGGCAAAGCGCACGGCGCAATTGGCATTGGGCGAAACACGCGCGGCGAAACTCATGCTCGACGCGGGCTTGCAGGAAATTGCCCATGGCGAATGGGAGGGGCTGCTCGCCAGCGAAATCCGCGAACGCGATCCGGACTTGCTGAAAGCCTGGCGCGATGCCCCGGAATCGGTGCAGATGCCCAATGGCGAATCGCTGCAGCAGGTGCTCGATCGCGCTTGGCCGGCGTTCGCGAAGGCCTGCGAGGGTCTTGGTGATAACGACACGTTGCTGATCGTCGCGCATGACGCCGTCAACCGCGTGTTGTTGTGCCGGATCCTCGGCCTGCCATTGCCAAAGTTGTGGTCGTTTCGGCAGGCGCCGACAACGATCAACCTGCTTGAGGGCCCCGACGTCGATCATCTCGAAGTCGTGCGCCTCAACGACAGCAACCACCACACGGCGCTGTTCGGCGAAGCGGTGCATCGGGCGTTGTAGTGTACTTGTAGGAGGCAGCTTGCTGCCGACAATGCTTGCCCCAAGTCGCCTGCGTGTTGCTATTGGGTTGCGTTTGAAAATATCACCGCCGCCCTTTCGCACCCGCGTCCCCGAAACCCGCGGTCCGACTGATGCCGGTTCGGTCAGCACATCCTGCGCTGACTCACCGTCGCCGACCATCCATGGCCGGCTCACAGTCTCCCCGTGGGTTTCGGAGCCGCGCTGATATTTCATCGCTACTCAACAAAAAAAGCCTGTCGTATCTCAAGAAGAACCTCGTCATTTCAGAGCGACGCCGGGACCGACGGGTTGTGTCCGTGAGCGGGCCAGGGATGGCCCGCGACGGTGAGTCGGCACAGGATGTGTCGACCGAACCGGCACGGACTCCCCGTCGGTCGCGGCGGCGCGGGTGCAGAAGCGGAAGTTGCGGCTGAAGCGGAAGCGGGAATTTCAATAGAGAACCAATCGCAGCAAGCACGCGTTCTGGGTGCGCATGGCTTTGCGGCAAACGATGTCGCGAGCAAGCTCGCTCCTACAAGCGGGTAGCTGCGGCATAATTCACGGATGCAACGAACGCTCGAAGAATGGCTCGAC
This sequence comes from Arenimonas sp., assembly GCF_035312645.1. Lineage (GTDB taxonomy): Bacteria > Pseudomonadota > Gammaproteobacteria > Xanthomonadales > Xanthomonadaceae > Arenimonas. The sequence continues at coordinate 24,239 of NZ_DATGBO010000001.1, forward strand.
TACCAGCTCCGCACCCATGCCCAGGCGATCGCGATGGGGCTGGATCGTGTGCGTGAAGTTGCGCGGCGCTTGCGCATCGGCAAGCCCGGTCGCCAGGTCGTCGTCGTGGGCGGCACGAATGGCAAAGGCTCGACCGTCGCGTTCATCGAAACCATCGCACGCGCCGCCGGGCTCAGGGTCGGCGCATTCACCTCGCCGCATCTGCTGCGCTACAACGAACGCGTGCGCGTCGATGGCATCGATGCCAGCGATGTTCAGCTGATCGCGGCGTTCGAGCGCATCGAGGCCGCGCGCACCACGGCCGGCGAAGAAATCATTCCGCTCACCTATTTCGAATTCGGCACACTCGCCGCGCTGCTGCTGTTCGAACAATCCAACCTGGACATCGCCATCCTCGAGGTCGGGCTCGGCGGCCGGCTCGATGCCGTCAACATCGTCGATGCCGATGTCGCCGTGATCACCACCGTCGATCTCGATCATCAGGATTATCTCGGCCCCGATCGCGAAACCATCGGCGCCGACAAGGCCGGCATCCTGCGCGCCGGCAAGCCCTGCGTGCTCGGCGAAAAGGACCCGCCCTCGTCGGTGCTGCGCCACGCTTATGAAATCGGCGCGTTCGCGATCCGCGCGCATTCCGACTACCTGATCGACAGTCTGGAGCGGGGCTGGCGCTGGCGCGAGCCCGGTTTCGAGATCGACCTGCCGCTGCCGGCGCTGGCGGCGCCGGCGCAACTGGACAATGCTGCCGCGGCAATCGCCGCCCTGCGTGCGTTGCCGTTTCCGATCCCCGACGCGGCAATGATTTCCGGCGTGGCCGACGCTCGCGTGCCCGGGCGGCTGCAAAAGATCGGCGAGGCGCCAGAGGTGGTGGTCGATGTCGCGCACAACCCGCAGGCCGCGCGCCAGCTCGCCGATTGGCTTGTTCGCAATCCCAAACCGACGCACGCCGTGTTCAGTGCGTTGCGCGACAAGGACATCGAAGCCGTGGTCGCCGTGCTCGATCCGCAGATGCTCGACTGGACCGTGGCCGGAATCGGCGATGCCGGCGTTCGCGGAATGACCGGCGAGGCGCTGCGGCAGCGCCTGCTCATGCAGATTGCACCGGAGCGGATTCGCGCATTCGCCAGCGTTGGCGCGGCTCTTGCGGCGGCCCGCGCAGCCGCGCGGCCGGATGAACGGGTGCTGGTCTTCGGCTCCTTTCACACGGTCGCCGATGCCCTGACCAGCGGTTGACGGCGACGGCGACAGGCTATAATTCGCGCCTGTTCCCCGGCAGGCTGATCGCATGGAATCTCCGCTCAAACAGCGCCTGATTGGCGCCGCTGTCCTCGCCGCACTGGCGATCATCTTCCTGCCAATGCTGCTCAAGCGTCCCGACGTCAAGGCACCTGACGCCGCCGAAGTGCCGCTGAGCATGCCGGCCTCGCCCGACCAGAAATTCGAAACCCGTGAATTGCCGCTCGCCGGCCCCGATACCAATACGCCGCCCGGCGGCGTGCTCGGCATGGAGACCGCACCGCCATCACCTAGCAGCGTCGCTACTCCGGCGCTGACCGAAGCCGGCACCGATACCGCTACGCTTCCGACTCCCGACAAGCCCACTGCGACCGCGCCAGCTGCCACGCCGGCATCGACTCCGATTCCGATGAAGCCTGAAACGGCAGCGGTCGCCACGCCCAAGCCTGCTCCCGCACCGACACCGCCGCCGGCAAGCAAGCCCACCGTCGCACCGGCGCCGACAACGCCTGCTTCCGCTGCCGTCGCTGGCGGCAATTACGCCGTGAACATCGGCAGCTTCGGCAATCTCGACAATGCCAACGCGCTGGTCGCCAAACTTCGCGCCGCGAAACTGCCGGTCACCGCCGACAAGGTCGAGGTTGGCGGCAAAACCGCGATGCGAGTGCGCGTCGGGCCGTACGCCGATCGCGCCGCCGCCGAAGCCGCGCGCTTGCGTGCCGAAAGCGTCGGTGGTGGCAGCACGCAGGTCGTCACCCTTGACGCCGCGGCGAGCAAGCCGATGGACGCGCCGGCGGTCAAGCCCGTTGCTGCGACAGTACCCGCAACATCCGCCGCTGCTCCGAAGCCTGCGGCCACCGTGAAGCCTGTCGAGAAGTTGCCGCCGAACACCGCGGTCGGCTTCGCTGTGCAGCTGGCGGCGCCGAGCAACGAAGCCGACGCGAATGCGCTGCGTGATCGCGCCCGCGCACAGGGCTTCAGCGCCTTCGTGCAGCGCGTCGATACCGATGCCGGTGCGCGCTTCCGTGTTCGCGTCGGCCCGGTCGCGGATCGTTCCGCGGCCGAAGCCCTGCTCGAATCGGTCAAGCAGAAAATGGCCGCGACCGGCATCGTCGTCGCCAATCCCTGAGTAGCGATCCACGTTTCAGACCAGCGCGTCACGGAGTATTTATGTGCGGCATCATCGGAATCGTCGGCATCGCGGATGTCGCAGCGGCGCTCTATGACGGACTGACCGTCCTGCAGCATCGCGGCCAGGATGCCGCTGGCATCGCCACCGTCGACGGCAACAAGATCCGCCTGCACAAGGGCAACGGCCTGGTGAAGGATGTCTTCGACAGCGCGCACATGGAACTGCTCAACGGCCGCGTCGGCATCGGCCACTGCCGTTATCCGACCGCAGGTTCCGCCGGTTCCGACGAAGCGCAGCCGTTCTACGTGAACTCGCCGTATGGCATCGCGCTCGCGCACAACGGCAACCTGATCAACACCGAAGCGCTGCGCCGGGAAGTGTTCGAACAGGACCGCCGCAACATCAACACCGAATCGGATTCGGAAGTGCTGCTCAACGTGTTCGCGCACGAACTTGCCGCACAGGGTGCGTTGTCGCCGGCTTCGGCGATCGCCGCGGTCGCCGGCGTGCATCGCCGCTGCAAGGGCGGTTACGCGATCGTCGGCATCGTGCTCGGCCTGGGCCTGGTCGCATTCCGCGATCCCAATGGCATCCGTCCGCTGGTGCTGGGCAAACGCGAGACTGCTGCCGGCGTCGAATACGCGGTCGCTTCCGAATCGGTCGCGCTCGACATCCTCGGCTTCGCCCGCGTGCGCGACATCGCCCCCGGCGAAGCGGTGGTCATCACTTCGCGTGGCGAGTTGTTCGCGGAAATCTGCACGACCACCGGCACGCACACGCCCTGCATTTTCGAATACGTGTATTTCGCGCGCCCCGACTCGATGATGGATGACATCTCGGTGCACAAGGCGCGCATGCGCATGGGCGTGAAACTGGGCGAGAAGATCCAGCGCCTGCGTCCCGATCACGACATCGATGTGGTGATACCGATTCCCGACACTTCGCGCGACGCCGCGCTGGAAATCGCCAATCTCCTCGGCGTGAAATACCGCGAAGGCTTCATCAAGAACCGCTACATCGGCCGCACTTTCATCATGCCGGTGCAGGGCGAGCGCGTTAAATCCGTGCGTCGCAAACTCAATCCAATCCCGCTGGAATTCAAGGGTCGCGTGGTGTTGCTGGTCGACGACTCCATCGTGCGCGGCACCACGTCCGAGCAGATCATCCAGATGGCGCGCGATGCCGGCGCGCGCAAGGTCTATCTCGCATCCGCAGCGCCGCCGGTGCGTTTCCCGAATGTCTACGGCATCGACATGCCGGCGGCGAGCGAGTTGGTCGCGCACGGCCGCAGCGAGGAAGAAGTGCAGACGCTGCTCGGCTGCGACTGGCTGATCTATCAGGACATCGCCGATCTCGAAGCCGCAGTGTCCGGGCCGAAGCGCAAGCAGACCACCTTCGATTCATCCTGCTTCACTGGCGAATACGTCACCGGCATCGAGCCCGGTTATTTCGAGCGCTTGCAGCAGGCGCGCAGCGATGAATCCAAACTCAAGCGACGCGTGTCGTAGACGTTTCTTGTGAAGAGCCCTGTCGTCGCCAGCAAGGCAGTGGGTTCGATAGTTTCATCGGCGATGGCTTGCCGGCGTGACTGACTTGTTCCAGGCGTTGCAGGCAGCGTTGGATGCTGCCGATGTCTCCGAAAAATGTGCGTTGACGCATGCGCTGGCGGTGCGATTCGCTGCTGGCGAGTTGCAGGTTGATCAGTTGGCGCCTGCGCCGCGGCCGATAACCGCACCAGGGCGCCCGACCGCGCCAGCCTTGGTCTCGCCGCGCGACACGCCACAGCGTGGCCTGGGCAGTGTCGAAGGCCGCGCCGGGTTCCTGCATGCGATCGCGCATGTCGAGTTCAATGCGATCAATCTCGCGCTCGACGCCGCCTATCGTTTCCGCAGCATGCCCGAGCAGTTTTATCGCGACTGGGTGAGCGTGGCCGACGACGAGGCGCGGCATCACGCGCTGTTGTCGACACGCCTCAACGAGCTCGGTTTTTCCTACGGGGATTTCGGCGCGCACAACGGTTTATGGGAAATGGCGGAAAAGAGCGCCGATTCCTGCCTCACGCGCATGGCGCTGGTGCCGCGCGTGCTCGAGGCGCGTGGTCTGGACGTGACGCCAGGCATGATCCAGCGCCTGCGCGGTCTCGGCGACCACGCCTCCGCCGACATCCTCGAAACCATTTTGAGCGAGGAAGTCCGCCACGTCGCGATCGGCAGCCGATGGTTCGTCTGGTGTTGCGAGCGCGAGGGCCGCGAGCCGGAATCGACCTTCATCGAGTTGATTCGCGATTTCGCCAAGGGCGCGATCCGTGGCCCCTTCAATCTTCCGGCGCGTACCGCCGCCGGTTTTGCCGACAACGAGATGGCGATGCTGTCGGCGCTTTCCGGGAAAGTGAATTCATGAGCCTGAGATTTCTGTTGTTGCTGCTCGCTGCGCTGACGCTGTCGGCCTGTTCGTCGCCGGAAGGCGAAGGCAACGACCTGTCGGCCGCCGACCAGGCCAAGGCACAGAAGCTGCTCGCCGATTATCAAAGCGCCCGCGCCGCACAGAACTGGGAGCTCGCCGAAACCAAGGCCGATGAATTGCGCGGGAAATTTGCCGACAGCGCTGCGGCCTCTGGACTCGACGCCAGTTTGACGGATACGCGAAAGCAGGCGGCTACGGCGCGCGACGGTCATCGCCTGCGCGATCTCTGGGAATACCAGGCGGTCACCGTTGAAGCCGGCGGCGTGCAACGCAGCGCGACGATCTACAGCCGCACGGTGCCGGTTGAAGAAGGCGAGGTTGCACCGGTGGCGGATGCGCGCCTGGTGCTGCGCGATCATCCATCCTGGGGCCGCAGCGTCTATCTGCTGCTCGCGCAGTCGAAATTTTCCTGCGGCAAACCCTGCACGATGCGGATCGGTTTCGACGATGCCGAAGCGGCCAGTTGGACCGGCAAACAAGCCGATTCCGGCAAGGGCCCGGCGCTGTTCGTGGTCGACGAGAAACGTTTCGTCGAACAGATGCAAAAAGCCAAACAGGTACGCATCACCCTGCCCAAGGGCAGCGGCGCGACGCCGTCGCTGTTGTTCGAGGTTGGTGGATTCGATGCGGGGCGGTACGCGAAGCCTTGATCGCCCCCGTTTTCATGCCCCGACGTAGGAGCGACGCAAGTCGCGAATTACCGCACCTTGACGGAAATCGCGACTTGCGTCGCTCCTACAAAGCCAGCATCGCGAGATCGAAACCATCGGCGCTCGCGCGCAGCACCGAGCCCTGCGTGTACCAGTCGCCAAGCACGATGCGCTGGGCGCTGTGTCCGCCGCTGCGCAGGCTGTGGATCGCCGGGCGATGCGTGTGCCCGTGGATCAGTCGGATGACGCCGTAGCGCGTCAGTGTTTCGGTGACGGTATCGGCGCTGACATCGGTGATCGCTTCCAGCGCGTTGCTGGCCTTCAACCCATCCTGATGCTGCTGGCTGGCGGCACGCGCCTGCGCTGCAAAAGCCTGGCGGGCGGCCAGTGGTTGCGCGAGGAAATTTTCCTGCCAGGCGGGGTCGCGCACCTGGCGACGGAAGGTCTGGTAGGCGAGATCGTCCGAGCACAGCAGGTCGCCATGCATCAGCAGGGTCGGCTCGCCGTGCAGGGTGATCAGGCAGGGATCGGCGAGCAACTGCGCGCCGGTATCGGCGGCGAATTTCGCGCCGACGAGGAAGTCGCGATTGCCGCGCAGAAAATACACCGGTACGCCGGCGGCGATCAGATCGCGCAGGCCTGCACGGACGGCATCGATCAGCGGGCTGCTGTCGTCGTCGCCAACCCAGGCTTCGAACAGGTCGCCGAGGATGTACAGCGCTTCGGCAGCGCGCGCCTCGCTGGCGAGGAAGTCCAGAAACAGCGCGGTGATGTCCGGGCGTTCCGCATCCAGGTGCAGATCGGAAATGAAGAGCGTGCTCACCGGCTTACTCGGACAGGATCTGCGCGCGTTCGATCACCACCGGCGTCACCGGCACGTCGCCGTCGAACGGGGCTTTCGCCGCGGTCGGCACGATGCGGATCTTGTCGACGATTTCCAGTCCATCGATCACCCGGCCGAACACGCAATAGCCGCTGGCATAGGCCGGGCTGTCGGCGCTGTGGTCGAACTGGCGGTTGTCGACGGTGTTGATGAAAAACTGCGCGCCGGCGGAATCCTTCTCGCTGGAGCGACGTGCTGCGGCGATGGTGCCGCGCAGGTTGGACAGGCCGTTGTTGGCCTCGTTGGCGATCGGTGCGCGCTCGGGTTTCTGCTGCAGGTCCGAGGTGAATGCGCCACCTTGGATCAGCAGGTCGGCAATCACCCGGTGGAAGATCGTGCCGTTGTAGTGGCCTTCGCGCACATAGGCGAGAAAGTTCTCGACGGTGTGCGGCGCTTTCGCCGGGTAGAGCTCGATCACGATGCGACCGAGACTGGTATCCAGCGCAACGCGCGGGCCGGATGCGGCCGTGGCGGGCACATCAGCCGGCTTGGCGAGAGCCGTCGTCTCGTTCTGGGCGAGGGCGGGGAAGCTGAGGAATCCGGCGAGGATCAGGGCGAGGGCGGCGAGACGGCGGCGGGTCGGGTTCATGCGCGCATTTTAGCAGCGACTGCGACCATTGGCCGTCCACACCGACATAAGGTTTGCTCGTGTAGCTTGGCCTTGCCCCGGCCCACGGCCGGCAACCATGGAGTCGTTCATGTCGCCGAGAATCCTCAGTGTTTCCCTGCTCGCATTGGCGCTGGTCGGTGCCGCCCTCGCCAGCGATCTGCCGCGCACACCATCGCCGGCGGGCGCGCGGGTCTACTTCGAGAGTCCGCGCAATGGCGCGGTGATCAAGGGCGAGGTCACTGTGCGCTTCGGACTCAGCGGCATGGGTGTGGCGCCGGCGGGCACGATGGCTGCGAATACCGGGCATCACCACCTGATCATCGACTCGCCGCTGCCGCCGACCGACCAGCCCGTGCCCAAGGACGAAAAACACCTGCATTTCGGCATGGGCCAGACCGAAACCGTGCTCAAGCTCGCGCCCGGCAAGCACACGCTGCAATTGCTGCTCGCCGATGCCAATCACATTCCGCACGATCCACCCGTGGTTTCGGAAAAGATCACCATCACGGTGAAATGAGCGCGTCGGCGCGCCGGCTCCGGTAAAATCGCCGGTCCCCGTCACTCCGAGCCCGGCCCGATGACCTGCCGCACCCGTTTCGCTCCCAGCCCTACCGGCTTCCTGCACATTGGCGGCGCCCGCACGGCGCTGTATTGCTATCTGGAAGCGCGTCGCCGCGGCGGCCAGTTCGTGTTGCGGGTCGAGGACACCGATCAGGAGCGATCCACCCAGGAAGCAGTGCAGGCGATCCTCGACGCGATGGCCTGGATGGGTCTGGAGTACGACGAAGGCCCGATCTATCAGACCCAGCGTCTGGATCGCTACCGCGAAGTCGCGGAAAAAATGGTCGCCGACGGCAAGGCTTACTACGCTTACGAAACCCGCGAGGAGCTCGAGGCGATGCGCGAGACGGCGCTCGCCGCGAAAGAAAAGCCACGTTACAACGGCGCCTACCGTGAGGCCAACGCGCCGTTCCGCGACGACCCCAACCGCGTCATCCGCTTCAAGAATCCGCTCACCGGTTCAGTGGTGTTCGAGGACAAGATCAAGGGTCGCATCGAGTGGAGCAATACCGAACTCGACGACCTGGTGATCTTCCGTTCCGACGGCTACCCGACCTACAACTTCGCCGTGGTCGTCGACGACATCGACATGGCGATCAGCGACGTGATCCGCGGCGACGA
>NZ_DATGBO010000002.1:0-4437 GCF_035312645.1 Arenimonas sp.
TCGCGCGTGCCGATCGCCGCGATCACCGGCACCAATGGCAAGACAACCACGTCGCGCATGCTCGCGCACATCACCAAGATGGCTGGCTACACGCCAGGCCTGACCACCACCGATGGCGTCTACATCGACGGCCAGAAAACCGTCGATGGCGACATGACGGGGCCGGTGGCGACGCGCATGGTGCTGGCTGATCCGCAGATCGATATGGCCGTGCTCGAAGTCGCGCGCGGCGGCCTGCTGCGCGCCGGCATGGGCGTGCCGTTCGTGAACGTCGGCGCGGTGCTCAATATCGCCGCCGATCATCTGGGCATGAAAGGCATCGACACGCTCGAGCAATTGGCCGAGGTGAAGCGAATCATTGTCGAAGTCGCGAAGGACTGCGCCGTGCTCAATGCCGACGATCCGCTGGTGTTGAAGATGGCGGCGTACACCGAAGCGAAAACGATCTGCTACGTGACGATGAATCCGCAGCATCCGCTGGTGCGCGAGCACATCCGTGCCGGCGGCCGCGCCTGCGCGCTGGAGGCCGGTATCAATGGCCAGATGATCACGCTCTACGACAAGGGCAGCCATATTCCGCTGCTGTGGACGCATCTGGTGCCGGCGACGCTGGAAGGCCGCGCGATGCACAACGTGCAGAACGCGATGTTCGCGACCGCGATGGCGTTCTCGATGGGCATCAAGCTCGACGCGATCCGCCAGGGCCTGCGCACGTTCGATACCACCTTCTTCCAGGCGCCCGGGCGCATGAACGTGTTCGACGAACATCCGTTCAAGGTGATCTTCGACTACGCGCACAACGCGCACGCGGTCGGCGTGATGGCTGACCTCGCGCAGCGATTGGATGTCACCGGCCGCCGCATCATCGTGCTGGCCGGTCCGGGCGACCGTCGCGACGAGGATCTGCGCGCGATTGCCGAGACCGTCGCCGGTCGTTTCGATCACTACATCTGTCGTCGCGACGACGGCCTGCGTGGCCGCGATGGCGACGAGGTGCCGCGCATCCTCGCCAAGGCGTTGCAGGCCAAGGGCGTGCCGCATGAGGCGATCAGCATCATTCCCGACGAACAGGCGGCGATCGATGCCGCGCTGCGCATGGGTCGCAGCGGCGACCTGCTGCTGATTTTTGGCGACGCGCTGATCCGTTCCTGGAAGCAGGTGATCAAGTTCCGCCCCGAAGGCGCACCGCCGCCGCGGCGTACGGAAATCGCGCCGGCGGAAATGCCGGCCATGGCAGCGGAAGAAGCCATCGCCGATTTCGAAGGGCTGGTACGTGACGAGCGCGGCGTGAGGCTGGCGCGCGAGGAAGACGACTGAACGAGTCTGAGCCCGCGCTGTTCGAAAGCTCGCGACGTCTGACCGGCCCCAATCTTTATTTCAACGATTGCGGCGCCGTACTGGAGGTTTTCGAAAACTCCCCCGACATCGGCGAGCGTTGGGCCGTGCGTGTGCGCGCGATGATGGCGGCGCTTGGCTGGCCGGAGCGGGAATTCGCCGTGCATCGGCATCGTTCTGGTGCTTCGTTGGCGTTCGCCGCGCCCGAAGATCAACTGCTCACCGCGACCGAGATCAACGAATGGGCCTGGCAGAGCATCGCCGCCAATGCTGCGGATTTTCCGCCGCCGCAGGCGCCAGGCCACCCCGCGAGCTGGGATGACGATGCCGCCGAACGCACGCTGCGTTTGATGGCGCGCGGCGAAGCGAATCCGGCGGCGGTCGCGTTGATGCAGTCGGCGGCGACGCAGCATCTTCCGTTTTTTTTCGACGACGAAGGCTTGACCATCGGCGCGGGCGAGGGGAGTCTGACGTGGGCCAATGATGCCTTGCCGGCAGACGTACCCTGGCGCGATCTGCACGATATTCCAACCGTGCTCGTGACGGGTTCCAACGGCAAGACCACGACGGTGCGACTGCTGTCGGCGATGTTCGAAAAAGCCGGCCGGCGCAGCGGTTTCAATTGCACCGATGGCGTGTTTGTCGGCAACGAATGCGTGGCCAGCGGCGATTATTCCGGCCCCAACGGCGCGCGTCGCGTGTTGCGCGATCGCCGCGTGCAGACGGCGGTGCTTGAAACCGCGCGCGGTGGCATCCTGCGTCGCGGGCTGGCCGTGCATCGTGCTGATGCCGCGATCGTCACCAATATCAGCCCGGATCATTTCGGCGAATACGGCGTGCATGATTTATCCGATCTCGCCGATGCGAAGCTGGTGCTGGCTCGCGCGATCGGCGATGACGGCGTACTCGTGCTCAATGCTGATGACCCGTTGCTGCTGGCGAAGTCTTCCGCGCTGTCCTGTCCGCTCGCATGGTTCTCGCTGGACGACGCGCATCCGCGGTTGCTTGCACATCGTCGCGAGGGCGGCGCGACCTGCGGCGTTGCCGACGGCGTGATGTGGCTGGATTTGCACGGCGAGCGCCATCGTCTCGGCGACGTCGATGCGATGCCGCTGACGATGGCGGGCTCGGCGCGCTACAACATCGCCAATATCGCCGGTGCGGCGCTGGTTGCGGCATGCATGGATATCGCTACGCAAACGATAGCGGAAGTATTGGCGGATTTCGGCGCGAGTCGCCAAGACAATCCCGGCCGCCTCGAGCGCTGGCAGATCAACGGTGCCAGCGTACTGCTCGACTACGCCCACAACCCCGAGGGCCTGTCTGGCCTGCTCGGCGTCGCGCGCAGCGTCGTGGCGAAAACGCAGGGCCGACTCGGTTTGTTGCTGGGGCAGGCCGGCAATCGCGACGACGATGCGATCCGCGAACTCGCCCGCACGGCGGCTGCCGCGCGACCGGATTTCGTCGTGCTCAAGGATCTCGACGGTTACATGCGTGGCCGCGGCATCGGTGAAGTGCCGCAGATTCTGCGCGACGCGTTGCTTGTAAATGGAATGGCCGATAGCAACCTGCGCACGATTCTTCCGGAGGTGGAAGCCGCGCAGGCGATGCTCGCCTGGGCGCAGCCGGGCGATGTCGTGGTGTTGCCCGTGCACAACCTCGCCGCGCGCGCGGTGGTGGTGGCGTGGCTGGATGGGCAGCGCGCGGCTTCGTAGGAGCGATGGAAATCGCGACAGATATGGTCGCGATTTCCATCGCTCCTACAAGCGCGAATTTTCACGACTCCATCCCGCCAATTGTTCCAGCGTCACCACCATGCCGCCGCAGACGATCGCGACGACATTCTTGGCATCGCGCAACGCCGGATGCGATGAATAAAGTGGCGCGAGCGCTGCGCCGCAGGCCGGTTCGACGACCAGGCCGTGATCCTCGGCCAGACGCACGCAGGCATGCGCGGCCTCCGCATCGCTGACCGTCAACGCACTCACCGGGCGATCGCGACAGGCAGTGACCAACGTCGCCGCGACGCGACGCACACACAAACTCGTCGCGATCGACCGCGGCGCTGCGACGCTCACCACTTCGTTCGCCAACAAGCTCGGCCCCAGCGCCGCTGCGCCTTCCGGTTCAACCGCGAATACCTGCGTGCCCTGCCAACCCACGCGACGCAACCCTTCGAGCACGCCCAGCAGCAACCCACCGCCTCCGACTGCAAGCAGAATGGCGTCAGGAGGTTGCGAACATTGCTGCGCCAACTCCTCGATCACGGATGCGTGGCCTTGCCAGAGCAATGGATGATCGAACGGGTGAATGAAAGCGCAGCCGGGTTGCTCGGCCAAGGCAAGTGCGGCCGCGTTTGCCTCATCCCAGAGCGTACCGATCAGGCGGACATCGGCACCGAGCGCAGCAATGCGCGCACGCACGAAGTCCGGCGTACAAGCAGGGACCACAACGGTTACCGGAATATTCAATGCCCGTCCGGCCCAGGCGACGGCGTAACCGGCATTGCCGGCGGAAGAACAGACCAAGCGGCGCACGCCACGTGCGGCGTGGTGCTGGCAGAGCTTGCCGATGCCGCGGAGCTTGAAGGAACGGGAAGGTTGCAGATTGTCGAGTTTCAGACCGACGCGGCGGCCGAGGATGTCGGTCTGCAGCAGCGGTGTGACGATATGCAAAGGCGCTGCCGATGCGGCGGCGCGACTGATTTCATCCGCAGAAGACGCATGCGGCGCATTCGCAAAGCGGGGCTCAAAAGCAGAAGGCGTGGCGGTGTGCTCGAGGGAGGAGGTCATGATGGCGTTCGCAAGTCGTAGCGCGCGGTGCGCGGGAGGTGTGCAACGACGACTCGCTGGTAATTCGCTGGTTCATGGTGATTCTCCTGATTTATTTTCGTGCATGGACCGTAGGAGCGACGCAAGTCGCGAATGCTACGGTGGATAGATCTAAGTTCGCGACTTGCGTCGCGCCTACGAAGTATTACCCCTGCAGCCACGTCGCCTGGAATGTGTCCGGCGTCTCTTCGACAGCATCCGGCAACAGCCGCACCTCGCGCACATCGATCAGCCGCTGCAGTTGCCGGCACAGCACCTGCGGATCGCGCTC
>NZ_DATGBO010000003.1:0-33965 GCF_035312645.1 Arenimonas sp.
GACCACCCGCGGCGGCAAGCTGCTCGGCTTCGAGTACACGCGCATCGAACGGCGCGGCGCCGGCTGGGTCTACATCGCGCAACCCGGCGGTGTGCCGCCGACCGAATTCGCGCAATCGTCGACAGCCGCGCAGCGCATCGATTTCAGCAATCCCGCGCACGACTATCCGCAGCGCGTGAGTTACTGGCACGACGATCGCGGCCTGCACGCCGAGATCGCCGGCCCCGGCAAGGACGGCGAGCAGCGCTTCGCGTTCAACTACACCGCCTGCCCCACGCATTGATGTCGACAACGCCGATGCGAAAAATTGTCCATGTCGACATGGATGCCTTCTACGCTTCGGTCGAGCAGCGCGACGATCCCGCGTTGCGCGGCAAGCCGGTGGTGGTTGCCTGGCGCGGCGCACGCTCGGTGGTGTGCGCGGCCTCGTACGAGGCGCGCAAGTTTGGCGTGCGCTCGGCGATGCCGGCGGTGCGTGCCGAACGCCTGTGCCCGCGCGCGATTTTCGTCCCGCCGGATTTTTCCCGCTATCGCGCCGTGTCGAAACAGGTGTGCGAGATTTTCGCGCGGCATACCGACCTGATCGAGCCGCTGTCGCTGGACGAGGCCTACCTCGATGTCAGCGAAAACAAGCTCGGTCTCGCCAGTGCAACGGCGGTCGCCGAAGCGATCCGCGCCGCGATCCGCGAAGAGACGCAGCTGACCGCTTCGGCAGGCATCGCACCGAACAAATTCCTCGCCAAGATCGCCTCGGACTGGCGTAAGCCCGACGGCCAGTACGTGATCCGTCCGCACCAGGTCGAAGCCTTCCTCACACCGCTGCCGGTCGGTCGCCTGCCGGGCGTGGGCAAGGTGATGGAGGCGAAACTCGCCGAACTCGGACTCGCTACCGTCGGGCAATTGCGTTCGCATGGACTGGCGGAACTGCAGCGCCGTTTCGGTCGCTGGGGTCAGCGCCTGCACGAGTTGTCGCTGGGCATCGACGAACATCCCGTAGTCAGCGAACGCCCGACCTTGCAGGTTTCCGCCGAAGATACTTTCGAGCACGACGTCCTGCTCGGCGAAACCGTGCCGATGATCCGCCGTCTCGCCGAAAAGGTCTGGACCGCGACACGCAAGGAGCCCGAGCGCGTTGGCCGCACCGTCGTGTTGAAACTGAAAACCGGCGATTTCCAGATCCTCACGCGCAGCCACACCCCGCCGCAGCCGCCGGCCTCACTGGACGAATTCTTTTCGCAGGCGCTGAGCTTGCTCGAACGCGTCGAACTGCCGTCGCGCACGCGTTATCGTCTGGTCGGCGTCGGCCTGGGAAATTTTCGCGGCGTCGATGACCTGCCGCCACAGTCGCAACTGTTCGCCGGCGATTGATTTATCCGGAAATTCACGCGCTCTTGCCCTAGTCGCATCCGGCGTGAACATGATCGCGCGATCGCCGCCGGTTCATCCGCGGTTGCGCGCCCACGGGCCATGGTCGAGCTCCCCCGCATGACAAGGGCCTGCCATGAGCAAGCACAAACATGACTCAACGGTTCTGTTGATCGCGATTCCCTTCATCACGCTGATGGCATTCGCATCGCTGGCGGTCGCGCAGGACGCCATGCAGAGCAAGCAGTTCCAGGCCGACACCGGCCCGGTTACGGTGACCTGGAGCCAGCCCGCGACCCTGCCCAATGCTGCCGATTATCAGGTGAAGATCAGCGACCTGGATCGCAATGGCGATGGCCGCATCTCGCGCAATGAAGTCCCGGTCGGGCACGCGCTCGCCAGCGAATTCAAGCTGGTCGATCGCAACCACGATGGCTTCATCACCGCCGCAGAGTTGGCCAACTGGCATTGACCTGTTGGCATAGTCGGGCGATGACGGCGCTATGATGCGTCCGGGCCTCCCCGGAGAGCAGTCATGGCGACGGAAACGGTACGCGGCAAGCAGGTCATCATCCATTTCGATGGCGAGCGCTGCATCCATTCGCGGCACTGTGTGCTCGGACGTCCGGATGTGTTCGTGCCGAATGTCGAGGGCGAATGGATTCACCCCGATGCGGCGCCGCCCGAGGCGATTGCGCATATCGCGATGAGCTGTCCCTCGGGCGCGATCCGCTACGAATTCGTCGACGGCCACGCCGCCGAGACCGCGCCCGTGGTCAACACCGTGCGCCTGCGCGAGAACGGCCCGCTGGCCTTCGATGCAGCGCTGACGATAGCCGGTGCAGCCGATGGTTTTCGCGCGACGCTGTGCCGCTGCGGCGCGTCCGCGCGCAAGCCATGGTGCGATGGCAGCCACGCCGAGAGCGGCTTCCACGCCACCGGCGAAGCGGCGATACAGAAATCGGAGGCGCTCGCCGCGCGCGATGGTCCGTTGACGATCGATCCGCAGAAGGACGGCCCACTGAAAGTCAGCGGCAATCTCGAGATCGTCAGCGGCACTGGCCACACGCTAAACCGCGTGACCGAGACCTTCCTGTGCCGCTGCGGCCATTCGAAGAACAAACCCTATTGCGATGGCAGCCATCGCAAGGTCGGTTTCGTTTCCGGCTGAGGCGGATCAGTCCGTGCCCAGGCTGGCGATGTCGATCACGAAACGGTAGCGCACGTCGCCCTTGAGCATGCGCTCGTAGGCCGTGTTGATCCGGTCGATGGCGATCAGTTCGATATCGGAAGCGACGCCATGCGCAGCGCAGAAATCGAGCATTTCCTGCGTCTCGGCGATGCCGCCGATGAACGAGCCGCTGAGCTTGCGTCGACGCATGATCAACGATGCCGCCGCCAACGCCGCCGGCTGGTCGGGCACGCCAAGCAGGATCATGGTGCCATCGACTTTCAACAGGTTGAGATAGGCGTTGTAGTCGTGCGGCGCCGACACCGTGTCGATGATGAAATCGAACTGCCCGGCGCGTTCGCCGAACACTTTCCCATCGGCGGTCGCGGCGAAATCCACCGCACCCAATGCCATTGCATCGTCACGCTTGTTCGGCGACGTGCTGAGCACGGTTACTTTCGCACCCATCGCGGTGGCGATCTTCACCGCCATGTGGCCGAGCCCGCCCAGACCCACGACGACCACACGGTCGCCCGCCTTGACGCCAAAATGGCGCAGCGGCGAATACGTGGTGATGCCGGCGCACAGCAAGGGCGCGGCGCGGTCGAGCGGAATCGCCTCGGGCACGCGCAACACGTAGTCCTCGTGGACGGTGATGCGCGTCGAGTAGCCGCCCTGCGTCACGGCGCTGCCGTCGCGCTCGACACCGTTGTAGGTCATGGTCGGACGCTGGTCGCAGAATTGTTCCTGCTGCGCCTTGCATTGCCCGCATTCGCGACAGGAATCGACGAAACAACCGACACCGACGGCATCGCCGACCTTGAAGCGGTTCACGCCGCCGCCGACCTGCGCCACGCGGCCGACGATTTCGTGGCCGGGCACCATCGGAAATTTCGAGAACCCCCATTCGTCGCGCGAGAGATGGATGTCCGTATGGCAGACGCCGCAATAAAGAATGTCGATCAGCACTTCCTGCGCGCGCGGCTCACGGCGCTCGATGGTGAACGGCGCCAACGGCGATTTGGCGGTGGCGGCGGCATAGGCGCGGGTGGCAGGCATGACAAGAGCTCCCTGGGTCGGTATCGACATCCTACGCTCGTCGTCGTCGCGGGTGATCGAGACTCCTCAGCTTCGTCGTGCAGAAAAAATTCGCGATTTTCGAAAATAATGCTTGCAGATGATTTTTTGCAGGCGTATCGTCCGCGTCCTTCGCCCTCGCGGCGTTTTTCCGAAAAAAAGCAATCCGATGAAAGCCCTCGCCACAAAATCGAACTACCGACTGCCCCGGCCCGAACGCCGCGGCACGGACACGTTCGCTCCGGCGAACCGACCCTGCTTTGTCGACGCAGGCTTTTTTCCAGACTGATTGCCCTTAGCATGGGAGATCGGTCACCCCGATCTCCCGAGGCCACGCGAACGCCCTCGGATTGAAAACCCGGGGGCGTTTTGTTTCCGGCGTTCGCCAAGGAAACCGCAACAACGAATCGTCGATGCCTGTTCCACCCCGAAGCACCCGGGCTCGCGCCCGACGCAGGGGTCGATCTGTTCATGCCGCGCATCAGCGCGGTGCCTGGGTGCTTCGGCACGGGCGGAGAGCGGACGGACATCGCACAAACGGGCCTGGTGCCCGATGCAATTGCCGCTTCGCGAGAGGCGGCAATGCGCAGCGTCAACGAACGAATCACTGCGGTACGGGTTGCTTGCCCGTCCGGTGCGCGCGGCTCTGCCGTGGCGTATGCCCTGGTTCGAAACGAAGCGCTGCGCGAGGACGATAGCTCAGCCAGGAAGAGCAGCGGTTTGCGCCGCAGGTCGCCGGTTCGAATCCGGCTCGTCCACCACTGGATAGCTCAGTTGGGTAGAGCGACGAATTTGTAATTCGTTTGTCGCGGGTTCGAATCCCGCTCCGGAAAACTGCCTGTAACGCAGAGTCTCAGCCAGCAACACCGGGGCGCAAGCCCCAGGGAACACGCCGCGTCGCGTGCTCGCGTCGTCGCATTCCGGTGCGATGTTCACGATCCACGCGTCAACGCGGCGCCCGCCGGGTCACGGTCTCCGCAACGGACCGGGTCACGAATGAAAGCGGAATCCGTCTGCGATCTCGCAGGCGCGCTCCGCCGGATCCGGGATCCGCTCCAACGCAACGCCCTGCCTCCGCGTGCCATCGCGTGGCGTGTTCCCACTCATTCGTGCGCCCGGTCCACGCCGTGCGCCACCGATGCATAGCATCCGGCGCGGTCACGCGCGCCACGATGACGCGATGACGAAATGCATCGCGGCGATTCACTTCACGCAGCGCAGCGACCCGCCGCGGCGTGATGGCTCTCCGGTCGGGTCGACCCATCCATTAAAAGTAAAGGAGGCAACTCATGTTGATGATCCGAAAGGTCGTGATTGGCGACGCCGAGCGCGGCCTCGTTTACCGCAATCGCCGTTTCGATCGCATTCTCGCTCCTGGCGTGCACTGGTTGCTCGCGCTCACGGGTTCGCTCGAGGCCGTCGTGCACAACCTCGTCGTCGCCGAATACGCAGGCAAGGACGCGGACGCGCTGATCGCCCGACTCGGCGACAAGCTCGCCGATACGTTTCTGCTCGCCGATATCGGTCTGCAGGAGGTCGGTCTGGTCTGCAAGCACGGTCAGTTGGTCGATGTTCTGGCACCGGGTTCGCGCAAGTTGTACTGGCGTGGACTGGCGCCGATCACGGTCGAGCGTGTGGCGCAGTCGACGCTGGAGATCGACGCATCCATCGTGCACCGCCTGCGTCAGATCGGCCTGATCGACAAGGTCGCCGTCGCGGTGACCGTGCCGGCGGAATCGGCGGGCCTGTTGTTCGTCGACGGCAAGCTGGTTCGCTTGCTCGAGGCCGGTGCCGTCGCTTTCTGGAATCTCAGGAAGAACGTCACTGTCGAAGTGATCGATCTGCGCGTGCAGTCGGTGGAAGTTTCCGGCCAGGAGTTGTTGACCCGCGACAAGGTCTCGCTCCGCGTCAACCTCTCCGCCAGCACGCGCGTCACCGATCCGGTCGCGTCGCGCTCGAAGGTGAGCAAGATCGGCGACTTCCTGTATCGCGAGCTGCAGTTCGGCTTGCGCAAGGCAGTCTCGGCGAAGTCGCTCGACGAGTTGCTCGGCGATAAGGCTTCGCTCGATGCCGACATCTTCGGCCACGTGCGCGGCCAGCTCGACGGCTTCGGCATGGACGTGCTGTCGGTCGGCGTGAAGGACGTGATCCTGCCCGGCGAGATGAAGGAAATACTCAACGGCGTCGTGCAGGCGGAGAAGACGGCGCAGGCCAACGTGATCCGCCGTCGCGAGGAGGCGAACGCCACGCGTTCCCTGCTCAACACGGCCAAGCTGATGGAAGAGAGCCCGATGCTGATGCGCTTGAAGGAGCTCGAGACGCTGGAAAAGGTCACCGAGAAGATCGACAAGCTCACCGTCTTCGGTGGTTTGGATGGCGTGCTGCAGCAACTGGTCACGCTGAAGTCATGAGGAAGATCCGGCCGGAATGGGCCGGCCGGATCGAGTAAATTTGATTCAAGGAAGAAAGAAGATGAACACGCATTCTTACGAATTGCTGCATGGTCCGGGCCCTGGCGAAATCCGGGCATGGATCAAGGGCGTCCCGCTGGAGGAGTCCGCCCGGGCGCAGTTGCAGAACATCGCTGCCCTGCCCTTCGTCGGGCCCTGGGTCGCAGTCATGCCCGACGTGCACCTTGGCAAGGGCGCCACCGTAGGTTCGGTCGTACCGACGCGCGGCGCGATCATTCCGGCGGCGGTCGGCGTCGATATCGGTTGCGGCATGGCGGCGGTACGCACAACGCTGCGCGCCAGCGATCTGCCCGACAATCTGGCGCAGTTGCGCTCATCTATCGAACGCGGCGTGCCGGTCGGCAATGGCGGTGGTGGCGAGCACCGCAAAATCCCCGAGGATCACGAGACGCGAATCGCCGAATCGGGGTTGTTCGCCCGGCTTGAAGCGATCAAGGCCAAGCATCGCAACATCCGTACCGACAAGCTCGATCGCCAGATCGGCACGCTCGGCGGCGGCAACCACTTCATCGAAATCTGCCTCGATGAGACCGGCGCCGTGTGGGTGATGCTGCATTCGGGCTCGCGCGGTACCGGCAACCTCATCGGCAGTTACTTCATCGAACTCGCGCGCGAGCAATTGGCGCAGCGCGTGCTCGGTTTCAGCCTGCCGGACAAGGACCTGGCCTTCTTCCTCGAGGGCGAGCCGCTGTTCGATGACTACGTGGAAGCGGTGTCCTGGGCACAGGATTACGCGCGTCACAATCGTGAGGCGATGATGGCACAGGTCCTGCGCGAGATGCGGCACCGTTTGCCGAAGTTCCAGCTGGAGAAGATGGCGGTCAACTGCCATCACAACTACGTGCAGCGCGAAACGCATCACGGCGAGTCGCTGCTGGTCACCCGCAAGGGCGCCGTCAGCGCACGCGAAGGCGAGCTTGGCATCATCCCGGGAAGCATGGGTACCGCCAGCTATATCGTCCGTGGCAAGGGCAATGCCGACAGCTTCCACAGCTGCAGTCATGGTGCCGGTCGCGTCATGAGCCGTACCGCCGCCCGCCAGAGCATCACGCTGGCGCAGCATCGCGAGGCGACTGCGCACGTCGAATGCCGCAAGGACAAAGCGGTGATCGACGAATCGCCGGCCGCGTACAAGTCCATCGATGCGGTGATGGCGGCGCAGACGGACCTTGTCGAAGTCGTGCACACGCTGCGTCAGGTGATCTGCATCAAAGGCTGAACACCACCATCAACCTCACTTTCGCCGCCCCCAGCCGGGCGGCATTTTTTTGTTCCGTGTCTGCTCCGGCCCGGGCAAGGTCGCTCACAACGCGCGCTTCATCCCGGCGTGGCTGGCCTCGAAGCCGAGCCGTGCATAGAAACGATGCGCAGCAATGCGGCGCAGGTCGGTGGTCAGCTGGATCACGCCGCAGCCGCGTTCGCGGGCGCTTTCCATCGCCGCCTGCATGAGTTGCTCGCCGATGCCGAGACCACGCAGGTCCGAACGCACGCGCACCGCCTCGACCAGGGCGCGGCGCATGCCGCCGCGGCTCAAGCCAGGAATGAAAGTCAGCTGCAAGGTCGCGATGATCTCGCCAGCACGCTCGCCGACCAGCAATTCGTTGCCGGCATCGCGCTGGATTTCCTCGAAAGCCGCACGCACCGCCGGCGTCGCCTGTTCGACGTAACCGCTGCGCGAGCGCGCGATGTCGTCGTCGGCGAGCAGAGCCAACACGGCATTGAGGTCTTCGGCTACGGCTCTGCGAAAGGTCACGGGCGGCATGGATGGGCTCCGGGCGGCGGACGCGCATGACGATATCAGGGCCGGGGCCGCTTGCGCGGCGCACGCCGCCGCAACGGTCATGACGATCCGCAGTGTCAACGTTAGACTGGCGACCCCGACACCGCGACCCGCCACGACCATGCCCTCCTTCGACGTCGTTTCCGAAGTCAACAAGCACGAACTCACCAATGCCGTGGACACTGCCAACCGCGAGCTCGGCAATCGTTTCGATTTCAAGGGCACCGATGCCCACTTCGAACTCGACGAATTCGTGGTCACGCAGCGTGCGCCCAGCGACTTCCAGCTCAACCAGATGCTCGACATCCTGCGTGCCCGTCTGATCACCCGCGGTATAGACGTGCGCTGCCTGGATGTCGGCGAGCCCGAGATCAACCTCGCTGGCGCCCGCCAGAAGGTCACGATCAAGCAGGGCATCGAACAGAAGATCGCCAAGAAGATCATCGCCGCGATCAAGGACGCCAAGCTCAAGGTCGAGGCGCAGATCAACGGCGAGAAGTTGCGCATCACCGGCAAGAAACGCGACGACCTGCAGGACGTGATGGCACTGCTGAAGAAAACCGAATGGGAGCTGCCGCTGCAGTTCGAGAATTTCCGCGATTGACCGCGCCCGTCCGTAACGCCGGTGCATCCCGAAGCGCATGAACGAATTTGTTAATTTGCGGTGATGCGCCGCAAATATCGAAATTCGTGCCGCCGCAGTCTTGACCGATATCGGAACCGCGTCGAGGATGTAAGCCCGCTGTTCGCGCCGCCCGCAAATCATGATCGGGCGCGCATCAACTTTCTTTTCGGCGCTTTCGCCAGCCAGACATCGGGGAGTGCGTCATGAGCATGCTGCAACGTCGGATCGGCCTGGCTTTGCTGGCATTGGCCTTTGGATCACAGGCACAGGCGCAGAACGCCGCGATCACCATCGAGGTCGACGCCAACGCCGGCCGCCACGCGATCGACCCCAACATCTACGGTGTCGCCTACGCCAGCACCGCGCAGTTGACCGACCTGCGCGCGCCGTTGAACCGCTCCGGCGGCAACACCACCTCGCGCTACAACTGGCAATTGAATGCCGCCAATCGCGGCTTCGACTGGTACTTCGAATCGATCGCCGAGACCAGCGCGGTCGCCGGCGAATCCGGCGACACGTTCATCAGCACCAGCCGTGCCGGCGGCGCCGAGCCGATGCTGACGATTCCGATGCTCGACTGGACCACCAAGCTCGGACCGAATCGCGGCAAGCTCGCGAGTTTCTCGCAGGCGAAATACGGCGCGCAGTCCGATGCCGACTGGCAGTGGTATTCCGACGCCGGCAACGGCGTACTCGCCAGCAACGGGCAGAACATCGTCAACACGCCCGCCGATGCCAACAGCCCGTCCAACGTCGCCTTCCAGCAGGGCTGGGTGCAGCACCTCACCAGCAAATGGGGCCTCGCCGGCAACGGCGGGCTGCGTTACTACCTGCTCGACAACGAACACAGCATCTGGCATTCGACCCATCGCGACGTGCATCCGGTCGGCGCGAACATGGAAGAAATCCGCCAGCGCATGACCGATTACGGCGCGATGATCCGCGCCGCCGACGCCGGCGCCGTGATCCTTGGCCCGGAAGAATGGGGTTGGTCGGGCTATCTGCTGTCGGGCTACGACCAGCAGTATGGTTCGCAGCATGGCTGGAGTAATCTGCCCGACAAAGCCGCGCACGGCGGCATGGACTACATGCCGTGGCTGCTCGACCAATTGCACAAATACGAAGTGCAGACCGGCCACCGCGTGCTCGACGTGTTCACGCTGCACATCTACCCGCAGAGCGGCGAATTCAGCGACAACGTGAGCACCGACATGCAGTTGCGGCGCAATCGTTCGACGCGCTCGCTCTGGGATCCGAACTACGTCGACGAATCCTGGATCGGCGACAAAGTCGACCTGATCCCGCGCATGAAGTCCTGGGTCGCGAGCTATTATCCCGGCCTGAAAACCGGCATCACCGAATACAACTGGGGCGCCGAAAACCACATCAACGGCGCGACCGCGCAGGCCGACGTCTACGGCATCTTCGGTCGCCAGGGCCTGGATTTCGGTACGCGCTGGACAACGCCGGCCGCATCCACGCCGACCTACAAGGCGATGAAGCTCTACCGCAATTACGACGGCGCCGGCCATGGCTTCGGCGATGTCTCGGTCGCCGCCACCGCGCCCAATCCCGACAATGTTTCCGCGTTCGCCGCCACGCGCAGCGGCGACGGTGCACTGACGGTGATGGTGATCGCGAAAGTGCTCACCGGCACGACACCGGTCGCCGTGCATCTGGGAAATTTCGTCGGCAGCGGCGCCGTGCAGGCTTGGCAGTTGACCTCAAGCAACGCGATCACGCGCCTGCCCGACCTCGCGATCGCCACCGGCACGGTCAATACCACCGTGCCCGCGCAAAGCATCACGCTGCTGATCATCAACCCGGGCGGCGAAATTCCGAATCGCCTCGCCGGCAACCTGTCGCGCGCCAGCCGCCTGCAACCAGCCATCGTGCAGCTGACCTGGAGCGGCGGCGCCACGCGCGTCGACGTCTATCGCGATGGCGTTCTGCGCGTCAACGTCGCCAACACCGGCAAGTATTCCGAGAAAGCCGGCAGCAATCCGGCTTCGGGCTACATCGTCTGCGACGCCGACACCACGCGCTGCTCGTCGTCCGTGATGGCGATCCCCGGCGGCAACGCCCGGCCACCGGTTCCGCCGAAGCGGATCGATGTGATGCATGGGAAAAAGAATCTGCTGGACTAGGTGAGCGGTGAGTGGTGAGTGGGAGAAGGATATGGTACTTCGTCATCCCCGCGAAGGCGGGGATCCAGTGACTTTGATCTTTAGCTTTTCAACATAGAGAAGCGAAAGGCGCTGGATCCCCGCCTTCGCGGGGATGACGAGCAAAATCTCACCACTCACCACTCACCACTCACCACTCACCACTCACCAAACTAAAATCCCGCAAAAATCCCCGCCACCTGCGCCGGCGCCAGCACCTGCCATTGCCCCGATTCCAGTTCGCCCAGCGCAAGTCCGCCGATCGACAAGCGCTGCAAGGTCTCGACATGATTGCCGACCGCAGCGAACATCCGCCGCACCTGGTGGTAGCGGCCCTCGACCATCGTGATGCGGACGCGGCGCGGCTCGACGATCTCGAGTATCGCCGGCGCCAGCGGTGAATTCTCCGACTCCAGCATCAGCGTACCGCTGGCGAAAATTTCCGCTTCGTCGCCGCGCAGATCGCCGGCGATCGTCGCCTCGTAGATTTTCGGCAGATGCGATTTCGGCGACGTGATCCGGTGCAGCAACGCACCGTCGTCGGTCATCAGCAGCAGGCCGGACGTGTCGCGGTCGAGCCGGCCAACGCAGGACAGGATCGGATTGCGCAGGCGGAAACGCGGCGGCAGCAGGTCGTAGACCACGCGTCCCGGATCCTTGGTCGAACAGGTGTAGCCGACCGGCTTGTGCAGCATCAGGATGAAACCCTGCGCCGGATCCAGCGGTTCGTCGTCGACGCGGATGTCGGCGTGTTCGGCGCTGTCGTCGGGACCGAGCACGCTGCCATCGGCGCGCGTCACCCAGTCGTTGCGCAGCATCATCGTCACGTCCTTGCGCGTGCCGTAGCCGAGATTCGCCAGCAGTTTCACCAATTTCATGCATCCGCCCTGATCGCTTCGATCACCTTGAACCCCTGTTCCTGCGCCAGCACGCGCCAAGTGCCGAAACGCGCGCCGAGGATTTCTTCGTACGGCAAATGCCGGTTCGCCACCAGAAAAAAACGGCCGCCTGGACGCAGGGCATCCGCCGCTGCCGTGATGAACGCCTGGCCCAGTTCCGGGCGGTCGCTGCGATCGACGTGGAACGGTGGATTGCTGACGATGACATCGTAGCGGCGCGGCAGGCCGACGCCGACGTCATGCCAGAAAAAATCCAGTGCGACGCGATCGCCGGCCGCGACAAGATTCTTCCTGGCCAGATCCAGCGCGCGCGCTTCGGCCTCGTACAAATCCAGCGCGACGATCTTCGGGCAGCGCGCAAGCAATTCCGCCGCGAGATAACCGTAGCCCGCGCCGAGGTCGGCGCCCTGCCCGGCGAGATCATCGGGAAGCTGCGCGGCCAGCAACTGCGACGCAGCATCGATGCGATCCCAGGCGAACAGCCCCGGTCGGCTGAGAAAACGACCGTCGGCGATCGGGCGCGGCGCATCCAGCTGCGCCCATTGCGTCAGCAATTCCTGATCGCTGCGCGCGGGATCGACCACGGCCCAGAACACGCGGCATTTGTTTTTCGACAGGCTCTGCGTCGCACCGGCCAGGCGCGCGAGATCGGCTTCACCCGAACGCGCGCCTTCGTTGTTGGCCTGACAGGCAACGACCACACCGCCCGCCTGCGTGCCGCTCAGCGCGCGTGCGAACAAGGCGCGCGCTTCCTCGCGCTGTCGCGGCGGCAAAACCAGCGTCAATACCGATGCCGACATCGATGGCGCGTCGGCCTCCGTCGCCACGTTCCGGCCTTCGCGCTGCAATTGTTCCGCGAACGGCTTGAAGCTCTGCTCGCAGAGCATTCCAGCCGTCGCCAGATCCTGCCAATCCGCACCGGCGCGTGCGCGCAGAAAACGCACCTGCCCCTGTATCGGCCACGCCAGCGCGCCACCATGAAAAGGCAGCAGCAAGGTCGCCAATGCGGCGTCAGTTATCGACCCGCCAAGGTGCGCGCCAGCCAAGAGCCATCTCCATCCCGCGTAGGGCCGCGAGTTTACACGCGCTCGCCATCGTTCCGTGGATGACGCGATAATCGCCGCACTTCCGGAGGCTCACGCATGCTTGCCATCCCCTTGTTGCTCGCCCTCGCCGCGCCTGCGTCGACCACCCTCGCCAGCGCCGATACCACGCCGATCAATTGCGACAACTGCGCGACATGGAACCGGCCGCACGCGCCGTTCCGCCTGGTCGGGAACAGCTATTACGTCGGAGTCGAGGGCATCAGCGCGGTGCTGATCGCTGACAAGGCGGGCCTGGTGCTGATCGATGGCGACCTGCCGCAATCGGCGTCGCGGATCGCCGACAACATCCGCAAGCTCGGCTTTCGCGTCGAGGATGTGAAATGGATTGTCAACTCGCATGCGCATTTCGATCACGCCGGAGGCATCGCGGCGTTGCAGCGCATGAGTGGCGCGAAAGTCGCGGCCAGCAAACTCGGTGCACAGGCGCTGCGCGCCGGCAGCGCCAGCGCCGACGACCCGCAATTCGTTCTGGGCGATGTCACGAATTTCCCGCGCATTGCCAACGTTACGGAAGTCGCCGATGGTGAAGTCATCGCGTTGGGAAGAATCCGCCTGACCGCGCATTACACGCCGGGACACACGCCGGGCGGCACCAGCTGGAGCTGGCGCGATTGCGCGGGCGAGGTCTGCCACGATCTCGTCTTCGCCGACAGCCTCAGCCCGATATCCGCAACCGGCTTTCGCTTCACCGCCGATGGCGGCGCACGCGTCGCGCAATTCCGCCATAGCATCGCTGTCGTGCGCGCGCTTGCCTGCGACGTGCTGGTGCCCACGCATCCGGATGCCTCGGACCTGTTCGAAAATCAGGCGAAGCGTGGCAAGAACCGGAAGCGCGACGCGCTCATCGATGCCAACGCCTGCCGCGCCTATGCCGACACGGCGGACGCGCGGCTGACAAAACGCGTTGCCGAAGAGCAGGCGGACCCCTCCGCATCGCATTGAACGCCGATCCGGCGACAAGGCTTGCCGCTCGCCCGGGTTTGGATTACAAGGCCTCTGGCGCCGGATTTCGCCATCGCCGGCGACGTCATCGCAACGCCACCATTTCCGGAGATTGATCATGCGTGTCCGTCCCCATGTTCTGCTGCTGCCGGCGCTGCTGGTGTTCGCCGCCTGCAGCAAACCCGCCGATGTGCCACCTGCCGATACGCAGACGCCATCGCCCGCAACGACGCCGGCGCCTGCAGTCACCGCCAGCGTCGCCGCGCCGGCAGTGCCCGCGACTGTCGCGGCGCCCGTCGCGACAGCGGTGCCGGCGAATACGGAATTCGATCCGGCCAGCGTGCCGGTGAGCACTGCGACGCTGCCGCCGTTCCCGTTCTTCAAGACGCCGGAAGGACTGACCAGCATCTTCGCCGACAAGGAAAAGAATGCCTCCTTCGATCGCGAACACATGATCGCCGGCGGCAAGATCGTCGCGATCGAAGGCAAGGTGTTCCGCGAAGGCTTCAAACTCGACAATCCCGAAGGCCGCTCGTATTCCGACATCGAATTCCAGCGCAACTACGAGAATGCGATCACCGCGCTCGGCGGCGTGAAGGTGAGCACGGTGCAATACACCGACGAGGTCAACCAGGCGTTCGGCAGCCGCGATGTCGTCGACAAGCACTATCACGGTGCCTGCGCCGGTGTGGACTGTCAGAACGATACCTACCTGATCCGGCAGAACAACAAGGAAACCTGGATCCAGGTCAGCACCGGCGCGATTCCGTTGCACGGTTACGTGACCGTGCTCGAGCGCCAGGCGATGACCAGCGCGCTTTCCTTCCTCAGTGCCGGCGACATGAAGAAGGCGCTCGACGCCGACGGCCACGTCGCGCTGCATATCAATTTCGATACCGACAAGGCGACGCTGCGCCCTGATGCCGGCAGCGTGATCGATGAAATCGGCAAGCTGCTGCAGTCCGATCCCTCGCTCAAGCTTTCCATCGAGGGCCATACCGACAGCACCGGCAGCGCCGACCACAATCGCAGCCTCTCGGGCGAGCGTGCCGCTTCGGTGCGCAGCGCTCTGGTCGCCAAGGGCATTGCTGCCGATCGCCTGAGCACCAAGGGCTTCGGTCCCGACAAACCCGTCGCCGACAACGGCAGCGAAAGCGGTCGTGCGAAGAATCGCCGCGTCGAACTGGTCAAGATGCCGTAACGATCCACGCCGCTCCGCTTCGGCGGGGCGGCGATCGGCGGAAATCCGCCGTGGTTCTCAGCTGTCGCGCTTGAGCAGCGACTTGAGATTAGCGAAGGGATTGCCGGTCGCGGCAGGCTGAGCGTCTTCCGCCGTCAGCGCGCTGCCGCCAGTGTGATCGGTAAGCCGCGAGTGTTCGTTGTCGTGGCAGTACACGCACAACAATTCCCAATTGCTGCCGTCGGCCGGATTGTCGTCGTGATTGTGGTTGCGGTGATGCACGGTGAGTTCGCGCAGGTTTTCGCGGGTGAATTCGCGGGCGCAGCGACCGCAGATCCACGGATACATTTTCAGCGCGCGTTCGCGATAGCCCTGGTCGCGCTCGGCGGCCTGTCGCCGCGCTTCGGCGACGATGCGATCGAGTTTGCCGTTGTCGGGAATTTTCGGGTTCGACATGCGGGTCTTCGCTGCTGGGAGAACTTGGATTGTGGCGGATCGATGCGGCCGTTGCTCGTCGATCGCGAATCGATACTGCAGCGGATGGCGACGACGGCCATGACTTTCGGCACTTCGCGCATTCATCGAAGCCATTGCATTTTCGGGGATTGCTCTCCCCGAGGTTCATCATGGTATCCAGTCTTGCAGGCAAGTTTACCCGTCGCGGAATTTCCGTCCTGTTGTCCGCCCTGTTGTTGAGCACGGCCGCATTCGCGCAATCCAACAACAGCGGTGCGATCACCGGCCATGGCGAACATGGCGACACGGTGATCATCCGGGGCACCGATACCGGTTTCCATCGCGAAATTCAGGTCCCCGATGGCGGCACCTATCGCGTCCGCCAGGTGCCGATCGGCAGCTACAACGTCATCCTCAAACATGCCGACGGCACTTACGGCACGAACAGCCAGGTGACCATCAGCGTCGGTTCCACCGCGCGCGTGCAGTAAGCGCGGGGCGTTGGCCCGGGGTATATTCGTCTCCGGCGACAACGCCCGGAGAACGAAGATGAATCGTACCGTCGTGAGTCGAATCGTGACGAACCGTGCCATCCTCGCACTGGTCGCCGGGCTGGCCGCGTGTGCAAGCGCGGCGGTTTCAGCAGCGCCGCCACCGCGGTTTCCGGCAGCAGCCGTCTGGAACCAGGACATCACGCTGGCCGCGCTGCGTTCGGATTCGGCGACGATCATCAGCACGCTCTCGGGTCTGGGCGGCTTCGGCAATGGCCGCATGCAGATCGATTTCGCAATGCGCATCGTGCAGGCGCCGGCCGGAGCGCCGACGCGCACGATCATCGGATTGCCGCCACCGGACGGTTATTACTCACCCGATTGCGAACCGCCCGGCACCGCGATGCCGGTGCCGGCAACGGCGCAGATCGAGGGTTCCAGCGGCCTGGTCTGCGACAACTATGCTGACGACTGCCACCTGCTGGTCGTCCAGGGCAACAATCTTTACGAGGCGTACCGCGCCACCGCATCGGGCAGCAGCGGCCTGCTGGCGCAATGCCTGGTGATCTGGAAGCTCGATCGCGTGTATCCGGCCAACGGACGCGGCGAACACTGCACCAGCGCCGACGCCGCCGGTTTCCCGATGGCGCCGCTGCTGTTCAACGCCGATGAGGTCTATGCCGCGATGCAGGTCAGCAATGGCGATCTCGGCCACGCGATCCGCTTCATCCTGCCCAATCCGCGCATGGCTTCGGTGCTCATCGACGGCGAGCAGGTGCCGCTGTACGTGCATCCGGGCAGCCACGCCGGCGGCCCGAGCGGGCCGACAACCACGATTGCCTATGGCTCGCGCCTGCGCTTGCGCGGCGATTTCCCGGTCAACCTGTATTCGCCGGCGGCGCAGGTGATCCTGCGCACGATGCAGCACTACGGCATCGTGCTCGCCGATGGCGGCAACATCGCGCTGACCGCCGAAGACGACGTATTCACCACGCACAAATGGAGCGAGCTCGGCATCAGCTCGCGCATCTTCGATCAGTCGGTGCCGTCGGCGAAAGTGAACGTCACCGATTTCGCAGTGATCGACACCGGTGCAGCGATCGTCGAAACCTACGACTGCGTGCGCAACGCCGATCCGCCGCCGCCGACCCCGCCCAGCCAGTTGCGCGGCAGCATCGAGCGCGGCGCCAATGCGAAATTGCCGCAGATCGTCGTGCTGCATTGGCTGGGCGGCGCCGCGAATGTCGACGTGTATCGCGATGGCGTTTTCCGCGCCACCCTCGCCAACACGCAGGCCTACCAGGAAAAACGTGGCGGCAACGGCTACGCCAGCTACATGGTCTGCGACAGCACCACCGCCACCTGCTCGAATGCGGTCACGCCGCTGCTCACGCGCTATCCCGATCCGCCGCCGAAACATCCGCAGGTGTTGCGGCCCCTGCCGAAGCCGAACATCCTGGACTGAGGCGCGCGGCGCGCTGATATCGGGCGCGATCGAGCAGAAGCGATTTACGGCTCGCCGACATCCACCGCCAGCACGCGCCAAGCGGGGAATTCATCGCCCGGCGCAGGCTGCGCTATCAAGCCGCAGGCGAGCAGGCCGTCGTCGCTACCGGCTTCGCACAGATATACCGCGATCGCACCACGCTGCTGCGCGGTATAGACGAGGCACCAGCCCGGCGGCAGCGTGCGCTGTTCTTCGCGCAACTCCGCTTCGAGATAGGACGAAGCATTGGCTTCGAGGATCTCGCGTCCGGTCGACGATACCTGCCCGCTCACGATGGCGATTTCCGCGTGCAACAACCAGGGCTTTTCCGGTCTCTCCACGCGCAGGCCGTGTCGCTCCAGATGTGCGCCGATCTCCGCCGGCACTGCATACGCCGGCGGTCGCGACACCACGTGCTCGCCGACGAAACAACCGTAATACGGTACCTCGACGCTGATCGGCGCACCGTCCAGCGTGTACGGCTCGCGCGTCAGCACTTCCGCCTGCGTATCCGGAAAAGCTTCCAGGCGATAACGCACGGCGATGCGTTCGGGCGGCTCGAGACAGATCGCCAGCAAGGCGACGATTTCGTCGCCATGCTCGCCGACATAGGCCAGCGTTTCGCGCAGGAACGCGTAGGTCGTGCGCACGCGTTCGGAAAACGTCAGGTACGAATAGGTTTCCAGCAACAGATCGAGGCGATTGGTCAGGCCGCGATAATTGCCGCCGAAGCGCGGATGGTGGGTGTAGGTGATCCAGCCCATGCCCTGCCCGCCTTCGTCGCGCAGGAAGTTGCCGTAGAAAAACGTATCGAGCCCGTCCTTCGCCTTCACCTGTTCGCGCACTGCCGGCAGCAGTTCGCGACGCATGTACTCGATCGGCTCGCGGCGGCCGCTTTCGACTGTGTGCGGAATGTCGTAGGTCAACGCGAAGCGATGAATCGAGCCGTTGGTGGCGTGGCAGTCGATCACCAGATGCGCGTTCCAGACGTGGCAGACGCGCGCCTGCATCAGACGCATTTCCTCCGCATCCTGGCGCATGTAATCGCGGTTTAGGTTGACGCCGGCGGCGTTGTTGCGCGTGCCGACACCGCCGACCGGGCCGATCTGGCCGCTGAACTTCGCGATATCGAGACGGCGATTTTCCGTGCTGATGCGATCGTTGCCGTCGGCATTGAACAGTGGTGCGACCACCAGCACCATGCGCGTCAGCACATCGCCGTGACGGCCGGCGAGGATGTCGCGCACCAGCATCAACACCGCTTCCTTGCCTTCGACTTCGCCGGCGTGGATGCCGCAGACCACCAGCACCACCGGCAGGCCCGAGGCATGCGCAGCTTCTGGCGTGAAAAAGCCTTGGTCCGACAACACCAGCAGCGGCAGCTTGCGGCCCTCGGGCGTGGCGCCGAAATCGCCGACCTGCAACCGCGGATCGGCGAACGCGCGCAACTCTTCAATGAAAGCGAGCACATCGGCGTGCAGCGACGTTTCCGCGTAGTCGCTGCGTTCGGCGCGGGTGAGCGGATGCAGATCGGTGCTCGCGGTCATGACGTTCTGCCTAAGTTATCGCCGTGCGGCGGCGGTGGCGTCGCGGGTCGCTCGGAATTCCGATTCCTGGCCCCAGTTCGGCCAGCGTCGCGAATGCGCGAGATCGGCGCCGACCTTGTAGAGGATCTGCAGGTCGCGGGCCATGCCGGTGAACGCCCAATCGGCCTGCCATTCGTCGGCGGGCTGGTGGTAGCGATCGTTGTTGTATTCCTTCTCGGCGGCTTCGCCGGCCGCGCTGCCGCCATCGATCCAGTCGTCGCCGGAGCCGAATGAAATCGCCGGCACGCCGCGCTTGGCGAACGGGAAATGATCGGAGCGGAAGAAATGCCCGGCCTCGGGTTTCGGATCCGGCACGTAGCTCAGGTTCCAGGCTTTCGCCGTCGCGATGAGCTCATCGAGCAGATCGACCTTGGCACTGCCCGAGGTGGTGAAGTTGCGCGCGGGACCGTGCGGATCGAGCGCATCGATGTTGAGCACGGCCACGGTTTTCGCCAGCGGGTACAACGGATTCGACGAATAATATTCCGAACCCAGCAGACCTTTTTCCTCGGCGGTGACATTGAGGAAGACCACCGAACGCTCCGGCCGCGGCTGTTGCGCGAACGCGCGGCCGAGTTCGATCAGCGACGCGGTGCCGGTCGCGTTGTCGACCGCGCCGTTGTAGATGCGATCGCCCTTGGCATCGGGTTCGCCGACGCCGAGGTGATCCCAATGGCCACTGTAGATCACGGTCTCGTCGGGATGCTTGCTGCCAACGATGCGGCCGGCGATGTTGCGCGAAGTGATCACCTGCGTGTCGACGGCGTAATGCGCCGAGAAGCGTGCGTCCTTGAGTTCGACCGGCTTGAATTCACGCGTCTGCGCCTGTGCTTTCAACGCCTCGAAATCCAGGCCGGAGCGCTTGAACAGGTCGACGGCGAAATCGCGTTGGATCCAGCCTTCGAGCAGCGGATGCACCGCGGCGGGCGCCTTGCGCACGATGTCGAACATCACGTTGGTATTGGAATTTTTCACCGTCGCCCAGCCGTAGGAGGCCGGCTCGGTTTCGTGCACGATCAGCATGCCGATCGCGCCCTGGCGCGCGGCTTCCTCGAACTTGTACGTCCAGCGGCCGTAGTAGGTCATCGCCTTGCCGCCGAAATCGCCGCTGCCGCTTTCGAAATCCGGATCGTTGATCAGCACCACAGCGATCTTGCCCTTGAGATCGACGCCCTTGAAGTCGTCCCAGTGCCGTTCCGGTGCTTTGACGCCGTAGCCGATGAACACCAACGGCGCATCGGCGATGGCGACGGATTTTGCGCCGCTCATCGAGGCGCGGATCGCGATTTCGTTGCCCTGGGTCAGCGCGATGTTGTCGGCGCCAGTCTTGATCGCGACATTGATCGGACCCTGGATCTGGAAGCGGCCCAGCGGCACCGCCTGCGTCCAGCCACGCTTGCCGCTCTTGAGCACGTCGCCGCCCGGCTGTAGACCGGCCGCCTTCATTTGCGCGATCACGTAATCGACTGTCTTCGTTTCGCCCGGCGTCGCCGGGCCACGACCTTCGAACGCATCCGAGGACAATATTTTCACTTCCGCGGAAAGACGCTGCGGATCGATCGTCGGCAAATTCTTTGGCAAATCGGCCGCGGCAACGGCCGAAGAAATCGCCAGGGACAAGACGGAAACGGTCAGGATTTTCACGTATGGACACCCGTTGGAAAGCTTGCCCGATACTAGTGACCCGTAAGCCACGCGTCCATATCCCATCGGTCAGGCAGATTGCACGGCGATCTCGCGCAGCGCGCGCTCGAAGGTTTCCACCGGTTGGCCGCCGGAAATCAGGTGACGATCGTTGATGATCACTGCCGGAACCGCATGGATGCCGTGCTCGGCGTAGTAGCGTTGCTGCGCACGCACCTCGGCGGCGAATTCGTCCGAGGCGAGGATCTGCTGCGCGCGCTCGCCATCGAGCCCGACTGCGCGCGCCAGCCGCAGCAGCACGGTGTGATCGCCGGGATTTTCACCATCGGTGAAATACGCACGGAACAGTGCGTGCTTAAGCGC
Organism: Arenimonas sp.; assembly: GCF_035312645.1. Lineage (GTDB taxonomy): Bacteria > Pseudomonadota > Gammaproteobacteria > Xanthomonadales > Xanthomonadaceae > Arenimonas. The sequence goes on from NZ_DATGBO010000003.1 coordinate 20,808, forward strand.
GAGCTGGCGGCCTTCGCCTTCACCGTCGGCCCAATGCAGCAGGCGATGGGCATCGAAGGTGTTGTAGATGCGGCTGCGCTTGTCCATGCGGAATTCGAAACCCAGCGCTTCGCCGCGCGCACGCAAGGCCTCGCGACTCTGCGCGCGTTGCTCGGGCGAGGCACCGTACTTTTCCGCGAGGTGTTCGTCGATGTCCTGGCCCTCCGGCGGCATCGCCGGATTGAGTTCGAACGGCTGGAAATGCAGGTCCACCGTCACCGCGTCGCCCACCCGCGCCAGCGCCTGTTCCAGCGCCTGCAGGCCGACGATGCACCAGGGACAGGAGACATCGGAAACAAAATCTATTTTCACGGGGACGGACATCGGGACATTCCTCATCTGGTGGCGTGTGTCGTACTCGCGTCGACGGTCCAACGCAATTTTCCAAAGGTCCGGGGAAAATTGGGCCGTCGCGCCGCGATTCAAGCCAAGCCGCTCACGCCACCGGCCAACTTTTCTCACCGCGCCCCAACCTGTCCGGCAAGGCGCTGCCATTCGCGACGAATTCCAGCGACACCGAATTGATGCAGTAGCGCAGCCGGCTCGGCGCCGGACCGTCGGGAAAGACATGGCCTTGATGACTGCCGCAGCGGCCACAGCGGATCTCGATGCGGCGCATGCCATAGCTGTTGTCGGCGATGTTCTCCAGATGCCCCTCGGCAATCGGCCCGGTGAAGCTTGGCCACCCGGTGCCGCTTTCGAATTTCGCTTCCGCGGCGAACAAGGGCAGCCCGCACAACCGGCAGCAGTAGACGCCGGCCTGCTTGTTGTCGAGCAGGCCGCCGCAGAACGCCGCTTCGGTGCCGTGATTGAGCAGCACGCGGCGTTCGTCGGCGCTGAGGTCGGCTTCAAGCGCCTCGCGTTGTGTGGCCGTCGGCGGCGTGAGGTCGAAGGTGTCGGCAGTCATGGTCAGCTCCTGGATGAGAAATAGATGGCGTCGTGCCGCGGGCGGAACGGAGGCGATAACGCATCCTGCCTGCGATCATCTTTCGAATTCGTGAAAACGATGGCAACGATCAATGTTTGCGGCGCTTCTTTCGCGCCCTCGCCTTGTGCGCTTTCGCCGGCGGTGCCAAGGCGGCTTTGTAGTCCGGATACAGCGCGAGCACCCGCGCCACATAGTCCTGGGTTTCGGCATACGGCGGCACGCCATCGTAATGCGCCACCGCGCCGACGCCGGCGTTGTAGGCCGCCGCGACCAGGGTGATGTCGTTGTGGTACTGCCGCAGCAGATCCTTGAGATGACGCGCACCGCCGGTGATCGAAGGGCCGGCGACAAAGGGCTCGCTCACGCCGTATTGCTTCGCCACCGCCGGTGTGAGCTGCATCACGCCCTGCGCCCCCTTGGGCGACAAGGCCAACGGATCGAAACCGCTTTCGACCTGCGCGATCGAACGCAGCAAGGCATCTTCGACACCCGTGGCTTTCGCCGCCGCGCGAAATTCCACCGGATAGCGATCGAGTTGCGGTGGCCCCAGCGTGCCGAGACCGGCGTGTGCCTCAGCGCCTTTCGGCGTCTCGACACGGAACGACAACACCTTCACCGAACCTGGCAGGTTGCGCGTGCTGTAGACCAGCTTGCCATCCTGTTCGCGCTCGTACAGCGTGCCATTGACCACACCCAGCGCGCCCCAGAGATTGGGCAGCTTGGCGGCGTTGTCGTCGATCTGTTTCGCTTCGCAGCGCGAGCCCGGCTCGGGCGCCGTCGCCAGGCTCACGGTGCCGTTGCGCACGCAGCGGTAGACGGTGCGCGCCTGGACATCGGCAGCAATGCTGGTCAGCAACATCAGCGCGCAGAAAGATGGGGTTCGCAGGTGTGTCGGCATGGCGGCAGTGTAAGGGCTGCAGCGACAAGGCGTCGCTGCGGCGCGATCACCCGGCAGCACGGTGATTGGGTACGATCCGGTCGGGACCCGGGCCAGCCGCGACCCTGTGATTTTTTCCGCCCTGCTGCGAATCATGTCCACAAGCACACAGCAACGGGACCTTCGGATGGGAGCGCAAACAGCCGCCATGGCGACAACAGGCACGACCGACAGCAGGCAGCAGTTCCACGCGCTGCTCGAGCAGCACCGCAAGATCGTCTTCAAGGTCGCCAACACCTATAGCCGGCTTCCGGAGGATCGCGCCGATCTCGCGCAGGAAATCGCCGCGCAGTTGTGGCGTGCGTTTCCCGATTACGATCCGGCGCGCACGTTCTCGACCTGGATGTACCGCATCGCGCTGAACGTGGCGATATCGTTCCTGCGCAGCCACCAGCGCGATCCACAGACCGAATCACTGGACGACGATCACGCGCAGATCGCCGGAGCCAACGGTGGCATCGAGGAAACCGACGAACGCGTGCGCGCCCTTGAGCACTTCATCGCGCAACTCGAACCGCTAAACCGCGCCCTGTTGCTGCTGTATCTGGAGGAGCGCAGCTATCGCGAAATCGCCGACATCCTCGGCATTTCCGAAACCAATGTCGCCACCAAGATCAGCCGCCTCAAGCAACGTATCCGCCAGGACATGGCGCCCACCGACTCGCAACACGACAAGGATTGAACATGGAACTCGACGACATGAAACTCGCCTGGCAGACCCTCGATCGCCGGCTCGAGCAGCACAACGCGATCAACCTGCAGGTATTCAAGGACGGCCGCTTCGACAAGACGCGTTCGGCGCTACGTCCGCTTTTCCTGGGGCAATTCCTGCAGCTCCTGTTCGGCGTCGCCGTGGCGGCGACGTCGGCGATGTTCTGGATCGCGCATCGCGACGTGGCACACCTGCTGATCACCGGTCTGATCATGCATGCCTATGGCGTCATGACGATCGCCTTCGCCGCGCGCAGCCTGCTGTTGATCGGACAGATCGATTACGCCGCTCCGGTGTTGACGATCCAGAAGCAGATGGGCGAGTTGCGCAACTGGTATGTGTATAGCGGCCTCGCGGTCGGCCTGCCCTGGTGGTTCCTCTGGGCGCTGTGCCTGACGATGTTCTTCGAAAGCGCATTCGGCGCCGACCTGTTCGTGAACGCGCCGTCGGTGATCTATGCCAACGTCGTGGTCGGCGTGCTTGGATTGCTGGCGACGTACTGGTTCGGGCAGTGGCTGCGTTCGCCGAAGCGTCCGCAACTGGCCAAACGCGCCGAAGACAGCCTCACCGGCAGCAGCCTGCGCAGAGCCCAGAGCATCCTCGATGAAGTGAGCCGATTCGAGCAGATGTGAGACCCTGCCGCCGCGTCTTCCGTTAGGATGGCGCGGCGCGGCCACCGCAGCGGCAATCGCCGCCCAACCATCATCACGGAACCAAAATGCAACGCATCGACTTCGAGCTGGACCGCGACCACGTCGAGCTCAACCAGCTGTTGAAACTCGCCGGCCTCTGCGACAGCGGCGGCATGGGCAAGGCCATCGTCGCCAGCGGCGTGGTCATCGTCGACGGCGAGGTCGAGCTGCGCAAGACCTGCAAGATCCGCGTCGGGCAGGTGGTGGTGCTGGAAGAGTTCGAGATTCATGTTGTTGACGGGGCGCAGAACTGAGGTTGCTGGCTGCGACCTCGGGTTCCAATTGAATTGCGAAAAATGTTCGTCATCCCCGCGCAGGCGGGAAGCGCTTCTCAACGGCGATAGCCGGTCATCCAGAGTCTTTACGTTCTGCTGCGATGACGCATAAAAGACGCTGGATCCTCGCCTTCGCGGGGATGACAGTCGAGAATTTACGTTGGTGTTTAATATCGAGATGAAAACGGAGAGCGAGATGACCCACACCGCCCACGGAACTTTCGACGTCAAGATCACGCCGATGCCACCGGAAGAAAACGTCGGCGATGCCGGCATCGGCCGGCTCGCGCTGCACAAACAATTCCGCGGCGATCTCGATGCCATCGGCAAAGGCCAGATGCTGGCGATGGGCACCGAGGTCAAGGGCTCGGCCGGTTATGTCGCAATGGATCGCGTCAGCGGCGCCCTGCACGGGCGCAGCGGCAGTTTCGGCCTGCAGCACAGCGGCACGATGGATCGCGGTGCGGCGCAGCTGCGCATCGCTGTCGTACCCGATTCCGGCACCGGCGAATTGACCGGTATCAGCGGCGTGCTTGCGATCGATATCCGCGACGGCCAGCACTTCTACACTTTCGACTACCAGCTGCCCGACCCGTCCTGAAAACATCGGAACGGCGCAACACTGCGAACCGATTGCGGTCGTCGTCGTTTCGTCCTAAAAGGAATGCGTGTCGCCGCGTCCTGCGGTGGATACCGGAGTCCGCATGCGCCCGTATCGCGACCTTCTGCCACTGCCAGCATCGACGCCGCCCTCGCCCTGCGTGCGCAACTGTTGCCTGGACGATGACGATGTCTGTCTCGGTTGCGGCCGGCATTTGCAGGAAATCCTGCGCTGGCGCGATGCTTCCGAATCGGAACGCGAGGCGATTTCGTTACTGGCGCAGGAGCGGCGCGAACGACGCGAGAGAAACGCGTTCCAGCCCAGCAAGTGAGTCGACGCGGCCACTATCGGACATGACTGACGGATCGAGGTCGCCGTGAAAGATCCCACGTGAAACCCGTCAGTGCGACCCCTCGTTCCGATCCGCCGCGAGCAAGTGCTCCGCCAATCCGGCATCCACGCCCGGCATCTTCGTCCAGTCGATCACGTCGATCTGCGCGGGCTCTAGAAAACGTTTCGCGTAGTCGAGATAGACGCGTTCGCGCAGGAAGATGTCGAACAGGTCGGGGTCGACGTGGCCTTCGAGTTTCATGTGGCCGAGAATGCGCAGCGATTCCGACAGCGTCTTGCCGGGTTTGTAGGGGCGGTCGCGCGCGGTCAGCGCTTCGAAAATGTCGGCGATGCCCATCACCCGTGCCGGGATGCTCATCTGCTCGCGGGTGAGGCCTTTCGGATAGCCCTTGCCGTCCATGCGTTCGTGATGACCGCCGGCATATTCAGGCACCTGGGTCAGGTGCGGTGGCCACGGCAAAGCCTCGAGCATGCGGATGGTCATCACGATGTGGTGGTTGATGATCTCGCGCTCGGCGGCAGTGAGGGTGCCGCGGCGGATGCTGAGGTTTTCCAGTTCGTTCGCCGACAGGAAGGCCTGCGTCTCGCCGCCATGCGGCCGCCATTCGTGCGCGCCGATGCGCGCGATCGCCTGCAATTTTCCTTCATCCATGAATTCGCCGCCGGTGTTGGCGCTGCGCACGGTCTCGCGATCGGCCAGGAGATGCTGCACGCGCGCCGCCTGCTCGTCGGCATCGATCTCGCCCTTTAGGCGGGCGATCTCGACATCGCGCAGCAATACTTCAAAGCGGGTATCGATCAACGCGATGCGGTCAAACAGGGTTTCCAGCTTGGTCGCCTTGTCGACCACGTGCACCGGCGTGGTGATCTTGCCGCAATCGTGCAGCAGGCCGGCGATCTTCAGCTCGTAGCGATCGGCCTCGGTCATGCTGAAGCCAGCGAGCGGACCGGCGCTGTTGCGCGCGGCGGCATCGGCCAGCAACGAGGTGAGCACCGGCACACGTTCGCAATGGCCACCGGTGTACGGCGATTTTTCGTCGATCGCGGTATTGACCAGGCTGATCAGCGATTCGAACAAAGTCTCCAGCTGTTCGACCAGTTGCCGGTTGTTGAGCGCAATCGCTGCCTGCGAGGCCAGCGACTCGACCAGTTGCTGGTCGGCATGCGAGAACGCGCAGACCTTGCCGTCGTGGTCCTTGGCGTTGATCAGTTGCAAGACACCGATGACCGCGCCGCTGTGATCCTTCATCGGCACCGTGAGGAAAGACTGCGAGCGATAACCGGTCTTCTGGTCGAAGGCGCGCGTGCCGGAAAAGTCGAAGCCCTCGGCGGCGTAGGCATCGGAAATATTGATGGTCAGGCCAGACAACGCGGCATGCGCGACGACCATGGAATCGTTGCCGCTGCCATCGGCGTCGTACAGCGGCAGCGGCGCGAAATGAATAGCCTCGCCGTGCTTGCCGCCCATGAAATAGCCCAGAGTGTCGTTGCGCAGCACTTCAAAAACCAGCGTGTCGTCCTTGACCCGGTACAAGGTGCCGCCGTCGGCATCGGCAAAATCGCGGGCGGCCTCGAGAATGCGTTCGAGCAGACTGCCGATGTCGCGTTCCGACGACAGCGCCACGCCGATCGCATTGAGGGTTTCCAGTCGGCTGAGAATCTCGTCTTCGCTGGTCATGGCGTGCGGGCTTCGCGGGTGGTGGGTCGAGGATGCCAGAATCAAGCCTACGCCTGCCGTGCGCCCGTGAAAATGCGATGGCGCCCGTGTTGACCACGCCTGCATCCGCGTCCCTCGCGACCGAAACCCTGAAAACATGCGGCGCCGACGCTGCGATGCCCGTGCCGACGGTGATGCCAGACGGGAGCGAACGCCATCGTCGATGGTTCCGCTCCAGCCCGCTTGCCCACGCGATCAGCGCAGCTGCAACTCGCGGATCAGCTCGCTGCCCATGATGTCGCGCATGGCGCCGCGATCCACGGACGCGCTGGCGGCTTCGGCACGGGTCTTGCCGGTGACCTTCTTCATCAGCGGCTCGGTGCGCTCGTCGAGGCCATCGAGGCTGGCCATGTTCGGATAGGTGACGGTGAGATACAGGTCCGGATCATTGGGCGTGCGCGCCGTGGTCGAATAGACCTTGTAGTCGAGGATGACGCCGGCTTTCTTTTCTTCTTCCATCAGTGGCTTGTAGGTGCTGTCGAGATAGGCGAGATATTTTTCGTCCTGGCCCGGCTTCACTTTGACGGCGGTGACGACGGTGACGGGGCCTTCCTTGTAGGGTCGATCCTGGGCGGACACGGTGGCGGCGAATGCGAACAGCGCCGCGATCAACATCAGCGTGCGTTTCATGTGCTTCCCCTTGCGTGGTCTGGTTCCACCGGAGGTCTCCGGCCGGCTGACGCTACGCCCCGCGACGGGCACGGTCAAAGACTTTGGCAGCCATTTTTCAGGGGTCCGGCGCAACGGGCATTGCGCAGAAACAAGGCCAGCGTTCGCGTCCGTCACGCAATCAAACCACCGTCATCGCACCATCCACGGCGAGTTGGTGACCCGTGACGAAGCTCGAAGCGTCCGAGCACAACCACAGCACCGCGCTGGCGACATCATCGACTTCGCCGAGGCGGCCGATCGGATGCATGCGCACCAGGCTCTCTTCCCAGCCGGCTTCGCGTTCCAGGGCGCGCTCGAGCATCGGCGTGCGGATCACGCCGGGGCAGACCGAATTCACGCGAATGCCCTTCTTGCCGTATTCCGCCGCCGCGCTCTTGGTCAGGCCGACCACCGCATGTTTGCTCGCGGCGTAGATCGCGTGCTTCGGTGCGCCGATCAATCCGGCGACGGAGGCGGTGTTGACGATGCTGCCACCACCCTGCTTGAGCATCTGCGCGATCTCATGCTTCATGCACAACCAGACGCCCTTGACGTTGATCGCCATCATGCGGTCGAACATCGCCTCGTCGGAATCGGCAAGGCGCTGGTGTTCTTCCTCGATGCCAGCATTGTTGAACGCGCAGTCGAGCGCGCCATACGTCGCCACCGCTGCATCCACCGCAGCCTTGACGTCGGCAGCAACAGCGACATCGGTGCGCACGAAGATCGCCTGACCGCCGGCGCGGAGGATGTCTTTCGCGGTTTCCTCGCCGGCGGCGACGGCGATGTCGGCGACCACGACATTCGCACCCTCCTGCGCAAAGGCCATGGCCACGCCGCGTCCGATGCCGCTGGCCGCGCCGGTGATCAGCACGGTTTTCCCTGCGAATGCCTGATTCCCCACACCGATTCTCCCTGGCCGCGGAACGCGGCTTCGACCTCCGGGATCATACCCAGGCGTTGCCGCGGCCCGGCAATTTTCCTTTTTTCGCTCCTATACGGGCGGGCTGCAAGACGGATTATTTCGGAGTAGTGTTCGCCCGTCGGCACCGATGGGAGAGCTGTCATGACGCGTTCCGCGAAGTTGGCTGCGGTCGTTCTGGGTAGTGCGGCCTTGTTGAGCAGCAGCGCCTTGCGCGCCAGCGGCACTGGCAGCGGCACCAGTATGGGTGGACAGAATCCGGGCGTGAGCGCGCCCAGTTTCGATGTCAACGTCGAATTCAAGAAGGGCGTCGATGCGCTGCAGGCGCAGAAATACAAGGATGCCGACCGCGCCTTCGGGCACGTGCTGCAGGTGATCCCGCGCGATGCCAACAGCAACTTCCTGCAGGGCATGGCTCGCGCCGGCCTGGGCAAACCCAAGGACGCGCTGCGCTACTACGAGAAAGCGATCAAGTTCGACGACAACCTGATCCTCGCGCATCAGGAGCGCGGCATCACGTTGGCCAAGCTTGGCGAAACCGACAAAGCCAAAGCCGAACTCGAAGACCTGAGAAAACGCGCCACCGCCTGTGCCTCGCAGTGCGCGCAAGCCGGCGATCTTGCCGCCGCCGTGCCGGCGATCGAAGCCGCGCTCGGCGCCGCGCCGCCGACTTCGCAGGTCGCGCCGGCTGCGTCGGAATTCCTTTTTGCGCGCGCCGATCGCGGCGAGCAGGCCTATGTCGCCGCCGTCGCGCTGATCAACGAGAAACGCTACGAGGAAGCGATCGTCGCACTTGATGCCTCCGCGCGTGCGTTCGGCCCGCACCCGGACATCCTCACCTACCTTGGTTTCGTCAATCGCAAGCTCGGCCGTTACGACATCGCCGAGGGCTATTACCGGCAGGCGTTGGCAGTCGCGCCCGATCACCTCGGCGCCACCGAGTACTACGGTGAGCTGATGGTCGAACGCGGCGATCTCGCCGGCGCGCGGCGCATGCTCGCGAAACTCGAACACACCTGCAGCTTCGGCTGCGCCCAGGCCGATGAATTGCGTCGATGGATCGCCAGCGTCGCGCCGCACGCATCCTGATCGCGAGCGTCTTTGTCGCCGGCCTCGCGTTCGCGGACGCGAATACGCCGTCGCCTTTGCGTGCGGCGCGCTGGTTGCCGGTCGATCGCCAGCAGCAGGCGCTGACGCAAGAGCCTAGCGAATGCCTGGCGCCGGCGACGGACGCCAAGCTCGCGCAACGCATCGCGATCGGACGCGCGGCATTCCGTACGCCGCTGCTTCTTGGCGGGCAGGCGGCGCGTGCCGGGCTGGCCTGCAACAGCTGCCATCGCAACGGCCGCGGCAATCCCGATTTCGCTTTTCCGGGGCTGTCGGGCGCGCCGGGCACTGCTGACGTCACCTCTTCGCTGATGAGTTCGCATCGCGGCGATGGCCGCAGCAATCCCGTCGCGATTCCCGATCTCAGTGGCGCGGCCAGCGCGCTGAAAATTTCCCGTGAACCGAGCAGTCGCGCGCTGGAAACTTTCATCCACGGCCTGATCGTCGAGGAATTCGACGGCCCCGAGCCAACCGCGGCAACGCTGGATGGTCTGGCGAGCTACGTGCGCGCGCTATCGCCAACGTCCTGCCCCTCCAACGCGCAGCGATCAATCCGGCTGGGCAACATGTTGTCCGATACGCGCGCGGCGACGCTGGCCGCGCAGGCATCGCTGACAGCGAAAGATCCGGCGACCGCACGACTGATGCTGGCGAGTGCGCGGTCGATGCTCGGCCTGATCGACGAGCGTTACGCGACAGCGGCGACCGCGCATGATCGCGACGGCCTGCGCGAAGCGGATCGCGAACTCGCGCAGATCCAGGCGGCGATCGACAGCAAGGCCGCGAACGGTTCGTTGCGCCTTACCGCCTGGCTTGCGGCAATGCCGCGCTGGGTTTCGCCACTGGAACGCGATGAAGCCTTGTCGCTGTTCAACGCCGAGCGTCTCAAGCAGATGGCCGCGAACTGAGCGCGCATCGCATCACCCGCGCGTGGCGAGCCAGTCCGCGAGCGCGGCGAATACCTCGGCCTGTTCGGGCTCGTTGAATATTTCGTGGAACAAGGCCGGGAACGCTTGCGTGCGCAGCAGCGATTTCGGCGCGGCATCCGCGAACGCAGCGCTGCCCGCAGGTGAGACGCAGCGATCGCTGCCGGCGTAAAGCAACAGCGTCGGCAACTTCCACTGCGCGGCCAGGCCGCGCACCCACTCGCCGCCGTCGACGATGAAACGCACCAGCCGCGGCGTGATGCGATCGTGCACCAGCGGATCATCGCGATACTTCTGCACCACAGCGGCGTCGCGGGAAATCCACGCCGGCTTCAGGCCATTGTTGACCGCGAGGTTGGGCGCCAGCGGCGCCATCAATGCCAGCTGGAATTTCTGCCAGGCATTCATCCCCGGATCGAGCGCAGGCGAACTCAACACGAGACCATCGATGCGCCGGTACCAGTCGGCCGGCGTGGCCGCCAGACCTTCGGCGACAAAACGCGCCGCGATCAACCCTCCCATGCTGTGACCGAGCACGAGCAACGGACCCGGCGCGATGTCGCGCACGTGATCGATCACCGCGGCGAGATCGCGCAGCAGGCTGGCGGCCGTCGCGATTCGTCCTTTCGCACCGGCGCTCAGCCCATGGCCACGCTGGTCGCAGGCGAACACCTGCCAGCCGAGTTGATTGAGATGCGCCGCGACGTGCGCGTAGCGCCCGCCGTGTTCGCCGAGTCCGTGCACGATCACAACGGTGCCGCGCGCGACGCCTGCCGCCGGCCAGTGCCGCAGATGCAAGGTCAATCCATCGTTGCTGCGCAGGGTCGTGTCCATGATCGGGAGTTTAGAGCCTGGCACACGGTCGGCAACGGAAAGTTTTGACCGGCGCGCGGGTTTGCTAGGCTCGGGGCATGAGCGAAACCGCCGCGATGCGTCCCACTGCCCTGCGCCAGCAACAGGATCTGGTGATCGGTCTCGACCAGGGCACGACCGGCAACACGGTACTTGTTGTCGATCGCGCGCTGGAGGTCGTCGGCCAGGCGACGGTCAATCATCCGCAACACCATCCGCAACCGGGTTGGGTCGAGCACGATGCCGATGAGATCTGGGCAGCAGTGCGCATGGCGTTGCGTGAAGCGCTTGCCGGCATCGATCCGGCGCGACTTGCCGCGATTGGTGTGACCAACCAGCGCGAAACCACGTTCGCCTGGAATGCCGACACTGGCGCGACGATCGATCGCGCGATCGTCTGGCAGGATCGGCGCACGAGTGCGGCCTGCGCTGCGTTGAAGCCGTTCGAAGCCGACACGCGTGCACGCACCGGCCTGCCGATCGACCCGTATTTTTCCGCAACGAAACTCGCCTGGTTGCGCGCACAGCATCCGCAGCAGCGGCTTGCGTTCGGCACCGCCGACACGCATCTGCTGCGGCGATTGAGCGGCGAGGCGCTGACCGATGCCAGCAATGCCAGTCGCACGCTGCTGTTCGATCTTGCCGATGGCGCCTGGTCGCCGGAATTGCTGGCGCGTTTCGATGTGGCCGATGTGCAACTGCCGCGCATCGTGCCCAGCGCGGGAATTTGCGCGCGCGTGCGTGGCGTGGCGGAACTTCCCGACGGCCTGCCTGTGGCCGGCATCGCCGGCGATCAGCAGGCAGCCTTGTTCGGCCAGGGCTGCTTCGATGCCGGGCAGGCGAAGATCACTTACGGCACCGGCAGTTTCGTGCTGGTCAATACCGGCGGCGCGCGCGTGGCGAGCCGGCACGGCTTGCTGACCACAGTGGCCTGGAATATTGATGGCCAGACGCGTTACGCGCTCGAAGGCGGCGCGTTTTTCGCCGGCGCACTGGTCGCCTGGCTGCGCGACGGCCTCGGCATCATCGCCGATGTTTCGCAACTCGAAGCGCTGGCGCGCAGCGTCGACGACAGCGACGGCGTGATTCTCGTGCCCGCGCATGCCGGTCTCGGCGCGCCGCATTGGCGGCCGGACGCGCGCGGCGCGCTGCACGGACTCAACCCCGGCACGACGCCGGCGCATATCGCCCGCGCCGCGCTCGAAGGCATCGCCCACAGTCAGTGCGACATCCTCGACGCGATGGCCGCTGACCTCGGCACGCCACTCACCGATCTGCGCGTTGATGGCGGCGCCGCCGCCAACGATCAGCTGATGCAGATCCAGTCGGATTTTTCCGGTCTGTCGTTGCAGCGTCCACGCATGCTCGAAAGCACGGCGCTGGGTGCGGCGATGCTCGCGGGGCTGGGTGTCGGCCTGTGGTCGGGCACCGAAGAACTGCGCCGCGCCTATCCGACGCAGCGACGATTCGAGCCAGCGCTGGCGCGGACGATCGTTGCCGATGCACGAAGACGCTGGCGGGAAGCCATCGCGAAAACCTGAGTGCGGAGCACGAGCTCCGTGTCAAAGCGCGAAATCATTTCTGTCATCCCGGCGCAGGCCGGGGCGACGGTAAAAAATTTATCGGATGAAATAAATCAGCGTGGCAACGGTCGCGAATACAGATCGATGATCGTGCTGATCGCGTCCTGGCAGACTTGGCAGTAGGTATCGCTGCGGTCGAACATCAGGCATTGCATTTGCGAGCGGTAGTAACCCTTGGCCTCGTAGTTCGCGCCTTCGAAGGCGCCGATCACGTGGTAGTTCGGGTTGGCGGAAAAAAGTTTGTTGCTGTGCGCGAGATCGGCGCGGAACAACGCGTCCATCTCCGCTTCCGGACGTTGTGCGGCGCGCAGGGCGGCGCGTTTCTTCTGGTACTCGCGCGAATACTCCTCGTATTCGGCTTTCGGCCACGAGGTCGGCAAAGGCGTGTCGGGCTTGACGTGGTCGCGCCATTTGAGCTGCGCCGGATCGTGCAGAGCAGTGACGTTCGGCTCCCAGGGTTCCGGACGATCCGCACTGGATTGATAGGCGACCGGCGAGGTGTAGTACTCGTCGGCGAGACCGGCGAAGTGGTGGCCGAACTCGTGCACGAACAGATAATCGGCCCAGGCATTGCCCGCCGCCGCCGTGCTGAACTGGCCGAAGATGCCGCCGCCACCGTAGGTTTCGTTGTTGACCAGGATTTCGATGAATTCATTCGGCGCATATTGCGCGACTTCGCGCAGCGCGCGATTGTCTAGCGTGAGCACGTAGCGCTCGCTGCCGAAGATGTCGTAACTCGTCCCCAACGAAGACGCATGATGCATGCCGCCGGAAGGACGCGATATGCCCGATTCCGCGGTCGGCACCATCATCGCCCAGACGTTGAAATCGCCGGCGCGTTCCTTGAACGGCGACACCGTAAACA
>NZ_DATGBO010000004.1:0-5345 GCF_035312645.1 Arenimonas sp.
GGTCGTACGCTGGTGCGCATCAATCCGAAGTTCTACCGCCCCGCGGAAGTCGAATTGCTGATCGACAATCCGGCCAAGGCCACCGCCAAGCTGGGCTGGAAACCGACCACGACGCTGGAGCAGTTGTGCAAGATGATGGTCGACGCCGATATCGCCAGGAATGAGCGTGGGTTCTCTTTCTGAGGCGAAGGGCGCGCCCGTCGCGCTGGTCACGGGCATCTGCGGTTTCACCGGTCGCTACCTGGCGCGCGAACTCGAAGACGCCGGCTATCGCGTTGTCGGTCTGACCCATCAGGCCAACAACGAAAGCAACTGGCTGACGGTCGATCTCACCGACCGTGCCGCCGCCGATGCCGCGATCGCCTCCGTGCAACCGGACGTGGTCGTGCATCTGGCGGCGATTGCCTTCGTCGCGCACGGCGATGCCGATGCGATCTACCGCGTCAACGTGGTCGGCACGCGCAATCTGCTCGAGGCGCTAGCGAAATCCGCGCACAAGCCGCGCGTGGTGGTGCTGGCCAGCAGCGCGAACATCTACGGCAATGCCGACGTCGAGATCATCGACGAGGACGTACCAGCGACGCCAGCCAACGACTACGCGGTCAGCAAGCTGGCGATGGAATACATGGCGCGGCTGTGGATGGATCGCCTGCCGATCGTGTTCACGCGGCCATTCAACTACACCGGTGTCGGCCAGTCGGTGAATTTCGTATTGCCCAAGATCGTCGATCATTTCCGTCGGCGCGCGCCGCTGATCGAGCTCGGCAATGTCGACGTATCGCGTGATTTCTGGGACGTGCGTTCGGTTGCGCAGTCGTATCGGCGCCTGGTTGAAGCCGCGCCAGTCGGTGGCGTGTTCAACCTGTGCTCGGGTCGTGCGTATTCGCTGCGCGAGGCGATCGCGACGCTGGAATCGTTGGCGGGGTATCGCATCGAAATCCAGGTCAACCCGGCGTTCGTGCGCGCCAACGAAGTCACGCGCCTGTCGGGCACGAATGCGCGCCTGCTCGCAGCGGTCGGCACGCTCGACGACTACACACTGCCGCAGACGCTGGAATGGATGTATCGGGCTTAGGGATGCATGCAGCCAACTGAATCGTCACCCGGCTCGCGCCGGGGTGACGCCCCCGGCCTCTGGCAAACTGATCCATCACCGCACTGGAACGCGCCCCGCAATGCGCCTCGCCCTTGGCATCGAATACGACGGCAGCGAGTTCTTCGGCTGGCAGCGTCACAACAACGGGCCGACCGTGCAGGCGGCGGTGGAAGAGGCGCTGGCGTTCGTCGCGCATCATCCGGTCGAGGTCGTGTGCTCGGGCCGCACCGATGCGCGCGTGCATGCGGCCTGCCAGGTGGTGCATTTCGACAGCGATGCTGCGCGCGATCCACGTGCCTGGGTGCTGGGTAGCAATACGCGTCTGCCTGGCGGTGTCCGCGTGCTGTGGTGCCAGGCGGTCGCCGATGATTTCCATGCGCGTTACGCTGCCCGCGCGCGCCGCTATCGTTATCGCATTCTCAACCGCGCGATTCCGCCGGCGATGCAGCGGCAATTCCTCAGCTGGGAGCGCCTGCCGCTGGATGCCGATGCCATGCATCGCGCTGCCCAGGCACTGGTGGGCGAACACGACTTCAGCGCCTTCCGCACCGCGCAATGCCAGGCCAAACATCCCAATCGCCATCTGCACGAGATCGGCGTGCGTCGCGATGGCGAGCAGGTGATCGTCGAAGTACAGGCCAACGCCTTTCTGCACCACATGGTCCGCAACATCGTCGGCAGCCTGATCCCGGTCGGTCATCACGAACAATCCGAAACCTGGCCCGGACAGTTGCTTGCCGGCCGCGACCGCACCGTCGCCGGTCCGACCGCACCCGCCGAAGGCCTGGTTTTCCTGGGCGCGAAATATCCCGCCGAATGGGGCCTGCCCGCCGAAGTCACTTTGTCGCTTCCGTAGGAGCGCTGTAGGAGCGGCGCAAGCCGCGAACGCTCTGCTTCGGAGCGAAGCCTATCGCGGCTTGCGCCGCTCCTACACCGCTCCTACGCAGGCATGCGCGCGGTTTGCGACACAGGCCTACAATGTTTCCCCCGCTCACGGCCCAAGCCCATGCGCACACGGATCAAGTTCTGCGGCCTCACGCGCCCCGGTGACGTCCGCCTCGCGGTCGAGCTCGGCGTGGATGCGCTGGGTTTCGTTTTCGCGACGGGCAGCCCGCGTTTCGTGACGCCGGAATTGCTGCCCGGGCTGCGCTCGGCGGTGTCGCCGCTGGTCGATGTCGTCGCCCTGTTCATGGATGCCAGCGGCGCCGCGGTCGTCGAGGTGGTGCGGGCGCTGAGACCGAGCCTGCTGCAGTTCCATGGCCGCGAAGACGACGCTTTCTGCCGCAGTTTCGGCCTGCCTTTCATCAAGACGCTGACCATGGGGCCGGGGTCGGAGGACGCGCAAACCGCGCGGAAACGCTATCCTTCGGCTTCCGCGCTCCTGCTCGACGGCCATGCGCCGGGTCAGCAGGGCGGACGTGGCGAAAGTTTCGACTGGGGCCTGGTGCCCAATCTCGGACGGCCGATTTTTCTCGCGGGTGGCCTGGATGCCGGCAACGTTGGCACCGCCATCCGCCAGGCGCGTCCGTACGCGGTCGATGTGTCGAGTGGAATCGAGAGTTCGCCAGGTCTCAAGGATGGCGACAAAATGCAGCAATTCGTAGACGAGGTAAGACGTGCCGATCGCCAGCAGTTCGAAACCAGCCAAGGCCATGAATGAGGTTCCCGCTGCCGCCGACATCGCCGATTTCGGCGCCTGGCCCGACGCCAGCGGACATTTCGGCAACTATGGCGGCACCTTCGTTTCGGAAACCCTGATCGAGCCGCTGGCCGCGCTCGCTGCTGCCTACGATCACTACCGGAACGATCCGCAGTTTCTCGCCGAGCTGCAGCACGATTACCGGCATTACGTCGGTCGTCCGAGCCCGATCTATGAAGCCGAGCGGCTGAGCAAACACGTTGGCGGCGCGCGCATCCTGCTCAAGCGCGAAGACCTCAACCACACCGGCGCGCACAAGATCAACAACACCATCGGCCAGGCGATGCTGGCCAAGCGCATGGGCAAGACCCGCATCATCGCCGAGACCGGCGCCGGCCAGCACGGCGTGGCATCCGCCACGGTCGCAGCGCGCATGGGCCTGAAATGCGTGGTCTACATGGGCGCGGTCGATATCGAGCGCCAGGCGATCAACGTATTCCGCATGAAACTGCTGGGCGCCGAAGTCGTGCCGGTGCATTCGGGTTCGAAGACGCTGAAGGACGCGCTCAACGAAGCGATGCGCGACTGGGTCAGCAACGTGCACGACACGTTCTACATCATCGGCACCGTCGCCGGCCCCAGTCCGTATCCGCGCATGGTCCGCGATTTCAACGCGGTCGTCGGCACCGAGGCACGCGCGCAGATGCTGGAGCAATACGGCCGTCTGCCCGATGCCGTGGTTGCCTGCGTCGGCGGCGGTTCCAATGCCATCGGCATTTTCCATCCCTTCCTCAACGATCGCAGCGTCGCGATCTGGGGTGCGGAAGCGGCGGGCGAGGGCATCGCCAGCGGCAG
Source organism: Arenimonas sp. (assembly GCF_035312645.1). GTDB lineage: Bacteria > Pseudomonadota > Gammaproteobacteria > Xanthomonadales > Xanthomonadaceae > Arenimonas. Next base: position 3,591 of record NZ_DATGBO010000004.1, read on the forward strand.
GCACGCGGCCTCGCTATCGGCCGGCCGCCCAGGTGTGCTGCACGGCAATCGCACTTACTTGATTTGCGACGACGACGGCCAGATCACTGAGACGCATTCGATTTCCGCCGGTCTGGATTACCCCGGCGTCGGCCCCGAACACGCTTTCCTCAAGGACAGCGGCCGCGGCAACTACGTCGGCGTCACCGATGCCGAATGCATGGAAGCGTTCCATCTCCTGGCGCGCACCGAGGGTATCCTCGCGGCGCTGGAATCGAGCCACGCGATCGCCCAGGCGATGAAGCTGGCACGCGACCTGCCCAAGGATGCGCTCGTGCTCGCCAACCTGTCCGGTCGCGGCGACAAGGACATCTACACCATCGCCAGGCGCGAAGGCATCACGCTCTGACGCGCCAATCCGTGCGCCGGTTCATGCTTCTGTCGCCGATTGTCGGCGGGGCGCAGGGCCGGCGGCGCCGCTCTTCCGCTAGAATCCCCCGCTGACTCCTCGACCGATTGCCACCATGACCACACCCAGCGCTGTTGCCCTGCCTCCCGAACTGCACGCCTGCGTCAACGAATTCCTGGCGCACGCCAACACCCTGCACAAGACCTACAACTACGATGCGGTCAGTGCCTCGATCCTGTATGCGGCTGCCCGCTACAACGTGCACGGTTTCCTGCATCGCGGCGACGCCGGGCAGTTCAGCCGCGAGGAATTTGTCAGCTACATGATCGACCTGTATCGCCGCATGCTCAACGAGCACATCGACACGATGGCCAGCGGCGACCCCATCGTCTGAGCAGCGCATCGCCCGCTTTCGTACCACCGTCCTTTTCTGAAGAACCCGCCATGACCGAAACGACACCCACCGAGCAGATTTCGCAGGAATTTTTCATTCGCGTGAATGATTTCATCGAGATGGCCAACCGTATCGAGCGCCGCTTCGATACCGCGCACGCCCAGCTCGCCATGCTCCACGCCTTCGCGCGTTACAGCGCGCATCACTACCGCACCGTGGTCAAGGCCGATAGCGAGGCCGAGCGCGAGCAGTTCGCCGATTACGTCGGCTTGCAGGTGAAGAATTTCATTCTTCACTACAGCAGCGAGATGATCGGCGCGGCTCCGGCCGCCGGCAGCGCCGCCGTAGAATGAGCCGCATCGCCGCGTCTTTCGCCAGGCTGCGTGCCGGCAGGCGCAAGGCGCTGGTGCCGTTCATTACCGCCGGCGATCCGTCGAAGGAAGCCACCGTCGCGGTCATGCATGCATTGGTGGCGGCAGGCGCCGACCTGCTCGAACTCGGCGTACCTTTCTCCGACCCGATGGCCGATGGCCCGGTGATCCAGCGCAGTTCCGAACGCGCACTGGCGCGCGGCGTCGACACCAACTACGTGTTCGCCTGCGTGCGCGAATTTCGCGAACGCGACGCGCAGACGCCGGTGGTGTTGATGGGCTATCTCAATCCGGTCGAAATGCGCGGCATCGATCGTTACGCCGCTGAAGCGGTCGCTGCTGGCGTCGACGGCGTGTTGCTGGTCGACCTGCCGCCGGAAGAAGCGGCGCCGATGCGTGCAGGCTTCAGCGCGCAGGGGCTTGACCTGATTTCGCTCGCAGCGCCGACCACTTCGCCGGCGCGCCTCGCGCACCTGGCCAACGACGCGCAGGGCTATGTGTATTACGTCAGCTTCGCCGGCGTGACCGGTGCCAGTGGTATCGACGTCGCCGATGTCGCGAAACGCGCAGGTGCGTTGCGCGCGATCGCCAAGGTGCCGGTG
>NZ_DATGBO010000005.1:0-11134 GCF_035312645.1 Arenimonas sp.
CCTCGCCAACGCCGTCAAAGCCACCCTCGGCCCGAAGGGCCGCAACGTCGTGCTCGACAAGAGCTTCGGCGCCCCGACCATCACCAAGGACGGCGTCTCCGTCGCCAAGGAAATCGAACTGAGCGACAAGTTCGAGAACATGGGCGCGCAGATGGTCAAGGAAGTCGCTTCCAAGACCTCCGACAACGCCGGCGACGGCACCACCACCGCCACCGTGCTCGCCCAGGCGATCATCCGCGAAGGCATGAAAGCCGTCGCCGCCGGCATGAACCCGATGGACCTCAAGCGCGGCATGGACAAGGCGGTCATCGCTGCGGTCGCCGAGCTCAAGAACATCTCCAAGCCGTGCAACTCCTCGAAGGAAATCGCCCAGGTCGGTTCGATCTCGGCTAACTCCGACGAGAACATCGGCGAGCTGATCGCCAAGGCCATGGACAAGGTCGGCAAGGAAGGCGTCATCACCGTTGAAGAAGGCTCGGGCCTGGACAACGAACTCGACGTCGTCGAGGGCATGCAGTTCGACCGCGGCTACCTGTCGCCGTACTTCATCAACAACCAGCAGTCGATGTCGGCCGAGCTGGAAGACCCGTTCATCCTGCTGCACGACAAGAAGATCTCCAACGTCCGCGAATTGTTGCCAGTGCTCGAAGCCGTCGCCAAGGCCGGCAAGCCCTTGCTGATCGTTGCCGAGGAAGTCGAAGGCGAAGCCCTCGCGACTCTCGTCGTCAACACCATCCGCGGCATCGTCAAGGTCTGCGCCGTCAAGGCGCCGGGCTTCGGCGACCGTCGCAAGGCGATGCTCGAAGACATGGCCGTGCTCACCGGCGGTACCGTGATTTCGGAAGAAGTCGGCCTCGCGCTCGACAAGGCCACGATCAAGGATCTGGGTCGCGCCAAGAAGATCCAGGTCACCAAGGAAAACACCACGATCATCGACGGCGCCGGCGTTGCCGACGGCATCCAGTCGCGCATCAAGCAGATCAAGGCGCAGATCGAAGAAACCTCTTCGGACTACGACAAGGAAAAGCTGCAGGAGCGCGTTGCCAAGCTCGCCGGTGGTGTGGCCGTGATCAAGGTCGGTGCTTCGACCGAGATCGAGATGAAGGAAAAGAAAGCCCGCGTCGAAGACGCCCTGCACGCCACGCGCGCAGCGGTCGAAGAAGGCGTGGTTCCGGGCGGTGGCGTCGCGTTGATCCGCGCGCTGTCGGCGATCGGCAAGCTCACTGGCGCCAATGACGACCAGAACGTCGGCATCGCGCTGGCGTTGCGTGCGATGGAAGCGCCGTTGCGCGAGATCGTCACCAACTGCGGCGAAGAGCCGTCGGTGGTGTTGAACAAGGTCAAGGAAGGCAAGGGCAGCTTCGGCTACAACGCCGCTACCGGCGAGTACGGCGACATGCTGGCCATGGGCATCCTGGATCCGACCAAGGTCACGCGTACCGCGCTGCAGAACGCCGCGTCGATCGCTGGCCTGATGATCACCACCGAGGCGATGGTTGCCGAAGCGCCGAAGAAAGACGAGCCGGCTGGCGGCGGTCACGGCGGTGGTATGGGTGGCATGGGCGGCATGGATTTCTGAGTCGCCCCAAAAGCACAGCGGCAATACATCGCCGGATTCGAACACTCCCTGGGTGTTCAATCCGGCGGCGGATTCCAGTCAGTCTTGCAAGAATCAAGAAACCCCGCTTCGGCGGGGTTTTTTGTTGCGCGGGGCAACGCAACGCATGCGCATGAACGTCATCGCGGCAGCTGAACCCTCTGCCTGCGGTGAACGAAGGAACCGCAGAGCGTGAGGGGAGGCCTTGCGATGGAAGCGTGTTGGCGGCGCCGACGTTCACTGCCACCTCGATTCACATCAGGGCTTTCGCCCTCCCGCTTTGCGCGGCTCCACCGTCACCGCATATTCCCGTGCCTGCAGCAGCAGCCAGTCGCGGAACAGGCGCACGCTCTGTCGCTTTTCCGAACGCGGCGGATACACAAGGTAATGCGAGAACTCCGCGCGCAGGCGTTGTTTGCCTAGCAGCCGCAGGCGATCGGTATCCACCAGAGGCCGCGCCATCGTCATGCGCCCCAGTGCGATTCCGAGCCCTTCGACCGCGGCGCGGTGCAAGGGCTCCGAGTCGCTGAACTGCGCGACGAAGCGCGTCGGTGGCGTGCCGCCGAAACGAGCGAACCATGCCGTCCAGCGCCCGCCCGGATCGCCGAGCAACGGGCAACCCGACAGATCGCGCAGGCGCGTGCGGCCGAGTTTCGCAATCAGTGCCGGGCTCGCGACGGGTGTCAGCCATTCGTCGAAAAGGTGCTCCGCCGTCAGCCCGGGCCACTGGCCGGCGCCAAAACGGATGGCGACGTCCACCGGCTCCTGGTCGAAATTCACCAACGTCGTATTCGATTGCAGATTGATCTGCAGCTCCGGATGCGCGGCAAGAAAATCCGGCAGGCGCGGCAGCAGCCAGCTCGAGGCCATCGATGGCATCAGGCTGAGCGTAAGGATGTCGTCGGACGGCACTTGGCATTGCCGCAACGCGCGCTCGATCGCCGCGAACGGTAACGCGATGCCTTCGAGCAATCTCTCGCCCTCGGCAGTAAGGCTGACGCCGCGCGAACCGCGCACCAGCAGGCGTTGCCCGAGGCGTTCCTCCAGCCCGCGCATCTGATGGCTGAGCGCGCTCACGGTGAGGTTGAGTTGCGTCGCGGCGCGGGAAAGATTGCCCAGGCGGGCGGCCAGCAGGAAGCCTTCAAGGGCAGTGAGTGGAAGTCGTCCCATTGAATTTTCCTCAAGTCTGGCTTGCCAAATCGTCGCTTTCTGGCCAAATTTTCCGCGCGTATCTTCTATCACACTCAAGACGCGGCGATCTGCGGCGTCGGATGAAAGGAGAGCGTCATGACGATCTGGAAGGAATTATTGTTTCTGGGTGGCTATCTGTCGGTCGCCACGGTGCAGGCCGAGGCTGCGCAGGCATCGCAGACGATTGCCGCCTCGCCCAGGGACGTGGTCAGCGGATTTCTGCAAACGGTGCGTAGCGGGCGCCATCCCGAACGCGCCGGCGACTTCTTCGCCGCGCATGTGATCGCCCATCAACTCAATGCCGAGGCACCCGCTGATGTCGAGCGCACGCCGGCCGATTACGCGGCGCATGTGCAGGAATTCCGCCAGGCTTACGGCGCGTTCGATCTGCAGGTCACCGAGCTCATTGCCGACGGCGACAAGGTCTATGCGCGCTGGCGGCAGACCGGCTGCCATGTTGGAGTGATCGACGGCAATGCGCCGACCCGGCGCCCGGTGGTCGAGATCGCCAGCGCGGTGTATCGCGTCGTCGATGGCCGCATCGTCGAATACTGGATCCAGGTCGATCGCTTCGGCACCGACGCGCAACTGCGCGCCAATCGCCTGGCCCCGGCACTGGCGGCCTGCGCCTAGGCAGCCACGCACTCTTGCCGATATGCGCCATCCCTTCTGCCGGGGAGAGGGCAGGGAAGGGCCTCCCTTGGCCTCACCCTGCCTGGCGCTTTCGGCTACCCTTGGCACGTTCAATGCCGGCCTTGAGGGAGAGTCCGTTGGCGACCGAATCCAATCCGCTGCTCAGTCAGGTCGCCCGACTGGACACCCAGACCGCGATCGAACGCCTGGACACGCAGGATCCGGCGACCGTCGCCAAGCTGCTCGCCGCGCTGCCGCCCGCACGCGCCAACAACATTCTTTCGGCGATGTCCGAAGACGCCCGCGCCCGCATCATGGCCGCGGCGCCAGCGGGTACTGACTGGTCCGATTCGCAACGCTATGCCGAAGGCACCGTCGGCCGTCTGCTGGAAGACCCGCCGGCAGTGTTCCGCAGCGGCACCAGTGTCGCCACCGCGATCGATGTGCTGCGCGAGACGATCCGGCAACGCATGGTCACCTACCTGTTCATCATCGACGCCAGCAATCGTCTGCTCGGCGTCACCGCCTTCCGCGAACTGCTGTATGCCGAGCGCACGCAGACGTTGGACCAGGTGATGCTGCGCAATCCATTTTTCCTGCGCCCCGAGCAGACCCTGGTCGATGCGATGCGGGAAGTGGTTACCCGGCATTTTCCGGTGTATCCGGTCTGCGAGGAAGACGGCACCCTGGTCGGCCAGGTGCGTGGGCAGGTGCTGTTCGAACAACAGGCCTTCGAGATTTCCGCGCAGGCCGGTGCCATGGTCGGTGTCGAGAAAGAAGAGCGCCTCGCCACGCCGCTGATGCGCGCCTTCAAATTCCGTCATCCCTGGCTGCAGATCAATCTGGTTACGGTGTTCATTACCGCCGCAGTGGTCGGCATTTTCCAGAACACCATCGATCACATCGTTGTACTGGCGATGTTCCTGCCGGTGCTCGGCGGGCAAAGCGGCAATCTCGGCTGCCAGTCGATGGCAGTGTTGTTGCGCGGCATGACGCTGGGCGAATTGCGCGCCACCAAGGTCGTCGGGTTGATCGCCAAGGAAGCGCTGCTTGGCCTGATGAATGGTACGGTCACCGGTGCGCTCGCTGGCGTCGCGATGTTCATCGTCGCCAGCCGCGAACACGGCGGACCCTCGCCGATGCATCTTGCGTTGATCACCGCCGGCGCGATGGCCTTCAGCTGCATGATCGCCGGTGTCGCCGGCACCGCGATTCCCTTGCTGCTCAAGCGCCTCGGCGCCGATCCGGCCACCGCCTCGAGCATTTTCCTCACCACGATCACCGACGTGGTGAGCATGGGCGGCTTCCTGAGTCTGGTCACGATCTTCCTGTTGTAGTGCTGCAGCGCAACGTGCATCCTTGCCCGACGCCGGGCCAGGATGCCGGCGGCTTCCGACGTGGGGGAGGGAGCGGAAAGCCCGCAGCTGCCTAGCGCTGCGGGCTTTTCTTTTTCTGCCTTGTGGGAGCGGGCACGATCGCGATGCAAGCCGCGATGCCGGCTCACTATTGAACCCGACCCCCATGCCAGAATCGCGCATGGCTCCCGCTTCGAATCCCACTCTCTCCGCCGTGCAGGACCGCGCGTTCGCCCGCCTGCGCCAGGCTTGCCCCGAGGCGTTCGCCGATCCGGTGCAGGCGGAAAAATTTTCCCGCCTCGCCCTCGCCAGCGATTTCGCCGTTGACACGCTGTGTCGGCAGCCCGGCCTTTGTCTCACGCTTGATGACGCTGCCCAGCCGCCACCGTTGCTGCCTGCCGATGACGAAGCGCAATGGCCGGGCCTGTTGCGACGCTGGCGCGCCGGCGAATCCGCGCGCCTGATCTGGCGTGATCTGTCCGGCGCCGACACGGTCGACGACACTCTTGCCGGCAGCAGCCGCATCGCCGAGCAGGCTTTGGCGGCTGCCCTGTCGGCGTTGTCGCTGCAATTCCAAGCGCGACATGGCGCGGTGCGCGACGCGCAAGGTGCGGCGCAGTCGCTGGTGGTGTTCGGCCTCGGCAAACTCGGTGGCGGCGAACTGAATTTTTCTTCCGACATCGATCTCGTCTACGCTTTTGCCGACCACGGCGTCAGCGACGGCGCGCGCCCGCTCGATGCCGAAGCGTATTTCACCCGGATCGGTCAGCGCCTGGCGCAGTTGCTCGGCGAAGTGACGGCGGAAGGTTTCAGTCATCGCGTCGATCTGCGCCTGCGGCCGTTCGGCAGTTCCGGACGCATCGCACTGAGCTTCGCGGCGATGGAGCAGTACTACCAGCGCGAAGGTCGCGACTGGGAACGCTATGCCTGGATCAAGGCGCGTCCGGTCGCTGGCGACATCGCTGCCGGCGAACACCTGCTCGACACCCTGCGGCCTTTCATCTATCGCCGCTATCTCGACTATTCCGCGCTCGACGGCTTGCGCGAGATGAAAGCGCTGATCGACGCCGAAGTGCAGAAGCGCGAACTCGCCGAGCACATCAAGCTCGGCCCGGGCGGCATTCGCGAAGTCGAGTTCCTGGTGCAGGCCCTGCAGCTGATTCGCGGCGGCCGCGAAGCGGCTCTGCGTCAGCGTTCGTTGCTGCCGGCGCTGGCTGCGCTCGCCGATGCCGGCTATTTGCCGCTGGCGACGACGCAGGCGCTGGCGCAGGCGTACCGATTCCTGCGCCGCCTGGAAAATCGCGTGCAGATGTTCGCCGACCAGCAGGTGCACGCACTGCCGGAAGACGAAGCCGCGCGCCTGCGCATCGCGCTCGCGTTGGGCTATGCCGACACCGCCGCGCTGCTGGTGGAACTCGATGCGCACCGCGCCGTGGTGTCGGAAGCGTTCGAAGGCCTGCTGCAATCGCGTCGACGCAAGGTCGCGGCGAATGCGCTGGCGCAATACTGGCGCGCGTTGCCGGAAGGCGGCGATGTGCAGGTATTGATCGATGCTGGCTTCGTGCAGGCGGCAGAACATCACCAGCGTCTGCGCGATTTCGCACAATCGCCGGCGGTGCGCAGCCTGTCGGAGCGCGCGCGGCAACGGCTCGATCACGTGCTGCCGGCGCTGATCGAAGCCAGTGCGCAAAGCAGTGCGCCCGATGCCGCGTTGCCGCGCGGCCTGAGCTTGATGCAAGCGATCACCCGACGTACGAGCTACCTCGCACTGCTGGAAGAACAGCCGGTTGCGCTTGCGCGTCTTGTCGATGTGGTCGCGCGCAGTGCGCTGCTGGCCGAGCGCCTTGCCGAACATCCGCTGCTGCTCGACGAATTGCTCGATGCCCGGCTCGCCGCCGCCGACATCGGTGCGGCCGATGTGCAGGCGCGCCTGCAGCGCGATGCTGCGGCGATCGCCACCGGCGATACCGAATCGGCGCTGTCTGCGCTCAACGAAATCCGCCAGAGTCTGGCGTTTCGTTTTGCGCTGGCGACGCTGGCGCAGCGTTTGTCGGCGATGGCCTGCTCGCGGCATCTGGCAACGCTCGCCCAGTCGCTGCTTCAGCAGGTGGTCGCGCTCGCGGAACGGGAAATGCGCCAGGCGCACGGCGAGATCGCCGGTGCGGGCTTCGCCGTGGTCGCTTATGGCAGCGTCGGCGGACGCGAACTCGGCTTCGGTTCCGACCTCGATCTGGTATTCCTGCACGATGCGCGTGGCGATGAAATGTCCGACGGCATGCGCCCGCTGGAAGCCTCGCGTTATTTCGCTCGTCTGGCGCAGAAGCTGGTGAGCCTGCTCGGCACCGTGACTGCGGCGGGCCGTCTTTATGAAGTCGATGTGCGGCTGCGCCCCGATGGTGCCAAGGGCCTGCTGGTATCGACGCTGGAAAGCTTTTCCGATTACCAGCAGCAGCGCGCCTGGACCTGGGAACAGCAGGCGCTGGTGCGCGCGCGTGCCGTCGCTGGCGATGCGCGCGTGCAGGCGGGTTTCGAACGCATCCGCCGCGAGGTGCTGCAGCGCGTACGCGATGGCGATGTGTTGCGTGCCGAGGTGATCGCGATGCGCGCCCGCATGCGTGGCGAACTCGATCGCAGCGACGCTCTGCGCTTCGACCTCAAGCAGGGCGAGGGTGGATTGGTCGATCTGGAATTCCTGTTGCAGGCGCAGGTGCTGGCGCTTGCGGCGAGTCATCCTGAACTCGCCGATGTGGCCGGCACACCTGAGTTGATCGCAGCGATCGCGGCAGCCGGTGGTCTGGAGGCGAAGGAAGTCGGGCCGCTGCGCGGCGCGCATGCGCTGCTGCTGACACGCTCGCTCGATTGCACGCTCGATCAGCGCCCGCGGTTGTGTCCACGCGATGCCGAGCTCGATGCTGCTCGCGCCGCTGTAAGCGCGGCCTGCACCGCGCATGGCCTGGTGTTCAGCGCGCCCTGAAGAACTCGCGCACCTGCGCAGCGATGCGCGCAGTTTCCGCAAGCGGGGTCACCGGGAACTCGCCCAGGTGGCGTTCCTGTGCACGCACGCGGCCGGATGCTTCGAGACTGGCGATGAAGCGCCGCACGCGTCCGGTCGCACGGTTTGGTTCGGCGATGAACACCGGCGCGCTCGTCGCGCAGGCCTCGGACATCATGTTGACCGAATCGGGCGAGACGATGATGCGGTCGGCCCAGGCGAGCGCACCGGCGTAAAAATTCTCGCCGTCGTCATTGTTCATCCAGACTGCAGCCGAACTTTCGCCGTAGCGCGCGCGGACGAATTCCGCGAACTCGCGCGGCGTGCGTCGCGAGCCGCAGACGATCACGCTGCCGCCTTCCGTGGCCAGCGTGTATTCGAGTTTGCTCGCCAGCACTTCGAAAGCGCTGCGATCGAAGCGCACCGCGTCGGTCGGGCCACCCAACAGGATCGTCGTGCGCGGGCCGGGCAGGTTGCCCAACTCGGGAAAGCGCATGCGCGCATTCATCAACCATGTCGCATCGACGGGATTGAGACTGCCGATCAGGCTGAGGACATTGCTGCCGCGCAGGCCGTCGTGCTCGGGGGCGATCACAAGATCCCAATGCTGCGGATCGATGCGCGGATCCAATATCTGCACGGTGCGTGCGCCGCGTGCGTGCAGAAGGCGCGTGGCCAGGGCGGCGCGGCGTCCGCAGCCGATAGCCCAGGTTGGCATCGGTGCCTGCAATGCGGCGGAGAAATTCGCACCGAACGCCGCTTCGCTGCCGGGCCATCGCCGCGGTGCGAACCAGCGCGCAGGCGCCGCCAAGCTCAGTGGCCAGTCGCGGGCGGTGAGTCCCAGCGCTTCGGCCAGCGCACTGGCCTGGCGATGATTGCCGGCCGCGCCGTCGTGGAGCGCCCAGGCGGTTTCGGTAGCAGTGTCTGCACTTTCACTCATGGGGTCAGGGTAGCAGGGGGCAATCATCGGGCCAATTCGCAACAATCCGTTTCGGTCATCCCCGTGTGTTTCGTTTTTGGAACCAATAAACTCTCCCCCTCTTCATCCCGGGCGGTCTAGCTTGGGCCCTCATTTGGAGTCGTGCATGTCCCAGGTTCTAGACGCATCCGCCCTCGATCAGCTTTTCCGCAACGCGCGCACGCACAACGCCTGGCGCGATGAGCCGGTCACCGACGAACAGCTGCACCAGATCTACGAATTGATGAAATGGGCGCCGACCAGCGCCAACTCCTCGCCGGCGCGCATCGTCTTCGTGCGCAGCGCCGAGGCCAAGGAAAAACTCAAGCCGGCGCTGTCCGACGGCAATCGCGACAAGACCATGGCGGCACCGGTGACCGCGATCATCGCCACCGACTACGCCTTCTACGAAAAACTTCCGCAGCTGTTTCCGCATGTCGATGCGCGCAGCTGGTTCGTCGGCAACCAGGCGCTGATCGACAGCACCGCGCATCGCAACGGCACGCTGCAGGGCGCCTATCTGATCCTCGCTGCACGCGCCGTCGGTCTCGACTGCGGACCGATGTCGGGCTTCGACAATGCCAAGGTCGACGCGGCGTTTTTTGCCGGCACGACGATCAAGTCCAACTTCCTGATCAACCTCGGCGTCGGTGACCCCGCCGCGCTGTTCCCCCGCTCACCGCGCCTGGCTTTTGACGAAGCCTGCCGCATCGCCTGATCCCACCGGAGAAAATCATGAAACGCATCCTGCTTGCCGCACTGCTTGCCACCAGCTTCATCGCTACCGCCAATGCGACCGACTACAAGATCGATTCCAGCCACACGCAAGTGCTGTTCACCTATGCGCATATGGGCTATTCGCACATCACCGGCCGCTTCGACAAGGTCAGCGGCACGTTCGATCTCGATCCGGCCAAGCTGACGGCGTCGAAAATCAGCATCGAGATTCCGATCGCCAGCATCAGCACCGGCGTGGACCGACTCAACGAGCATCTGCAGAGCGCCGATTTCTTCGACGCGGAAAAATTCCCGACCGCGACCTTCAAGAGCACCAAGGTCACTGACGCCGGCAAGGGCAAGCTCGCGGTCGCGGGCGACCTGACCATTCACGGCGTGACCAAGCCGGTCGTGCTGGACGTGACCATCAACGGCATCGGCCAGCATCCGATGAAGAAGATTCCGGCCGCCGGCTTCGATGCCCGCACCACGATCAAGCGCTCGGATTTCGGCATGGGTAATTACGTCCCGGCCGTCGGCGATGAAGTGACGCTGGCGATCACGCTGGAAGCACAGGCCGTACCGGCGAACAGCGAAAAGTAAGTGCAGCGACGCCGCCGGCCACGTGCCGGCGGCGGTTCTACGGTTCCGGTGCAAGGCCGGGATCGGCAATACGACTGCCGCGGTGGGCGCGGCCGGGGTAAAATGCCGGCCTGAATTCCAGGATCGAGCCCATGACGCGTCCCGAGTCTGCCCCGGCCAATACCGAGCGCCGTTACGAAGTCACCCGCGCCGATCTGCCCCTGTGTTGCCCGACCCCGGCGATGGCGGTCTGGAATTCGCATCCGCGCGTCTATCTCGCCGTCGAAGCTACTGGCTCGGCGACCTGCCCGTATTGCGGCGCCCTGTTCGTCCTCAAGGACTAAGGGCGCGCCCTGCGCATGGGCCAACTCACCGTCGTGCAATTGCTGCCCGCGCTGGAAAGCGGCGGGGTTGAGCGCAGCACGCTGGAAATCGCCCAGGCTCTGGTCGCCGCGGGGCATCGCTCGATCGTGATATCGGCCGGCGGCCGGCTGGTGCCGGAGCTGCTCGCGCAGGGTAGCGAGCACATCGAGCTCGCGCTCGGCCGGAAATCGCTGGCCACGCTGCGACACGTTTTCACCCTGCGCCGTCTGATCAAGCACCTGCGCCCCGACATCGTGCATGCGCGTTCGCGGCTGCCGGCGTGGCTGGCGTGGTTGGCGCTGCGCCTGCTGCCGGCAGCGCGGCCGGCGTTCGTCACCACCGTGCACGGGCTCAATTCCGCCGGCTGGTATTCGGGCGTGATGACTCGCGGCGACCGCATCATCTGCGTGTCCGACACCGTGCGCGAACATGTGCTGCGGCAGTGGCCGACGACGGATCCGGACAAACTCGAAGTGATCGAACGCGGCGTCGATCCCCGGCAGTTTCCGCAACGCCCTTCCGCGAGTGCCGCAGAGCGCGCGGCATTGACCAGCGAAATTCCAGCCCTCGCCGCGGAAAAATTATTGCTGCTGCCCGGTCGCGGCAGCCGGCTCAAGGGCCATGCCGCGGCCATCAGTCTGCTGGCTGCGCTGCGCCTGGAAGGCGTCGATGCCTGCCTGTGGTTGCTGGGTGCGCGCGAAACGGGTCGCGATGCCTATCTCGCCGAACTCGAGGCGCTGGCCGAA
>NZ_DATGBO010000006.1:0-18082 GCF_035312645.1 Arenimonas sp.
TCGAGAAGTTCGATGCCGTCCACATAATCAAGCTTGATGGAAAGTTCGAGCGAACCGTTATCAAGTTCGACCCGAAGGAGGAGGAGAGCATCGCCGACACCTCCTGGAGCGACGATGATCGCCTGGTGGCTTCGAAAGCGAAGCATTTCGGCTATCTCAAGCAGCCCATGCTTACTGGCGCGGTGTACGCGAGCAACGCCGACGGCTCGGAACAGAAGCAGCTGTTCGGCTACCTCGAGGACAACGGCAATTATCGATCGCAGCTCAAGGATCGCGCGACGGCATACCTGACGGATCTGCTTCACGGCACGAATGGACAGGCGCTATTCGTTTATGTCCCATGGGATCAATCGCGGTCCGCGGACAAATCCTCGGTATTCCGCGTGGACACCCATACCGGCAAGAGGACGCAGATCGAGAGTTTCGATGGCGGCTATGTTTCCGCCGATGAAGCCGGTGCGCTTCGCTTCCGGATAGACAGCACCAATGACGATGAGCCAATTAACTGGTACCGCCCGCACGGCAGCGATACCGAATGGGTTCGAGTTCCCGCAAGCATCGCCGGTCGCAGCATCCAGCCTGTCGGCTTCGAACAGGACAACAATCATGTTTACGCTCTCATCAGCGACTCTGGCGAACCTTCTGCGCTGTATCGCGTAGACATGAGCGCCGGCACGCGCGAGCGTCTGGCAGGCAACGCCGTACTTAATGTTTCTGGTGTGCTTTGGGGTGGCTATGAGGGCAAGCCGTTCGCGGTTAGCTATAGCGGCGGCCGACCGAAAATCGATTACGTAGACCCAAAATCGGAATGGGCACAGTTGCACTCGGGCCTGATGAAGCTGTTCCCGGGCCAGATGGTCAGCTTCGTCAATTTCAGCAAGGACAATCAGAAAGTCCTGTTCTTCGTCTACAGCGACCGGCACCCGGGTGCCTACTATCTTTTCGACCGCGTGACCAAGCAACCTTCCCTGCTGTTCGAAAGCATGGAATGGATCGCGCCGGAGACGATGGCATCCACGATGCCGTTCGAATACAAAAACAGCCACGGCGATACGTTGCAGGGATTTCTCACCACTCCCGTCGGAAAGTCCGGCCCGCTTCCCATGATCGTGATGCCGCATGGCGGCCCCTTCGGCCCCTACGATAGCTGGGGCTACGAACCGGATGTACAGTTCCTCGCCAGCCGCGGATATGCGGTACTTCAGGTGAATTACCGCGGCTCCGGTGGGCGTGGCGAGAATTTCGAACGCTCGACGTATCGTCAGTGGGGTACCGGCATCCAGGACGATATCGGAGACGGCGTGAAGTGGGTGATTTCGCAAGGCAAGGCGGACGCCAATCGCGTATGTATCTATGGAGCCAGTTTCGGCGGCTATTCGGCGCTGATGAATCCAATCCGGAATCCCGGTATGTACAAATGTGCGATCGGCTATGCGGGCGTTTACGACCTCGCAGAAATGCAGGATTCTGGCGATACCAACGACAGTACCCAAGGGCGCAGCTACCTGTCGCGAGCTGTCGGCTCGGATGCGGCCGAACTGGCAGCACAATCGCCAGCCAGTCACGCCGATCAGTTGAACCTGCCCATTCTGCTCATCCACGGCAAGGCCGACTGGCGCGCTCCGATCGAACAATACAACCACATGGAAGATGCGCTTAAGAAAGCGAAAAAGCCTTTTGAAAGCATGCTTCGATCCAACGAAGGCCACGGCTTCTACGACACGACCAACCAGATCGAGCTGTACAAGCGCCTGGAGGCATTCCTGCTCAAGTACAACCCGCCGAACTGATCGCTGCCGCGATTGCACCGGCTCAAGAAAAAGCCCCGCATCCGCGGGGCTTTTTTTGTTGCCCGTAGGAGCGGGCATGACCGCGATTCTTCGAACTGGCAACGCAAAGATCATCGCGGGCATGCCCGCTCCTACGAAGGCTCAAAGAATCGCGGTCATGCCCACCCCTGCGAACACGCTTCAATTGGCCAGCGCGGCCGCCAGCAATTTGCGGATCATCGTTGCCGTCGCGGCGGCTTTGTCGTCGTCGTAGGTGACGGCGACATCGTCCATGTACGTGGACTGTGCCAATTCCAGTTGCACGGCATCAACTCCGCGCGTCGGATCGCCGTAGTGGCGGGTGATGTAGCCGCCCTTGAAGCGGCCGTTCGCCACCCAGGTGTAGTCGCCCTGCTCGGACAGCACGGCAGCGATGCGTTGTTGCATCGCTGGCGCGCAGCTGTTGCCGCCGACCGTGCCGAGATTGAAATCGGGCAAGCGCCCTTCGAACAGGAACGGCAGTTCGGCGCGGATCGAATGGCCTTCCCAGAGCAGCACGCGGCCGTGTTCGCTGCGGATGCGTTCGATCTCGCCGGCCAGCGCCTGGTGATACGGCTGCCAGTAACGCTGCACGCGCTCGGCGATTTCCGTCGGCGTCGGCTGCTCGCCCTCGCGATACACCGGCTCACCGCTGAAGCGCACGATCGGGCACAGCCCGGTAGTGTTCTGGCCGGGATACAGCGAGACATCATCGGAAGAACGATTGAGGTCAACGACATAGCGCGAATACGTCGGCACCAGCACGGAAGCGCCGAGGTCACGCGCGAAATCGTAGAGCCGGCTGACGAACCAATCGGTATCGGGGGCGCTGCGGGCGCCGTCGGTCAGGCGGGCGGAGATCGCGTCGGGAATCGCGCTGCCATCGTGCGGCAGGCTGATCAGCAGCGGCGCACTGCCGCGATGCAGTTTGAATACGTCCATGGCCATGGCCTAGAGATTGAAACGTTGCGGCGCGCTGGGCGCCGGGTCGATGATCGGTTCGCGCCCGCAGATCAGATCCGCGAGCAGGTGGCCGCTGACCGCGCTCATGCTCACGCCGAGCATGCCATGACCGGTCGCCAGCCAGAGGTTTTCGTGACGCGGCGCGCGGCCGAGAATCGGCAGGTCATCCCAGGTCATCGGCCGCCAGCCGTACCATTCCTCGCGCTTCTCGGCGCCGACCGGTTCGCGCAGGTAATCGCGCGCGGCGCGTTCGAGCGCATCGAGACGGGTGCGGTTGAGCGAACTGTCGTAACCGGAGAACTCCATGGTGCTGCCGAGACGAAAACCGCTGTCCCAGGCAGTGATGCAGACGCTGCGCTCGCGCAGCACGATCGGCACGCGCGGCGCCGGCGTCGGCCGCGAATAGGTGATCGAATACCCCTTGCCGGGCTGGATCGGCAGACGCAGATCGAGCTGGCGTAGCAGAATCGGCGACCACGGCCCGAACGCGGCGAGCACCTGATGACCGCGGCGCTCGCCTTGATCGGTCTGCACGCTGGCGATCCGTCCGGCGACATTGGTGAAGCCGACAACTTCAACGCCTTCTTCGATCACGCCGCCCTGCTCGCGTACGCGGCGCGCGAGTTCGGCGAGCAATCGATCCGGGCGCAGATGCGCGTCGTTGGGGAAATGGATCGCGCCGGCCATGTCCGGCAGCAGTGCCGGTTCCGCCGTGGCGAGAGCGGCGGCGTCGAGCAGGCTGGACGCGATGCCGAGTTCCGCCAGCGCCGGCAATTCGCGGCAGGCTTTGTCGAACGTCTGCGCATCGCGATAAACGTAGCGCAAGCCGGCGGTGGTGAATTCGCAGTCGAGATTCTGCTCGGCGACGAGATCGGCGAGCAATCGCCGCGAACATTCCAGCAGCGATGATTTCGCCTGCGCCGCGCGTTGCCAATCGCGGCGATTGCAGTGCGCGGCGAAATGCAGCAGCCAATCGGCGAGCGGCCAGTCCAGGCGTGGCTGGATATACAGCGGCGCATCCGGGCGCAGCATCCACTTCAAACCCTTGGCTATCATTCCCGGCGCAGCCAGCGGCGGCGCATGACTGGGCGTGATCGTGCCGCAATTGCCGTGTGACGTCGCAGCGCCGACCCGCGCGCGATCGAGCACTCGCACCGAACGCCCCGCCTGCAGCAGATAGTGCGCACAGGCCAGGCCGATGACGCCACCACCGAGAATCAGAACATCCGCATCGCGCTCCGTCATGCCGGCCATTGTAAGGGCGGGCGTCGCTGCGGGGCGACGCAATGCCGATCAGTTGCTGGTTGCGGTGCGGCGCATCGGCGGCAACTGCCAGTAGGTGATCGCGCGCCACAGCCATTCCATCGGGCCGTAGTGGAATTTCGACAGCCAGGCATGGCTGAAAACTACCTGCAGAGCGAATACGCCTGCCACGAACACGACCTGCCAGGCGCGACCCAGCCCCCAATGCCCGAAACCATAACCGTAGAAAAACAGGCTGGCGACGACCGACTGGGTCAGATAATTGGTCAGTGCCATGCGTCCCGCGGGCGCCAGCACGCGAATTCCTGCGAGGAAGGAGCCGCTGTGCAACATCAGCACGATCATGCCGACGTAGCCCAGGCTCGCCGGCAGATTGCCCAGCACGCTCAAGCCACTCGCCAACTGATATTGGCCCGGTGGCTGACCGGGGTAGTGCGCGGTGGCGATCGCACTGCCGATCAACCCGAGCGCGCAGCCGAACGGCAGACCGAACCAGGCCAGCTTGCGGAACAGCGGCAGATGCGCGCCGGTATCGGCCATCACGCCCGAGCGCACGAACCAGGCGCCAAGCAGGAACATGCCGACGACGATGCTGGCGAACACCGCTTCGCCGCTGGCGTTTTCGGCGAAATCACGGGCGCGCATGCGCACTGCGTCGACATAGCTGCCCTGGGTCAGGACGCGCTTTTCCCCGGATACTTTTTCTTTCTGCTCCTGCTCGCGCTTGGCGCGATCGGCAAGATCTTTCGCCTTTGCGTCCGCTTCGGTCTCTGCGACTTCAGCCGCCGACTTGCGTTGCGCAGCGGTGGCTGACTTGCCTGCGACCTCGACAACCGCGGGCTTGGCCGTCGCAGCTCCCGGCATCAGCGACGGTTCGAAATATTTGGCGGCGCCGAATGCCGTCATCACCACGAAAGGCAGCAGATACATGCCGACGCCAGTGCGTCCCATGCGCTTGTCCCGCGGCTCATGGAATTTCGCCGAGAGCAGGGCCAAGGCCAGCAGGATCAGCGCGACCAGTGCCAGCGGAACGGCAGGTTCCTTCGGCAGGCCGGGCACCAGCCAGCACACCAGCGCCGCGACCGCGAGCAGCCCGGCAAGCGCAAGTACGATCGCCGAAAACAGCGGCATTTCCTGCTGCGCGATCACGCTTGTTTCTTCGCTGCGCAGATAGAACGCGCCGCAGGCGATCACGACGAGACTGGCGCAAACACCGAACAGCGAATCGGCGCCGGGGATGAAACCGCCGCCGAGCAATGCGGCGATGCCGATCAGGATCGGAAGCGGCCTGCCGTACAAAAGAATCAGCAAGGCGATCGCGCCGACCGCGTAGCTGAAGAGGATGTCGCCACCCCAGATGAAGATGTGGTGGAGCATGCCGAACACCGCGAGCGCGACGATGCGGCGCAGATACGGGCGCAGGAAACTGCGGCCGGCGCGCTCTGCACGGCCCAGCATCACCGCGAAACCCATGCCGAACAGCAGCGAGAACATCGTCCAGAACTTGCCCTGCACGAAGTTGTAGATCAGCC
Organism: Arenimonas sp.; assembly: GCF_035312645.1. GTDB lineage: Bacteria > Pseudomonadota > Gammaproteobacteria > Xanthomonadales > Xanthomonadaceae > Arenimonas. The sequence continues at coordinate 5,567 of NZ_DATGBO010000006.1, forward strand.
AGCCCGCCCACGCATCGATGCCGGTCACGTTGACGGGAAGCCCGGCGTTGATGTCGGCGAGCGGCCGATTGAAGAACTCGATGTTCATCAGGAAGATGCCGATCAAGGCGAACCCGCGCACCACGTCCAGCGCCTGGATGCGCTCGTTGCCCCCGATCGGCAAGAGTGGCTGCGTGGTGTCGACCAACTTGATGTCCGCCATGCGTCTCCCCCGTCGGCTTCGACACCTTAGGCGCACGCCCCGTCTGTGCCACGTGTCAAAGGTATCGGGGACTGGCGATCAGTTCGGTTTTTCGGAAGGACCTTTTGATCCGGAAGATTTCTGTGACGGCTTGCGCAGAAAAGTATTGCAGCGCCGCACAGTTGGCTATTTTTTGCCCTTATTTTTCCTCAATTAGTTAATTCCATCACATAAATTTGCGATTGGTGCGCAGCCGCATGCCGGGGGCGCGAATACCCCTCAGGTTCGGGCGCGCTGCATGGCGCTCGGGTTGTTCACCTATTTTCTTTCGAACTTCATCAGGGGATTCATCAATGTCATTGACACCGAAAATTCTGTCTCTCGCAGTAATGATGGCTCTGGGTGGCACCGCTTCAGCTGCACGCATGCAAGAGCGGCAGCCCGGCAACGATGATGCGACCGGTCGCGCCGAGCAGGGCCTGCGCGCCAACGGGCGCACCGCACACGTCTCCAGCCAGGATCAATTCCAGGCCCGTGACGTCATCGTCGATGCCGACGGCACCGAACACGTCCGCTTCGATCGCACCTATCAGGGCCTGCAGGTGATCGGCGGCGACGTCGTCGTGCACTCCCGCGGCGGCCGCTTCAAGGATGCGACCCTCACCCAGGACAGCGACATCAACCTGAGCATTTCGCCGCGGTTGAACTCCACCGATGCGATCGTCAGCGCAGGTGGTGAATTCGGCAGCGATTTCGTCGGCAGTCCAAGCGCCGAACTCGTGGTGTTCGCACGCGAGAAAGGTGCGTCCCGCCTCGCCTATCGCGTTGGCATGGTCGGCGGCGAAACCGACGGCACCCCTCGCGACATGACCTACATCATCGACGCCAAGACCGGCCGTGTCCTCGACCGCTGGACCAACGTCTTCACCGCTAGCGCGGCCGGCACCGGCCGCACGCTGTATTCGGGCAACGTTGCCCTGACCACCAACAGCGTCAGCGGTGGCTACGAGCTGCGCGATCCGAGCCGCGGCAACAACTACACCACCAACCTCAAGAACAAGACCGCGGGCGCCGGCACCATCTTCACCGACGCCGACAACACCTGGGGCAACAACGCCGTCTCCGATACCGCCAGCGCGGCTGCCGACGCCCAGTACGGCGTCAGCAAGACCTGGGACTATTACAAGAACGTGCTCGGTCGCAACGGCATCGCCAACAACGGCGCCGGTTCGTACAACAAGGTTCATTACGGTCGCAAATACGTCAACGCGTTCTGGTCCGACTCCTGCTTCTGCATGAGCTACGGCGACGGCGACGGCGTGACCTACGGCCCGCTGGTCAATATCGATGTGGCTGGCCACGAAATGTCCCATGGCGTTACCAGCCGCTCCGCCAACCTGACCTACTCGGGCGAATCCGGCGGCTTGAACGAGGCCACCTCCGACATCTTCGGCACGATGGTCGAGTTCTATGCCAACAACAGCAGCGACACGCCCGACTACCTGATCGGCGAGAAGATCTACATCAGCAACCCGAACAACACCAAGGCGCTGCGCTTCATGTTCAAGCCCAGCCTCGATGGCGCGTCTCCGGATTGCTACACCAGCACGATCGGCAATCTCGACGTGCACTACTCGTCCGGTGTCGCCAACCACTTCTTCTACCTGCTCGCGGAAGGCGCGGTGGTACCGGCCGGATTCAACCTGACCAAGAGCCAGCTCGTGTGCAACGGCAATACGGCCATTACCGGCGTCGGTCGCGATGCCGCGGCGAAAATCTGGTATCGCGCGCTGACGGTCTATCTGACCTCCAGCAGCAAGTACACCAATGCGCGCGCATCCACGCTCAAGGCCGCCACCGATCTCTACGGTGCCGGCTCGGCGCAGTACAACGCGGTCGCCGCGGCTTGGAGTGCGGTCAGCGTCAACTGATCCAGTTCGCCATCGACAAAAAGAAACGGCCCGCGCAAGCGGGCCGTTTTCTTTGCCGCGAGACCATTGCCGTGTCAGTGCTGGTGGCCGCCTTCACCATGTACGTGACCGTGGCTCTTTTCGTCTTCGCTGGCTTCGCGCACGTCGATGATCTCGACGTCGAACGCCAGCGTCTTGCCGGCCATCGGATGATTGAGATCGACGTCGACAACGCTCATGCCGACTTTCTGCACGGTCATCGCGCGCGGACCCATCTCGGTCGGCAAGACAACCTGCATGCCCGGAACCAGCTTGGCGTTCTTGAAATGCTTGCGCGGCACGCGCTGGGTCATGCCGTCACGGCGCTCGCCGTAGGCCTGAGCGGGTTCGATCGTGACCTGGAAGGTTTCGCCGCTGGCGCGATCCTTCATCGCCGCTTCCAGGCCGGGAATGATGTTGCCGTGACCGATCAGGATCGCCAGCGGCTCGCGATCGCGCGAGCTTTCCAGCGTCGGCAGACCGGGCTCGGAGACGGTGTAATGGAAACGCACGACGCTGTTTTCTTCGATCTTCATTCTGGTTCCGGTATGGCCGGCCGGGATGACTCGGCGGCGGCATTGGGGCAAACTCGCCCGTTATGAGGGACGCGCATTATCCGCAGCCATCGGTCCCGACGCTAGTTTTCCGGGGCTTTTTTCTGCTGTGGCTGGCGCTGCAGCTGTCGGCCTGCGCCAGCAGCGGCGGTTCCAGGACCGGGACCGGCGACTCGCAATCCTATGGACTGGGCGAAGACCGCTATCGCGAACCCGGCACCCTGAGTGCGCTTTCCAACGATGTCCTGATGCGTGCGATCGGCCTGGTCGGCACGCCGTATCGCTATGGCGGCTCGACGCCCGAGGGCGGATTCGATTGCAGCGGCCTGGTCGGCTTCGTGTTCCGCGATGCCGCCGGGCTGAAACTACCGCGCAGCACGCGCGAGCTGATCGACCTCAATGCCCCCAAGGTCGATCGCGACGATCTGCAGCCGGGCGACCTGGTGTTCTTCAATCCGCGCGGCGGTCGCGTCAGCCATATCGGCATCTACGTCGGCGAAGGCCGCTTCGTGCATGCGCCAGCGACCGGCGGCACCGTGCGGCTCGATTCGCTCGAAAGCGCTTATTGGCGCAAACATTACGTGTCGGCAAAACGCATCATCAACTAGCGGGAATCGGGCGGCACCGCAATTCGATCTGTTGCCGCTGCAAGTCCGTCGCGGTTCGGATCGATGCCATTTCAAACCCATGCGTTCGACGATCACGCCGGCCCCGATCAGACCGTCGCCGCGCAGGAAGTCCATCGGCCGCCGCCATCCCGGCGACAGCCGCAAACTGGCCCATCGCAGCGACGTGATCGGGCAATCATGAGGAGAACCGCGATGAACCTGTCACCCGGCAAAGCACTCATCAGCACTGCCGCGCTCGCATTGGCGCTCGCCGCCGGCGCTGCCCAGGCCGGCCAGGCCAAACCCAAACCAGCGCCTGCTCCCACGCCAGCCGCAGCTTCGTTCAAATCCCTGGACAAGAACGCTGACGGCGTCCTCACCGTCGATGAAATCCCCGACGACAACCCGCTCGCCGCCGATTTCGAGAATGCCGATACCGATGCCGACGGCAAGCTGACCCAGGCGGAGTTCGACGCCTACAACGCCCCGGAAGACTGAGCGGAACCGGCAAAAATCCCTTGCGAATGCCCTGTCCGGCACACCGGACGGGGTGTGGGTCAGCGGGTAAAGCCTGAATTACGGTTCAGGCGCGATTGGCGCAGCCGGCCCTGATCGGTTAGGATTCGCCCCGTTTGCAGCACCGGCTTCGTTTTCCCCCGGTCGCCAAAGCCGATTTTCCACAAGCTTGCTTCTCGAAGCGCGCCCCCGGCCCAAGCCCACTCCGCACGTCACGCTGCGCAAACACGCCACTCTGGCGTCATTGAATCATCAAGCTCGCAGCGCGGTTCTAGGGAACGCTCCGGGTACAACGGAGCATCACCATGTCTTTTGAAACGCTCGGGCTCGCGCCTGCGCTCGTCCGCGTGCTGTCGGAAATCGGCTACACGCAGCCCACCCCCATCCAGTCCGAAGCGATCCCGCTGGCCCTTGCCGGCCACGATCTGCTCGGCGGCGCCCAGACCGGCACCGGCAAGACCGCAGCGTTCGCGCTGCCGTTGCTGCATCGCCTGAGCGAAAGCACCCCGGCCTTCGGTGGCCCGCGCCGCATCCGCGCGCTGGTGCTGACCCCGACCCGCGAACTCGCCCACCAGGTGCACGAAAGCCTGCGCACCTACGGCAAACACCTTCGCCTCAACAGCACCGTGATCTACGGCGGCGCCGGCATGAACCCGCAGCTCGACGCCCTGCGCCGCGGCGTCGACATCCTCGTCGCCACGCCCGGTCGTTTGATCGACCATCTCGAGCGCGGCAGCGTCAAGCTGGGCGATGTCGAAGTCCTCGTGCTCGACGAAGCCGACCGCATGCTCGACATGGGCTTCCTGCCCGCAATCAAGCGCATCCTCAACAAGCTGCCCTCGACCCGCCAGACGATGCTGTTCTCGGCGACGTTCGAGGAAGCGATCAAGAAACTCGCGCTGGAATTCATGCGCAACCCGCAGCAGGTGCAGGTCTCGGCGCAGAACATGGTCGCCCACACCGTCACCCACCGCGCGCATCCGGTCGACAACGCGCGCAAGCGCGACCTGCTGATCGACATCCTCAGCGAGCGTTGGCAGGAGCAGATCCTCGTGTTCGGCAAGACCAAACACGGCTGCAACCGCCTCGCCGAACAGATCGAGAAAGCCGGCATCAAGTCGGTCGCGATCCACGGCAACAAAAGCCAATCGCAGCGTCTGAAAGCCCTGGCCGACTTCAAGTCGGGCAAGGCCCGCGTGCTGGTCGCCACCGACGTCGCCGCGCGCGGTCTCGATATTCCGCTGCTGCCGCTGGTGATCAATTTCGACCTGCCGATGGTCGCGGAAGATTACGTGCACCGCATCGGCCGCACCGGCCGCGCCGGCGCCAGCGGCGAGGCCTTGTCGCTGGTCTCGCCCGATGAAGGCAACCTGCTGCGCGCGATCCACCGCGTGCTCAAGGCCGACATCGAGATGGTGGAAGTCGAAGGCTACAAGCCCAGCCGTGCGATCCGCATGGGCAACGACAGCGCCAGCGCCGGTCGTCCGTCCGGCCAGCGTCCGCCGAGCAAGCAGCGCCGTCCGCATGCCAATACCGGCGCGCGCCACGCGCATGCCGGCGCGAAGTCGCCGTCCGAGCGCGGCGAGCGCAGCGGCGGTGAGCGTCGCAGCGTCAACGCACCGCGCAGCCCGCGCTGAGTCCGGCGCAAACTCGCGATGAAACAAGGGCCGCATTGCGGCCCTTGTTTTTTCCAGCGCCTGGCGGAATGCTCGCCCTCTTTCCGGAGCAACGCATGATCCGCAGCCTGTTCGCCATCATCGCCGGCCTGATCGCCGGGATCCTCGCCACCACCTTCACCGAAATCGCCGCGACCAAGGTCTTCGCGATTCCGCCGGGCGTCGACTTCCACGATCCGGCGCAGTTGCGCGCCCTGATCGAGAGCATGCCGATGTCGGCGAAAGGCCTGATCGTGTTCGGCTGGTGCCTGGGCGCGTTTCTCGGCGCCGGCGTGGCGGTACGGCTCGCATCGCAGCACCGCTTGTTCGTGGCGATGGCGATCGGCATCGCGGTCGCCGCGGGCACGATCGGCAATTCCTGGGGCACGCATCCGTTCTGGATGATCGCCACCGGCACGCTCGGCCCGCTAGGCCTCGCCTACCTCGCGTACCGCACAGCGCCCAAGCCTGCGGAGTAGCAGGCAACGCACGCCGCGAAAAAATCAGAACGGCTTGGCCAGCACCAGATAGATCACGCCAACCAACAGCAGCAGCGGCAACTCGTTGAGCCAACGCAGTGTCGTCGATGCCGGCAACGCTCCACCGCTGGCTGCGCGCTTGAGCATTCTTCCGCAGGCGATGAAATAGATCAGCAGCAGCGCCACCAGACCCAGCTTCGCGTGCATCCACGCGCGCCCCGCGACCACATCCGGCCAAAGATCCGCGCTGAAATAATGGCCGATGAAAAGCAGTGCGCCGAACGCCACCGCAAATCCGAACATCATGTGACCGAAGCGATAAAGCCGGCGGCCCATCAACACGAGTCGATCACGCACCGCCGGCGCATCGCCGGCTTCGGCGATATTGACCAGGATGCGCGGCAGATAGAACACCGTTGCCATCCAGGCCATCACGAACAGCAGATGGAAGGTCTTGGTCCACAGATAAGCCATGCGATCGCGCTCCGGATTTGTTGTTCAAGCCTGCCATTGCCGAGACATCCGACGGCCAGGCAGTCGAACGGGTAGAATACGCCCCCGATTCCCCCGCCCGGCCTTCTGCGCCCCGGCGCTCCCCGAGAGCAAACCATGACTTCCGAGACGGCCGCGATGGCGCCCAGCACCACTTTCCGTGATCTCGCCCTGAGCGAGGCGCTGCTAAAAACCCTGACCGGCCTCGGTTACGAAGCACCGACGCCGATCCAGGCCGCGACCATTCCGTTGCTGCTCGCCAATCGCGACGTGCTCGGCCAGGCGCAGACCGGTACCGGCAAGACCGGCGCCTTCGCCCTGCCCTTGCTGACCCGCCTCGACTTGTCCAAGACCAAGCCGCAGGTGCTGGTGCTCGCACCGACGCGCGAACTGGCGATACAGGTCGCCGAAGCCTTCCATAGTTATGCCGCGCACATGCCCGGCTTCCAGGTGCTGCCGATCTACGGCGGCCAGAGCTACGGTCCGCAGCTGATGGCGCTGCGCCGCGGTGTGCATGTCGTGGTCGGTACGCCCGGTCGCGTGATCGATCATCTCGACAAGGGCACGCTCGACATTTCCCAGCTCAGCACGCTGGTGCTCGACGAAGCCGACGAAATGCTGCGCATGGGTTTCATCGACGACGTCGAACAGATCATCAAGAAGACCCCGGCGACGCGTCAGGTCGCATTGTTCTCGGCAACGATGCCGTCGGCGATCCGCCGCATCGCCCAGACCTATCTCAAGGATCCGGCCGAAGTCACCATCGAGGCCAAGACCCGCACTGCCGACAACATCCGCCAGCGTTTCTGGCAGGTCAGCGGTCTGCACAAGCTCGATGCGCTGACGCGCATCCTGGAAGCCGAACCGTTCGACGCGATGATTGTGTTCGCGCGCACCAAGCTGGCCACCGACGAGCTCGCGCAGAAATTGCAGGCGCGCGGTTTTTCCGCTGCGGCGATCAACGGCGACGTGCAGCAGGCGCAGCGCGAGCGCACGATCCAGCAGTTGAAGGACGGCAAGATCGACATCCTGGTCGCCACCGACGTCGCCGCGCGCGGCCTCGATGTCGACCGCATCAGCCACGTGCTCAATTACGACGTGCCCTACGACACCGAAAGCTACGTGCACCGCATCGGCCGCACCGGCCGCGCCGGCCGCAGCGGCGAAGCGATCCTGTTCATCGCGCCGCGCGAGCGCAACATGTTGCGTTCGATCGAGCGCGCCACGCGCCAGCCGATCGAGGCGATGGAATTGCCCAGCGTCGAAGCGATCAACGACGTGCGCATCGCCAAATTCAAGACGCAGATCACCGAAACCCTCGCTGGCGGCGAACTGAGCCTGTTCCAGCGCCTGATCGAGGACTACGAGCAGTCGCACAATGTGCCGGCGATCGAAATCGCGGCGGCGCTGGCGAAAATGGCACGCGGCGACGTGCCGCTGCTGCTGGAAGCGCCGAAGCACGTGCCGCGCCCGGCCTTCGAGAAAAACGAGCGCGACTTCGATCGTCCTTCGCGCGCCGAACGCGCGCCGCGCGGCGATCGTCCGGAACGCAGCGAACGCCCCGAGCGCCCGGCCTTCCCGAAAAAAGAACGCTCGCCGCACAAGCCTGAAGCCGGCCTGGAAACTTTCCGCATCGAAGTCGGCTACGACCACGGCGTGAAGCCGGGCAACATCGTCGGTGCCGTCGCCAACGAAGCCGGCCTGGAAAGCAAGCACATCGGCCGCATCGAGATCTTCGAGGACCACAGCCTGATCGACCTGCCCTCGGGCATGCCGGTCGATGTGATGCAGCACCTCAAGACCGTCTGGTGCGCCGGCCAGCAGCTGCGCATCACCCGCGATGGCGAAGCGCCCGACACCACCGGCAAGAAGCCCGCTGGCAGCCGCCCGCCGTTCGCCGGCAAGAAGACCTTCGGCGAGAAGAAATCCTTCGGCGATCGCCCGCCGTTCAAGCCCAAGCGCGATTTCAAGGACAGCCCGCCCGGCATGGGCAAGCCCAAGCCGAAGCCGCACCGCAAGGGCCCGGCGTCGGAATAAGCAAGGCACAGCCACCTTGCGACAAAGAAAAAGGGACGCCCGGCAACGCGCGTCCCTTTTGTTTGCGCCATCTCCTATGATTCGCCCCTGCCCCCAAGGAGTTCCGTCATGAGCACTGCACGCGCCCTGCACCTGATCGCCCGCCCCGAGGGTCTGCCGAAAGACAGCGATTTCGAAATGCGCGAATCGGCACCGGTCGCATTGGCCGACGGCCAGATCCGCATCGCGGTGAAATTCCTGTCGATAGATCCGGCGATGCGCGTGTGGATGACCGAGGCGAAATCGTATTGGCCGCCGGTCGGTCTGGGCGAAGTGATGCGCTCGGCCGGTATCGGCGAAGTGATCGAATCGAAGAACGAAAAATTTCCGGCCGGTGTCTGGGTCAGCGGCATGACCGGCGCGCAGAGCGAACTGGTTTCCGACGGCAAGGGCATGCAGCGTTTCGATGCCGGCAAACTTCCGCATCCGGGCTGGGCGCTCAGCGTGTTCGGCGCTACCGGCCTGACCGCGTATTTCGGTCTGATCGACATCGGCAAGCCAGCGGCGGGTGAAGTGCTGGTGGTGTCGGCGGCCGCGGGTGCGGTGGGTTCCAACACCGTGCAGATCGGCAAGGCCCTGGGCATGCACGTGATCGGTATCGCGGGTGGCGCCGACAAATGCGCGTTCGTGAAGAACGAACTCGGCGCGGACGAGGTGATCGACTACAAGAACCAGGTGGTCAGCGACGAACTCAAGCGCCTGTGCCCGGACGGCATCGACGTGTATTTCGACAACGTCGGCGGCGAAATCCTCGATGCCGTACTCAAGCGCCTGAAACTGCGCGCGCGCATCGTGCTCTGTGGCGGAATTTCGCAATACAACGCCACCGGCGAAACCCGCGGCCCGGCGAATTACCTGTCGCTGATCTCCGCCCGTGGCCGCATGGAAGGTTTCGTGATCATCGACTACCTGCACCGTGCAGAGGAGGCGATCGCCGCGATGGCGCCGTGGGTGATGGCCGGCAAGCTCACCAGCAAGCTCGACATCGTCGAAGGCCTGCCCAATTTCGCCGAAGCCCTGCGCCGTTTGTACACCGGCAAGAATTTCGGCAAGCAGCTGGTGCAGATCTGACGGCTTCGCGTAGGAGCGATGGCAATCGCGACCGAATTCGCCGCGATGAAAAGAGTCGCGATTGCCATCGCTCCTACGGGCGTGGCTGATGCAACATGACGCTCTCATCATCGGCGCTGGCGCCGCTGGCCTGATGTGCGCGCTGGTCGCGGGCCAACGCGGCCGACGCGTGCTGGTGATCGAACACGCGAACCGCTGCGGCAAGAAGATCCTGATGTCGGGTGGCGGGCGCTGCAATTTCACCAATACCGGCACGACACCGGCGAATTTCCTTTCGGCCAATCCGCATTTCTGCAAATCGGCGCTGGCGCGCTACACGCCGCGGCATTTCATCGACATGGTCGAACGCCACGGCATCGCATATCACGAAAAAGAACTCGGCCAGCTGTTCTGCGACGACTCGTCCAAGCAGATCGTCAAGATGCTGCTGGACGAATGCGCGCAGGCCGGCGTGCGCATCGAGACCAATTGCAGCGTCGAGAAAGTGGAATCGGCGGCGAACGGTTATCGCCTGCGCACCGCGCTGGGAAATTTCGAAGCGCAATCACTGGTGATCGCCACCGGCGGCTTGTCGATTCCGAGCATGGGCGCGAGCGGTTTCGGTTACGAGATCGCGCGGCAATTCGGCCACACCGTGCTGCCGACCCGCGCCGGGCTGGTACCGCTGACCTTGAGCGGCAAGCACCAGGAACACTACGCCGACCTCGCCGGCGTCGCGTTGCCGGTGTCGGCACGCTGCGGAAAAACATCCTTCGACAACGCGATGCTGATCACCCATCGCGGCCTCAGCGGCCCGAGCATCCTGCAGATTTCTTCGTATTGGGAACCGGGCAAGGAATTGCTGCTCGATCTGTTGCCACAGCAGGACATCGAGGCCTTCCTGTTCGAACGCCAACATGCACAGCCGGGCGCCGAACTGAAAACCGTGCTTGGCGACGTTTTGCCGAAACGTTTCGCGCAAAGACTGTGCGAGCAATGGTTCACGAACAAGCCGATGCGGCAGTTCGTGCATGCCGAGATCCGCGCGATGGCGAAACTGCTGGGTCACTGGCCGGTCGTCGCCAGCGGCACCGAAGGTTATCGCACCGCCGAAGTCACCTTGGGCGGTGTCGATACCGATGAACTTTCGTCGACAACGCTGGCCTCGAAAAAATCACCGGGACTGCATTTCATCGGCGAGGTGGTCGACGTCACCGGCCACCTCGGCGGTTACAACTTCCAGTGGGCCTGGGCTTCCGGCCAGGCCACCGGTTCCGCGCTCTGACGCGACGATCAGAAACCCAGCCAGGCGCGACCCATCGCCTTGTTCAACACGTCCTTGTGCGGACGTAACAGATCGGCGTTGGCGATCTGCGCGGGATTGGCGACACCGTCGGGGATCTTGTCCATGCTCGCCAATGGCAGCGAGGACATCGCTTGCGCGCGCACCCAGCTGAATTCCTCCATCGACATGCCGGCCTTGTTGAGCTCGTCGACCTGCGCAGTCCTGGCCTTGGCAAGCAGGCTGGAGAAATCCGCCATCGCGCCCATCGCTTCGCCGGCATTGGCTTCGCGGCCCTGGGCCTTCATGTCCTTGTCCATCGCTTCGTACTTGGCCTTCATCGCGTCCATTTCGCCGCCCATCTTGCTTTCGACGCCGCTTTCGATGGCCACGAAGGTCGCGACTTCCGCCGCGGTGAGACGACCATCGGCAGGAGCCGTGAACGCCTGCTGGTTCTTCACCTGGGTCTGCACTTCGGCCACCTTGGCCAGTTGCTGCACGCTCTCGATGCCGGCGCTGGCGCTGTTGTACATCGGTCGCAACACGAACCAATACGCGGCACCACCGCCCACGATCACCAGCAACAAGCCCACCATCAGACAACCGATCAGACCCTTTTTCATGACACTTCCCGAATGTGTTTGAACCAAGTCTGGGACACGCCGCCGCGCCGCGCCAGAGGCCAGGGCGGATCGCCACCCGGACTGGCATACGCTACAGTACGGGAAATTTTTCGCCGCCTCACAGCCCCGGAGTCTCCATGCCCAGCTACAACGCGCCCCTGCGCGACATGCGTTTCGTGATGTTCGAATTGTTCGACGCTCTTGGCGAACTCAAGGCGATGCCGACGCATTCCGATCTCGATATCGACACGATCAACGCCGTGCTCGAGGAAGGCGCGAAGTTCGCCAGCCAGGTCGCGTTCCCGCTCAATACCGTCGGCGATATCGAAGGCTGCACGTTCCAGGGCGATGGCGTAGTCACCACGCCCAAGGGCTTCAAGGAAGCCTATGCGCAATTTGTCGACGCCGGCTGGCCATCGCTGAGCTGCTCGCCCGACTTCGGTGGCCAGGGCCTGCCGGTGCTGCTCAACAACCGCCTCTACGAAATGATGAATTCGGCCAACCAGGCCTGGCTGATGTATGCCGGCCTGTCGCACAGCGCCTACGAATGCCTGATGACCTTCGGCACCGAGCAACAGAAAAACACCTACTTGCCCAAGCTCATTTCCGGAAAATGGACCGGCACGATGTGCCTGACCGAATCGCATTGCGGCACCGACCTCGGCCTGCTCAAGACCCGCGCTGAAGCCAACGGCGACGGCAGCCATGCGCTGACCGGCACCAAGATCTTCATCTCCGCCGGCGAACACGATGTCGCGGAAAACATCCTGCATCTCGTGCTCGGCCGTCTGCCCGATGCGCCGGCAGGCACAAAAGGCATCTCGCTGTTCCTGGTGCCGAAATTCCTGCCCGATGCGCAGGGCGAAGTCGGCGCACGCAACGGTATCAAGGCCGGTTCGATCGAACACAAGATGGGCATCCACGGCAACGCGACCTGCGTGATGAACTATGACGGCGCCAGCGGCTGGCTCGTCGGCGAGGAGCACCGCGGCCTCAACGCGATGTTCACGATGATGAACGAGGCGCGGCTCGGCGTCGGCGTGCAAGGCCT
>NZ_DATGBO010000007.1:0-21413 GCF_035312645.1 Arenimonas sp.
CAACAGAAACCAGAACAGCACGCCGAACCAGCGCCAGAGCGCGCAGCGGAACACGGCTTCGACCAGGGCTGGGCCTTCGATCACCGGCTCGCCGCCTTCGGGAAACAGCGCGGTCGCAGCGACGCGTCGCGCTTCCGGATCGCCAGCCTCGATCACCGCGTCGACATCGAGATCGAGATCGCGTGGGCCCCAGGTGTAGAGCAGCGCGAGCAGGGCAAGCGCGAACGTCGGCAGCCCGTAGAACAGATCGCCAAGCAGCCATTGCCCGACGCCGATCAGCACGACCGGCACACCGACACCAATCCACAAGCCGAAGCGGCCCTGCCAGACGCTCTGACCGTTGAGCAGGCGTCCGAGCCACTGCAGCCAGGCGATGAACCAGCCGTAGTGGCGCAATGCAATCAACCCGGGCGCGATATGCCCGAGGAGCAATGCAAGCACGACGGCGATCAGGGTCAGGGCCATGGGCGGGACGGCGGCATTCCGAGGCGGTTGCGGGGATTGTAGATCATCGCCCGACGTTCATCGCCGGCCGCGGCGAGGCTCAGGAATGCCGCGCCAACCAGTCGTCGATCAGGAAGCGCGAGATCGACAGGCGTGGCGACAGCAATACCTCGTGCGCGGCGACTTCGGCACGCAACTCGGCGGCGCTGAACCAGCGCGCCTGCTCGAGTTCGGCACCGGCCTGCGCCGGCTGCGGCAGCGCCTGCGCGCGAAAACCCAGCATCAGCGCCGCCGGAAACGGCCACGGCTGCGAAGCGACGTATTCACAGGCGTGCACACGCACACCGGCTTCTTCCATCACTTCGCGCACCACGGTTTGCTCCAGCGATTCGCCCGGCTCGAGAAACCCCGCCAGCACCGACCAGCGCTTCTCCGGCCAGCTCGCCTGGCGACCGAGCAGCAGGCGCTCGCCATCGCTGACCGCAACGATGATCGCCGGATCGGTGCGCGGGTAATGTTCCAGGCCGCAGCCATCGCAACGCGCGCAGAAGCCAGCGCGTTCGAGCATCAACGCACCACCGCAGGCACCGCAGAAACGGCTGCGCTGCTGCCAGTGCACCAGGGCGCGGGCCTGCGCGAACGCCGCCGCAGGCAGTGCCTGCCAGCGCACGCCGGCATTGCGCAGGTCGAGTTTTTGCGCGGGCAATTCGCGCACGTTTTGCGTCGGCACGACGAACCAGGCGTCGCCGGCGTCATCGAGCCCGAGAAAACTCGCGGCATCGGGACGCTGCGAAAATGTCGCTGCGCCAGCCAGGAATTCCGGTGCGTCTTCGCTGCCGGCGAAATAGGCGTTGCCGTCGTCGTCGAGGATCAGCAGCGTGGCGGTCGGCCAGAGTCCATCGAGGGCAGCGGCGTCCTCGCGCAGATGTTCGGCGCGGTCCAGGCCGGCGTGCTGGAACGCGTATTGGCGCTCGGCCGGCGTCACACCGAGAAGCTGCTACCGCAACCGCAGGTGGATTTCGCGTTCGGGTTGCGGATCACGAATTGCGCGCCTTGTAGGCTTTCGCGGTAATCCACCGCCGCGCCCATCAGGTATTGCAGGCTGAGCGGGTCGACGAGTAGGGTGACGCCGTCGCGTTGCAGGGCGAGGTCGTCCTCGGACTGCTGCTCGTCGAACTCGAAACCGTATTGGAAGCCCGAACAACCGCCGCCACTGATGTAGACGCGCAGCTTGAGCGCCGGATTGCCTTCCTCGGCGATCAGCGCGGATACCTTGGCCGCCGCCGCCGCAGTGAAATCGAGCGGTGCGTCCAGCGTCTGGTAGGTCGGCAGGTTTTCCATGATTTCCAGATGGGCCCGTTGCGCTAACTATTCAAGCGCGGAGACGGCTTACGCCGCCTCGGGCTCGGCCTTGTCGGCGATATGCAGCCCCTGCGCTTCGGCATGGATCAGACGACCGGTGATCATCGCGCCGGCAGCCATTTCCACCACCTTGTAGTGGATGTTGCCGTTGACGCGGGCATTGGCGGCCAGTTCGATGCGCTCGGACGCGTGCACTTCGCCGTTGAGCTGGCCGGCGATCACCGCGATCGGCGTGCGCACTTCGCCTTCGATCACGCCCTGCGCAGCCACGGTCAACACCGCAGCGGCGCCGTCTTCGGCAAAGACCTTGCCGATGATGCGGCCTTCGACGTACAGGCCGCCGGAGAAGATGATGTCGCCGCGGATCACGACCCGCGGGCCGATCAGCGTTTCCACGGTATTGGTGCCATTGCGCGAACCTTTTTCCTTGCCACCGAACATCTCACTCTCCTGTCTTCTTGGCGGACCAGGCAAACGGCTGGTCCACGTTGTTGCCGTCGGCGTTGAGCAGCACGCGGACGCGTTGGGGGGTAAATCCCGGAGGCAGGATCACGCTGCCTTCGAGCTGCTGGAAATAACGGAATGAAAAAGCCTGGCCGGGGGCGCCGGGCTTCTGCAACAGATCGGCCCATTTGACCGAGGTCATCTTGCCACCGCGCACACCCTCGACCGCGAGCTGCATCTGGCCCTTGGTGATCGCGCCACGATTGATGTTCTGGGTCAGGGTGACGGTGTAATGCCAGGTGCCGCCGGCTTCGGGCGAAAACACCGCCTCGTGGGCATTGAGGCCATGGCGCTGGCCGGTCGAGCCGACTAGGCGCTCGTAGAAATCAACGTCGGCGCGCAGGCCGGAAACTTCTTCCTCGCGCTCGGACAGGTTCGATTGCAGCTCGACATTGGCATTGCGGCTGATCTGATCGGAGCGGCGCAGCGTCGCCACTTGCTGGCGCAGGTCCTTGACGGCGGCCTGCTCGCTGTCGAGGCGATCGCTGTTGGCACTGAGCTGGCTGCGCGCCGCGGCCAGCGAGGGCGCGGCCGAATGTGATGCGAGATACCAGGCGGCGGCCACAGTCAGCGGCCACAGCACCGCGATCAGCACCCACCAGCCGCGCTGGTAGGGACGATGCGGAACGATGACGAAGCGGTGCGGATCTGGGCCGGGGGAGCTCATGGCGGGCAGGATACCGGGCGGGGGGCCGGCAATAAAGAAAACCCCGCCGGACGGCGGCTGGAAACGGCGCTCCGGCTCAGCTTGAGTGCAGACAAAACGGGGCTATATTTCCCACAGACCCGCCATCCAGGCGCCCGGGAGCCCGCCGTCATGACCGAAGCCCACCTGTTCGCTCTGGGCATCGCCCTGGCCGCGCTGTCCGGCGTGCGCGCCTACCTCACCGTCTTTGGCATCGGCATCGCCGGTTTGCTGGGCTGGGTGGAATTGCCGGCAGCCCTGCAGGTGACCAGCTCGCCCTGGGTGCTGGGCACCGCCGGCGCGCTGACCGTCATCGAATTCGCTTTCGACAAGATTCCCGGCGTCGATTCCGGCTGGGATCTGCTGCAGACCGTGCTGCGGATTCCCGTCGGCGCCTTTCTCGCTGCCGCCACGCTATCACCCGATGGCCACCTGAGCGCCGGTGCGCTCGCCGCTGGCGCCGGCGCCGCGCTGCTTACCCACGGCCTGAAAACCGGCACGCGCGCGCTGATCAACGCCTCGCCAGAGCCAGTCAGCAACTGGACCGCTTCGCTAACCGAGGATGCCGCCACGCTGGGCAGCCTGAGCCTCGTATTCGCCCATCCGTGGCTGGCGTTGAGTCTGTTTCTGGGCGTGGTGGTGTCGATATCGGTCGTGGTGTTTTGGCTCGCACGCAAGCTGGTGCGTGGCATCGGTGCGCTGGTCGGTACGCGTTGAGGCCTGTCCCCGACTCTGTAGCGGGCACGTTGAAGCCGTGGATCACCGGTACGGATGGCACCCTGACAGCAGGTTCCGGCAGGGGGCATAATCCTTGGCCATCAGGGGGCTAAGCGATGAATCTTGACGACGAGTCTCAACTCGCCGAACTGCGACTCGCTTTCCAGCGTCATCTTCCGCGACGCGTGGAAGTGATAGGACGCCGGCTGCAACGCTTCCTGCAATCGGGCTGGGATATCAACGGTCTCGCCCTGATCCATGCCGACGCCCGCCGCCTCGGCGTCGCCAGCAGCCGCCACGGTTTTGCCGAAGCCGGCGAAAGCCTCAGCACCCTCGCCGACCTGCTTGATGAAGCCCTCGCGGGCCAAGCGCTGCCGGACCCGACCGCCGGCGAGCGCATGTGGAACCTCGTCGACGGCCTCGTCGCGATCGTGCCGCGCGCGCCCGAACCGGTACGCGACACCGCGCCACGACAACTGGGTAATTCCGATCGTGCCGAATCGCCGCCGCTGACTTGGTGGCGACGCTGGGACAGCGATGCCCCGCCAGCAATCACCGAAGCCGAAGCGCAGGCATTGCGCGCGGCCGCTCCGGCATCCGCACCGACGCGGCAATCCTTCGCGCCGACGCTGAAGCCGGTCATCGACGAATTCGAATACAGCGAGGAAGAAGTGTTCGGCGATGGCCCGATCCACGCCGCGCCGCCACCGATCCATGGCCATCTCCCCGGCGAAATCACCGCGCCTGCAGCGCTGGTGGTCACGCCGGCGTTTACGCCTGCACCTGTGCCAACTCCGGCCCGGGCACCGATACCGGCACCTGCGCCCGTGGTCGACAACACGCCGGCGGTACTGGCTGCCGGTCTGCGCATCTATCACCTCACCAGCCACGGCCCGCTGTCGCTGGAACTCGACCAGCGCCTGGAAAGCCAGCGCGTCGAAATCGAATTGCTCGAAGACACCGACGAACTCACCGAACTCCTCGGCGCCCTGCCCGCGGATCTGGTGCTGGTCGATGCGAGCTTCGGCGCGCAACTCGAAAACATCGGCGAAACCATCCGCCAGGCGCGATTGCGCAGTCCGAAACGCCTGCTGTTGGCAGCGATCGCCGAGGCCGACGATATCGGCATACGTCTCTCGGCCCGTCGCGCCGGTGTCGACACGCTGATCGTTGATCCCGCCTCGGCCAATGACGTGATCCGGCGCCTGCAGACGTTGGTTGAGCCCGGTAGCGAGGATCCGTTCCGCGTGATGATCGTCGAGGACGACCGCGGCCAGGCCTTGTTTGCCGAAGGCATCCTGCGCAACGCCGGCATGTCCACGCTGGTCGTGCTTGAGGCTTTCGGCGTGATGCCGGCGCTCGAGCAGTTCCAGCCCGATCTCGTGCTGATGGATCTGAACATGCCCGAGGCCAACGGCATCGAGCTGACCGCGCTGATCCGCGAGCAGGAAGCCTTCATGCACACGCCGATCGTGTTCCTGTCCGGCGAAAGCGACGAAGACCGGCAGTTCGATGCGATCGATGCCGGCGGCGATGATTTCCTCGCCAAACCCATCCGTCCGCGACATCTGATTTCCGCCGTGCAAAATCGCGTGCGTCGGCATCGCGCGCTGGAGACGCGCCGCGGCCGTCGCGAAACCGGCGGCAAGGATGTCACGACCGGTCTGATCGATCGCGCCGACCTGCTCGAGCAGGTTCGCGCCCGCCTCGGCAGCACGGAAGCCAAAAGCGCCGGCGGCGTGTTGTTCCTGGAAATCGAAAGCCTGAGCCTGCTGCGCGAGCGCATGGGCCTGACCGCGCTGGAGCAACTGCTGGCCGATGCCAGCCGCCTAGTCGCCACTACCGCTGGCGACAGCCAGGTTGCGCGCGTCGGCGACGGCAGCTTTCTTGTCTACGATGCCGCGCGCGATGATGCCGGGCTCGACACCCTTGCCGGACAGATCCGCAGCGCGCTCGCCCAGCATCCGTTCCAGGCGCAGGGGCACCCGCTGCGCCTGCGGGTTTCGGTCGGCATTTGCGCGCTGCGCCACGGTTTCAGCGAAACCGGTCCACTGCTCAACGCGGTGGAAAAAGTCGCGCGCGAAGCGCGCACGCACGAGCGCGGCATCCGTCGCTACGAACCGCCGAAGTCTTCCGAAGCCGCGCGCGAAGCCGCGTTGCTGGCGCAGATCGGCGAGGCCATCGCCCACCATCATCTCGAACTGCTTTACCAACCCGTCGTCGCAGTCGCCGGCAGCGACGATTCGCAATACCAGGTGTTGCTGCGCATGCGCGACAACCAAGGCCGGTTGTTGTCGGCGGCGGAAATCATCCCGATGGCCGAGCGCGCCGACTTCATCGTCGAGATCGATCGCTGGGTCACCATGCAGGCGCTCGCGCTGATCCGCGACCGTCGTGCCGAGGGTCGTTCGCTGCGCCTGTTCGTCACACAGTCTCCGCTGACGCTGGCTGATGGTGGCCAAGCGGCATGGTTGAAAACCGAACTCGCCGCGCACGATGTCCCGGGCACGTCGCTGGTGATCGAGTTGCGCCTGGAAGATGCCGCCGTGCATGCCGCGACGGTGCGCCAGTTCTGCGATGAAATGGTCTCGGACGGCGTGCAGTTCTGCCTGAGCCAGTTCGAGGCCGGCCCCGATGCCGAAGCATTGCTGGAGCAATTGCCGCTGGGCTTCGTCAAGCTCGCGCGCAAATACACGTCCGGCACGCTGACCTCGTCGTTGCGCGACGAACTCAAGACCCTGATCGACCGTGCGCACCGGCGCGGGCTGGAAGTGATCGGCCATGGCGTCGAAGACGCGCAGTCGGCAGCGACGCTATGGATGAGCGGCATCGATTTCATCCAGGGCAATCTCGTCCAGCAGGCGAACAACGACCTGGATTTCGACTTCAACCAGGCGGTGCTCTGAATGCACACGTTCAAGCCCAACGACGCGCTGCTGGTTCGCTGGCTGGCGATTGCCGGCGCAGCAGGTGCGGCAGGTGCAGCGGCTTTCGCGCATTTCAAATCCGATCCGGTCTGGGCGACCATCGCGCTGATCATGGCCCTGCTCGCCGTAGCCGGCATCGCCGGGCTCTGGCGCGCTTTCCATCTGCGCAATCGCGCGCTCGGCCATGCCGCGCAGGAAACCGTCGACCAACAACGTGAAGTGAGCGCGTTGCAGCAGGAGCTGGAAATCCATCGCCAGCTGGAACACGAACTCACCGACGCCAAACAAGCGGCCGAGGCCGCGATGATGGCCAAGGGCGAATTCCTCGCGACGATGAGCCACGAGATCCGCACACCGCTCAACGGCATCATCCCGATGCTCGATCTGCTGATGAGCTCGCGCCTGCCGCCCGACCAGCACGACATTCTGCACACCGCCTATGCCTCGGCGCGGCAGATGCTGCGCATCGTCGACGACATCCTCGACTACTCCAAGCTCGAAGCGAACAAACTGCAGCTCGAATCGACCAGCTTCAACCTGCGGGAACTGATCGATTCGGTGATCCACCTGATGGAAAAACCCGCGGAAGGCAAAGGCCTGCGCCTGAACCTGCAGCTCGATGCCGCGGTGCGCCTGCCGGTGCGCGGCGACCCGACCCGCCTGCGCCAGATCCTCACCAACCTGGTGAGCAATGCGATCAAGTTCACCGAGCGCGGCTCGGTTGCGCTGCATGTCAGTCGCAAGGGCGAGACGCGCACGCAGCACGAGTTGCGTTTCGAAGTGCGCGACACCGGCATCGGCATCACCAAGCAGAATTCGCACAATCTCTTCCGCGCCTTCAGCCAGGCCGATGCTTCGACCACGCGGCTGTATGGCGGCACCGGCCTTGGCCTGGTGATCTGCAAACGCATCGTCGACCTGATGGGCGGCCAGATGGGCGTGGATTCCGAACCCGGCCGCGGTTCGATCTTCTGGTTCGAGATTCCCCTGCTCAAGGCGATGGGCGATATCCAGAACCAGCGCATCGACCTCAACGGCGCGCGCGTGATGCTGCTCAGCACCGACGGCAATCTGCGTCAGCGAATCCAGCAGGCCACACCGGACTGGGGCACGCAGCTGACCGAAGCCGAAACCACGCAGGACGCACTCACGCGCCTGCGCACCGCGGTCAGCCGCGGCGCGAGCTGGAGTTTCGATCTGCTGATCGTCGACCTCAGCAGCGTGCGCGCCACCGCGATCGCGCTGCACCGCAATCTGCGCCGCACGCCCGACCTCGAAGACCTGCGCGTGGTCTATCTGCAGGGCAGCGAACCAGCGGTGCCGGAGCTGAGTGCGGGCGTGCCGGCATTGATGCTTTCGCGCAGCATCGGCAATACCGAACTGCGCTCGGCGATCGGAAATTTCCTCGCGCTGCCATCGGCGGCGCATGCGGCCCCGGAACCGGCCCCCGCGCCCGCGCCGCAAGCTGTCGATGCCAACGACAAAGGCGCCGATGGCTCCGCCGCGACACCGGCACCGAAATTGCGCGGCCGCGTGCTTCTGGTCGAGGACAATCCGGTCAACCAGATGGTTGCGCAACGCCTGATCGGCATGCTCGGCCTGACCTGCGAGACCGCCGACAATGGCGAGAAAGCGCTGGAACGCATGGTCATGGGCGGCCTCGACCTGGTCTTGATGGACTGCCAGATGCCGGTCAAGGACGGTTACAGCGCCGCACGCGAATGGCGTCAGCACGAAGCGGCGCAAAACATGCCGCGCTTGCCGATCATCGCCATGACCGCGAACGCGATGGCCGGCGATCGCCAGAAATGCCTCGATGCGGGCATGGACGACTACCTGTCCAAGCCGGTCGATCGCCGCCTGTTGGAGAGTTCACTGGGGCGCTGGTTGCAGCGTTCGCCGGCGGCGGTGGCCTCGGCCGCGAAAGTGGCGGCAGCGGATTCGTCCGCGCTGGCAGCGGTGGTCGCGTCGCCAGCAGCTGTGCCGCGTGAGTTGCCGACGCCATCACCGACCGCCGCACCACCGCGCGCAACGCCGACAGCGATCCCGATGTCGACTCCGCTTGCCGCGCCAGCGCCCGTTCGCATGCCGACGCCGATGCCCGCACCGGCAACACCTGTTCGTCCAGCCGCACCGATGCCGGCACCGATAGCGCGACCGATGCCGATATCGCCAGTACCGAGCGAAGCTTCCCGCAGCCCGACCAGCGCACCAACACCGATCATGCCGCCGCGACCGGCGCCATCGGGCAACGCCGGTCCGCAGGCGTCTTCGATACCGCCGCCAACTTCGCCGTCCGCGCCCGCGGCGCCGCCGACGCCACCGCCGCCCGTACTCGCGCTCGATGTGCTCGAGGAATTGAAACTGATCATGGGCGAGGAGTATCTGAGCCTGGTCAAACTTTTCCTCGAAGACGCGCCCAACCATATCCAGAAGCTGGAAGCCGCCGCCGCTTCGAACGATCTTGCCGGCCTCGTCGCACCTGCGCACACGCTGAAATCATCCAGCGCCAATCTCGGCGCGCTGGCGTTGTCGGCGGTCGCCAAACGGATCGAACTCGGCGCGCGCGGCGGTACGTTGCCGCGGCCTACGGTCGCGGTGCTGATGCTGGAAAACGAGTTCCGCAAAGCGCAGACCGCGTTGCAAAATCTGCTCGCGTCCAGCGCCTGATCGCGGACATGCGGACGAAAAAAACCCGGCGCGAGGCCGGGTTTTTTCTGCGCGATTGCTCGCTCGTATCAGGAGCTGATCTTGGTTTGCAGATAGGCCGGCTCACCAAGGCGGGCAATCAGGCCCAACTGCGTTTCCAGCCAATCGATGTGCTCTTCTTCCGATTCCAGGATCGCCGCAAACAAATCGCGTGACACGTAATCGCCAACTTGTTCGCTGTAGGCGATTGCTGCCTTGAGATCCGGCACCGCCAGATATTCCAGCTTGAGGTCGCAGTCCAATGCTTCTTTCGGCGATTCGCCGATGAACAATTTGCCGAGGTTCTGCAGATTCGGCAGGCCGTCGAGGAAGAGGATGCGTTCGATCAGGCGATCGGCATGCTTCATCTCATCGATCGATTCCTTCCACTCGTGCTCGGCGAGTTCCTTCAGGCCCCAGTTCTTGTACATCTTGGCATGCAGGAAATACTGGTTGATCGCGATCAACTCGTTGTACAGGCACTTGTTGAGATGTTCGATGACCTTGGCGTCGCCTTTCATTTTCGTGCTCCGGTGGAACCGGGCTGCACTCTAGCGCAGCCCGTTGCGGGCAGGCGAAACGACAATCGCTTGTATTTCGAGACGCGCCGACTGCGCTCAGGCGGCGACGGAAAAGACCGGCAGATCGAGCGGCTTGGTTTCGGCAAGAATTTCCGTGGCCTGCTCGCGACAGGAGCCGCAGCTCGCGCCGCAACCGGTGCGCATGGTCAGCTCGTGCAGATCACGGCAACCCTCGTCCGCAGCTCGGCGGATTTCGCGATCGGTGACAGCGTGGCAAATGCAGACGTACATGGCCGGACTCGGATGAGAACGGTTCGCATTCCACCGCAAATGAGAATGACTGTCAACCAGCAGGTGCTCTGTCGCGCTGGGGATCAGCCGATCGAGCGTACCGGCCGGGACCGCGCGGCCTCGCCAGAATCCGGCCCGATATGCAGCTTCTGGTTCGGAACAGCCTCTTCTCCGGCGATCATGCGCGCAAAAGACGACAAGTGATGCAGCGCCCGTATATAGACCTCGCGCTTGAACTGCACCACGTTTTCGACCGGATACCAGAAATCGACCCAACGCCAGGCATCGAATTCCGGCTTGTCGGTCAGGTCCAGGCGCAGATCGGATTCGGCGCAGGTCATTTTGAGCAGGAACCAGACCTGCTTCTGGCCGATGCAGGTCGGCCGACTGCCACGCCGCACGCAGCGACGCGGCAGGCGATAACGCAGCCAGCCAGGTGTCGCTCCCAGCACTTCCACATGCTCGGGCAACAGACCGGTTTCTTCCCGCAACTCTCGGTACATGGCCTCCAGCGGGGTCTCATCGGTATTCATGCCGCCTTGCGGAAATTGCCAACCGTCCCGATTGACCCGACGGGCCCAGAACAGTCGACCATCCGTGCGCATGAGCACGATGCCCACATTGGGGCGATAACCGTCCGGATCGATCACGAAACGGACTCCAAATTCACTGTGGTCAAGCCTGCCACACAGGCGCCAGCGCGGACAAGCGCGGCGATTTTCATTGACAGGATCTGCCCGTAAAGGGAAAATTCGCGCCCCCGTCAAGTCATCGCGGGTGCGCGTGGCAAGGAATTCCGCCGGTTTGTACACGGCGCTGACGCTGCCACGAGGGAAATCCAGCAGTGGCTATGTAGCTCAGCCGGTTAGAGCGTGGCACTCATAATGCCGAGGTCGGTGGTTCGAGTCCACCTATAGCCACCAACTTGCTTCCCAGAAAAACACATTGAATATCCAAAGCCTGC
The DNA here is from genome assembly GCF_035312645.1 of Arenimonas sp. Classification (GTDB taxonomy): domain Bacteria; phylum Pseudomonadota; class Gammaproteobacteria; order Xanthomonadales; family Xanthomonadaceae; genus Arenimonas. The sequence continues at coordinate 11,104 of NZ_DATGBO010000007.1, forward strand.
GCGCAATTTTCCGCAGGCTTTTTCGTCTCTGCTGCGCACGGGAGTTGCCGTCGCCTCGTCGATCTGTCGACGCGGCTTCGGCGTTGCACGCGCAACTGCAAAGTCCAAATGCGCGACGAGAGTATTCGATCGCAAACCGTCAAGGCCGCGACCCCGACAATCGGGCCGCGGCCAACACTTGTTGTTTCGCCGCTATTTCTTCATTGCCTCCGCGCTGTGCTCGGCGGAATCCTTGGCTGCCTTGGCATTCGCGATCGCCGCATCATGATCGGCGTGAGCATTGGTATTGCAGACATCCTGCTGCGTGACTGGCAGGCCATCGCACAATTCCTTCGCCACTTTCAGCGCACCATCGGCCTTGGCGACGGCCAGGTCGTAACTCGCGTCGGCGTTGGCGTCCATCGCGCCAGCCTGGGCATCGGCGACCTTGTCGGCGCCGGCGTTGGCCGCATCGGCAACTTTCTTGTCGGCGTCGGCGGCCGTGTTGGCGGCATCGCGCGAAGCATCGGCGACATCGGCATTGGCATCGGCACTGGCCTCGGCGACGTCCTTCTGAGTCTCTTCGGCGTTTTCCTGGTGCTTGCAGGCGGAAAGCGCCAAGGCACAGGACAGGGCGAGCATTGCAGTAGTGAAATTCTTCATGGCAACTCCGTGGTGGACAAGGATGAAGACGTCGATGAGTACGACGCTCAGCAAGAACGCATCAAGATCCATGCCATGAGCAGCATGACCGGAGCAGCAAGCGATTTCGCGAAAAGCCCGGGACGTTTTGTGGCAAATCGCCCGACTGCGGCGGCGCAACGGGCAAATTGCAGCATTGCAAAAACACGCGCGGCGATCGCTGGAAGATCGGCGATTGCGCGTTGCTTCCGCGCATCGCCGCAATCTGCACGAGCGCGCCATCCTGTCGTGCAGTCTGCAGGCAAGCGAACACGCATCGCGTACCGGACAACGAGTGCGGGCGCCGTTTCCGGGTTATCCCACCTCTGGCACGTTCCTTGTAGACGACTATCCAGGGCCGAATGCCTTGGCCCGCCGTCATCACTTCAGGAGCACACCATGCTGCATTACGCCGTTGTCTTTTTCGTGATCGCGATCATCGCCGCCGTGCTGGGCTTCGGCGGCATCGCTGGCGCCGCCACCGGCATCGCGAAAATCCTGTTCATTGTCTTCGTGATTCTCGCCATCGCCTCGCTGCTGTTCGGCCGCAAAAAGATCTGACGCTGCCGACAGGGCCATCGCCAGGAAAAAGAAAGCGCCGAATTCGGCGCTTTTTTTCTGCCTTCGGAATGCCGATCAGGCCAGCGGCAATTCGAAGGTAAAAATGGAGCCGCCGCCTTCGCGATCGTCATACCAAAGATCGCCGCCCATGGTGCGCGCCCGCTGCTTGGCCAGCGCCAGACCCAATCCGGTGGACGACTCGCCCTGGGTCGGTTGCGCCGACAAGGTGACGTAGCGCTGGAACAGCCGCGGCTGATCGCCCTTGCAGATGCCGGGGCCGCGATCGAGAACCAGCAATCGGCCGCGCTTGCCCGTGCGCGACGCCGTCAACACGACCTCGCTGCCGATCGGCGAATACTTCAGCGCGTTCGATAACAGGTTCTGCAGTACATGGGTCGCGCCAGCGCGATGGCCAAGCAGTATCACCGCCTCGGCGACGTCAATGCGCACGGCGATGTTCTTCGCATGCGCCTGGCGTTCGAGCAGATCGAAGGTTTCGCGCAGCAGCAGGATCGCCGGCAGCGGCTCCACCGAGGTGCCGTGCGCCTGCTCGCTTTGCTGGTCGAGAAACGCCTGCAGGAACAACACACCGGAATCGCCGGAGCTGCGGATGGACTCGATCAGGCGCAGCCGCGATGCCACCGGCAAATCGGTGTCGCGCAGCATGTCGGCGGCGAACAGGATATTGGCGAAATAATTGCGCAGGTCATGGGCGACGGTTTCCGCCACCTGCTGCTTTTCCGCGGCAATGCGCCGCAGCGCATCACGCGATTGCTTGAGTTCGATATGCGTGCGCACCCGGACCAGCAACTCTTCGGCGACGAAAGGTTTGGTGATGTAGTCGACCGCACCGGCGCCGAATGCGCGCGTCAGGCTGTCGCGTTCGATATCAGCGGTCAGGAAAATCACCGGAATATCCTGCGTCGTCGGCGGGTCCTGCAGAGCCTGCAATACCTGGAACCCGGTCATGCCGGGCATGCGCATGTCGAGCAGCACCAGGTCGGGCGGATCGGCGCGGGCGAGATCCAGCCCTTCCTGGCCACTCATCGCCGGCACCACTTCAAATCCCGCCTGCGCGAGCAGTTGCCCGACCACGCGGACGTTCGCGGCCTGGTCATCGACCACCAGGATCACCGGCGTCGGGCGCGGCTTGTTGCTGCGATCATCGGCCATCGAACAATTCCTCCGGCCATCCGGCCAATTCGCCGAGAAGATCTTTCACCGCGGCCACATCGAAGCGCTGCACGGCAGCTGCCAGCACGCCGGCATGTTCCACCAGCCGCGGCCAAGCCAGTTCCGAACCAAGCACGCGCAACTCCATCGCGAATGCTGCGATCTCGCGCATGCGCATTGAGCGCCGCAGATCGACCAGCGCCTCACCCTGCAGATGCCGCCAGCGCGCCTGCAGCGCCGGGTTGGCATTGCCCGGCGCCGCCGTCAGATCCACGTGCGCGACTTCCGTGGGATCAGCGAGCGGTGTTGCACCGAAGATCGCCTCCAGCGTCGCGAACAGATCGATCGGCGTATACGGCTTGCGGATGTAGCCATCGAAACTCGCGCGCAGTGTCTGCTCTTCGTCGCCCAGGCTGGAGGCGGTGACGGCGACGATCGCGATTTTCTGCAACTCCGGATCGGCGCGGATCGCATCGCGCGCCTCGAAGCCGTTCATGCGCGGCATGCGCAGATCCATCAGCACGACATCGGGCCGGCCGGCCCGCGTCGTCGCCACACCTTCGATACCGTCGCTGGCGACGGAAACCGTGTGATGGCTTTTGCGCAGATAGCCCCGCGCCACTTCCGCGTTCCAGATCATGTCGTCCACCACCAGGATCTTCAGCGGCTGCAGGCGATTGAAGTCGACCATTTCATCGCCGCCTGCCGGCGAAGCCACGGGCACGTCGGAGATCGAAAGATGCGGGACATCAATGACCACCGTCGTGCCTTTTCCGAGACGGCTGTCGACGGTGATGCAGCCATTCATCAGATCGACCAGCCGGCGCGTGATGCTCAATCCGAGACCAGTACCTTGGCGGATTTTGCCATCGGGACTATCTGCCTGATGAAAAGGCTCGAAGATCCGGTTCAATTCGTCCTCGGCGATACCGACGCCGCTATCGACGACGGTGAGGCGGAGATCGCGGAAGCGCTGGTCCAGCGATGGCGACATCGTCAGGTGCACCGTCACTCTGCCGCTCTCGGTGTATTTCACCGCATTGCTGACCAGATTCATCAGCACCTGGCGCAGACGCTGCGCATCCACGACCACGGTGACGAGAGAGTCCTTGTCGATTTGCGTATCGAGCTGGATGCCCTTGCCTGCGGCCTGGGTCGAAAACAGCTCGATGGTCTCGTCGACGAGTTGCGGCAAATCCGTGGGCTGCTGACTGAGCTGCAACTTACCCGCCTCGATCTTCGACAAGTCGAGCACGTCGTTGATCAGGCTCAGCAGCAGCTGTCCACTCTTCTTGATCGCCTGTACCCAGTCGCGCTCCAGCGGCGCGGTCACCGATTCCGACAGCAATTGCGTGAAGCCGAAGATGGCATTCATTGGCGTGCGGATCTCGTGGCTCATATTCGCCAGGAAGGCGCTTTTTTCCTCGCTCGCGCGCCGCGCCTGCGCGGCCTGCAACTCGTTTCTCAAGGCGTTCTCGGAATCGATCTGGGCGCGACGGATCGCCATGAAGCCAAGCACGCCGGCCACCAGCGCCAGACTATTGGCGATCAGCATGGTGGCATTGGTCTGCTTGACCAGCACGTCGCGCTGCTCGGCGCGCAACTTGAACAGCCGCTCTTCTTCCGCGGTCATCTGCGCCAGCACCGAGCGGATGCCATCGGCGACTTCCGCGCCCTTGCCTTCGCGGATCTTTTCCTCTATCTCGCGATTGGATCCCGAGCGCAGCGCATCGAGTTTCAATGCCAGCATCGTCTTCGTCCTTGCCCGCCGCTGGTCCTGCAACAGGATCAGGCGGGTGACGCTCGCCTGTTCTACCGGATTGTCATGGGTCATGGCGTTGAGCTGCAGCAGCAGATCATCGGTCTGTTGCAGGCGCTGCTGGTACAACTGCAGGTAGTCCGAGCGGCTGCTGGCCAGGTAACGCAGGCCATAGGTTTCAGAATCGGCAGAAACCAGACGCACTTCGCTGATCGCCTCCTTGACTTGATAGGTGTGGTTGACCAGATCGATGGAATTGCTCAGGGCATTGGTCGACCACACCGAAACGGCGGACGTCGCCAGAATCAGCACCACGGCCAACGCCAACAAGCCATTGTTGATGCGGCGCCGGAATTGCGAACTGCGATTGCCCATCATCGAACTGCCTGCCCCTGTCATTGATCGTGCCGCCGCCCCGCGGCCCTGCTCGATCAGGTATTCATCAACCAAATGGTGCCGTTGAGGATCAGCGCGAACGAGACCAGCAACAGGCAAGGCAATAGCAGGTATCCGGCCAGCGCGCGAATCTTGCCGAACGCCAATGCCGTCCACAGGATCACGCTCCACAACAAGAAGATGTCGAAAAACGCGAGCAACGGCAGGTGCAGTCCGAAGAACAACGGCGCCCAAGCGAGATTCAACGCCAGCTGCAGCAAAAACAATCGCGTCGCACCGTGCCGCGCGGCAACGTCGGCATCGTGCTGCGTGTGCACCAGCCACAGACCGATCACCATCAGCACGTATTGCGCGGTCCACGCCGGCGCGAACAGCCAGGCCGGCGGCATCCAGGTCGGCTTGAGCAAGGCCGCGAGCCACGGATCCGGGCCGGCCAGCCAGACCATGCCTGCTGCCGTCGCGACGATGCCGATAATCCATGCCGTCATGCTCAGCAACGCGCCCGGCCCGGCAAAGGCACTGCCGTGCACAAGCAACGGACGCGAGTCAGTTTTCATGGCGATGACGATGGCCAATCACAGGTTGTAGGCCTTGCGCTTGCGATAGAGCGTGGACGAATCGATGCCCAGCGTGCGCGCTGCCGCCTCCAGACTTTCGCTGCCGGCGAGCACGCGTTCGATATGCAGGCGTTCGAGCGCGTCCAGCGACATCGGCGTGCCCGCAACGACCTCGGCCTTGCCGGCGTCGCTGCGTCCAAAGCTCAACAACTCGACGCCGATCTGCTCTTCCCGGCACAGGATCACCGCACGCTCCATCATGTTCTGCAACTCGCGGACGTTGCCCGGCCAGTCGTAAACCTGCATGCGCGCCAGCGCCGCCGAAGAAAGTCGCCGCGCGGGCAGGCCGTAGTTACCGGCGAAACGTCCGATGAAAGCATTCGCGAGATCTTCGATATCTTCCAGACGCTCGCGCAAGGGCGGCAACATGATGCTGATGACATTGAGGCGATACAGCAGGTCCAGACGGAAGCGCCCCTCCTTCACCATCGCATCGAGATCGTGATTGGTCGCGGCGATGATGCGGGCATCGGCCTTGCGCGTGACCGGATCGCCGACGCGTTCGTATTCCTTGTCCTGGATGAAGCGCAGCAACTTTGGCTGCAGCGGCAAGGGAAAATCGCCGACCTCGTCGAGAAAGATCGTGCCGCCGTCAGCATGGCTCACCCGGCCGACGGTGTTCTGGCTGGCGCCGGTGAACGAGCCTTTGACGTGACCGAACATTTCGCTTTCCAGCAACTCGCTCGACAGCGAAGGACAATTCACCGTTACCAGCGCACCCTCGGCGCGCGGACTGGCGTCGTGAATCGCACGCGCCAGCATGCCCTTGCCGGTGCCGCTGTCGCCGAGCAGCAATACGTTGGCATCGGTGCGCGCCACCTGCAGCGCCAGCGCGATCGCCGCCTGCATCCCGGCATTCTTGCTGCTGAGCTGCGGTCGCGCGCCGCCGGAATCGCGCTCCAGCGCATCGATGCGATCGAGCATGCGCCGGGTATCGACCTGACGCGCCACCGCGATCTTCAACTGCTCGGGCGAACAGGGCTTGACCAGGTAATCGCTGGCGCCCTGCGCGATCGCGGCAACGGCATCGCTGACGCCGGAATGCGCAGTGACCACGATCACGCGCATCAGCGGCGCCAGTTCGCGCAGCCGCGGCAACGCCTCGAGACCGGAATCCTGACCGATGTTGCGATCGAGCAGACAGGCGTGGAAAGGCAGTGACGACGCCAGTCGTAAACCTTCCTGCAAGGTCTCGGCGGTCGTTACGCGATAGCCTTCCTTGCTCAGGCAGGCGGAGAAATTTTCCAGCAGCGCCCGGTCGTCATCGATGGCGAGAATGCGGCCGGTCGGCACTGCCTGCGGGTTCACCATAGAAATGGACTCCGAGCCATCAAGCTTGGCGCCCACTATAGCCGGCCGCATGTCATGACCCGATGAGCTTCGGCCCTCATACCGGGTTGGCCGGGCCGCGAAACTGATAGGCCTCCAGGAAATACAGACCCTTGTCGAGGGTGGCGGTAATCCCGGTCAGCACGTCGGCGGTGACCTTGTCGCCAGCAGCATCGGTGTTGTTGATACGTACGCGCACCAGCTTGGCGCACTGCGCGACGCGATCGGCGATATCGCCGACGATATCCTCGGCGCGGAATTCGCCGGGCAGATCTTTCAGCGAGCTCGCCGCCGCCGCCATGCGCACGGTGCCGCGGGCAAAGCCGCCAAGCGTGAGGATACGTTCGGCAACGGTATCGACCGGCCCGGTGAGCGTGCCGGCGATTTCGTCGAACAGTTTGTGCAGACCGAAAAAGTTCGGACCTTTCACATTCCAGTGCGCCTGCTTGACCTGGCTTTGCAGGTCGAACAATTCGGCCAGCGTCTGGTTCAATTCCGCGGTGACTTCCTTGCGCGTCGCTTCGCTCATGTCGTTGCGCGTCGCGAACGGAAGTTTCTTTGCCACGGTTTTCGTGTCGGCGAGGGAAACGGTCATGACATCTCCTTTGTGGATCGGAATGCCTGCGCAGGCAGGGGCTTCCAAGTAGATTGCAATGCCCATGCCAGCATGAAGAGTGCGCTGGATCGGGCCTGTCGTTATTCTCGGGCGGGCAATATGCCGGATCTGACACGACGCCCGGGCCATTTGCATGACGGCTGCGCGCGCTCTGCCTCGTTGACGTAGAAAAAAACCGGGCCATGCAAGCATGGCCCGGCTCGGAATTACGCCGATTGGAAAATGACTACTTCAACGAATTTTCGAACTCGCTGACCAAGGGCTCGGCCGTAATTCTGGCAATGCCATAACGCTCCTGGGTCTTCCCAAGGGAAGGGGCTCGGAAAGCCGCTACTTACTTCGCCGGCTTGATCTTGAGCGCCTTGGTGTCGACGCGCGTCACGCCCTTGATGCCCTTGGTCACGGAAATCGCCGTCTCGACCTGGGCCTTCGAATCGAGTACGCCCGCCAAGGTGACGACACCGTTCACGGTACTGACATTGATGTCGAGGCCTTTCACGGTTTCGTTCGCGAGCAGCTCGGCCTTGACCTTGGTGGTGATCCAGGTATCGGTCACCGGCGTCGCCGACTCTTCATAAGCCGTGGTCTTGTTGTCGACAGCCGCGGCAGCAGTGACATCCTGGGCCATCGCCATCATCGGCATGCCGACGATGCTCAACGCGATCGACAACAATGCGGCATGGCTGACGCGGACATGATTGCTGGTGTTGATATTGCGCATGGTGATCTCCTTTTTGGGGGAGGGCTCCAATCGCGGGAGCCCCAGGAGGCATCTACACGATGCGTGCCAACGCTCGGATCACCAGCAATCAAGCATTTACGAAGCCTGCGCGCGGTGCATTCCTGCATTCCGCCCGCAGGCGCATTGCGGCCTGCACGACCGTGATCGGCGAACGTTGCCGGAGCGAATGTTTTCTTAACGCGCATCGAAGGCAGATGCTGTCGTGCGTGGAGCGCACGCTGCGCACGTCATCTGCCGTAGCGTGCGCTCCGCACACGGCTCCGACTGTGCATGGATTCGCAGCCGCGTTTGCTCTCCACGCACATCACGTCCATGAGCACGGAATCGCGGCCGCGTTAGCCTTGGTGCTAACCTATCGCCCTCATTTCAGGCGGGTCGTCGGCATGGATATCTTCAAGGTCTTCCGCATCGAAGCGGCGCATCGCCTGCCGAACGTGCCGCCCGGACACAAATGCGCGCGCCTGCATGGGCATTCGTTCGCGGTGGAGCTGCACGTCGGCGGTACGCCGGATGCGCATACCGGTTGGATCATGGATTTCGGCGACGTGAAAAAAATCTTCCAGCCGATCTACGACCGCCTCGATCATCACTATCTCAACGACATCCCCGGCCTGGAAAACCCCACCAGTGAAATGCTGTCGATCTGGATCTGGGATCAGCTCAAGCCGCTGCTGCCGGCCTTGAGCGAAGTGGTGGTGCACGAAACCTGCACCTCGGGCTGTCGTTACCGCGGCGCCTGATGTAACTCGGCGCCCGGATTTCAATGCGCGGTGAGCGCGTGCCGCTCGGCATCGCCGCTGTGGTTGCGGGCGATCATCAGGTACACCACCGGCACCACGAACAAGGTCATCAGCGTGCCGAAACTCATGCCGCCGACGATCACCCAGCCGATCTGATGCCGCGCTTCCGCGCCCGCGCCGGAAGCGATCGCCAGCGGAATCGAGCCCAGCACCATCGCGCCCGTGGTCATCAGGATCGGACGCAGGCGCAGCGTCGCCGCCTCCACCACCGCATCGAACTTGCTGCGGCCCTGCTCCTGCAACTGATTGGAGAACTCCACGATCAGGATGCCGTGCTTGGAAATCAAGCCAACCAGCGTGACCACGCCGATCTGCGTGTAGATGTTCCATGAGCCGGTGATGTGCCACAGGCTGTGTCCGAACGGATGCAACCCGGCACCGAGATTGAGCAGCACCAAACAGCTGAACGCACCGAACACCGCCAGCGGCACCGAGATCAGGATCACCACCGGATCGATGAAGCTCTCGAACTGCGCCGACAGCACCAGGTAGATAAAGATCAGCGCGAGCACCAGCATCACCGTGAAGTCGCTGGAGGATGCGCGGAACTCGCGCGACTGCCCGCCGAGGTCGTACTGCGTGCTCGGCGCGACTTCCTGCAACGCTTTCTGCATCCACGCCAACGCCTGACCCTGCGAATAATCCGGCGTGAGGCCGGCACTGATGGTAGCGGCGCGCAGTTTGTTGAAGTGGTTGAGTTCCTTGGCCGCGACGGTTTCGGTCACGGTGGCGAGATTGTCGATCTGCACCATCGAACCATCGCCGGCGCGCACGAACATGTTGCCCAGGCTCTGCGGCGTACGCCGGGCGTCATCGGCGACCTGCACGATCACGTCGTATTGCTCGGTACCGCGCTTGAAGCGGGTGACATTGCGTCCACCCAGCATGGTCTCCAACGTGCGTCCGACCGTGGTCACGCTGCTGCCGATCGCGGCGATCTTGTCGCGATTGACGTCAACGCGCAGCTGCGGCTTGTCGAGCTTGAGATCGGAGTCGGGATTGGTCAGTTTCGGATTCTCGGCCATCTTGGCCAGCAGTTTCTTGACCACGCCGTCGAGATCTTCCCAGGTGCCGGAGGTCTGCACGACGAAACTCACCGGCTGTCCGAAACCGCCTTGGCCCAAGGCCGGCGGCGTCACCGGGAAAGCCGTCAAACCAGTGATGCCCATGAACTGCGGGAACAGGCTGCCGGCGACATCCTGGGCACTGCGATCACGCTGCGACCAGTCCTTGAGGCCGACGAAGCCCAGCGCTGAAGTGACGCCGTTGAAGCCGACGATCTCGAATACGCGATCCTTTTCCGGAACGCCCATCAGGATCGATTCCATCTGCTTGCCGTACTTGTCGGTGTAATCGATCGTCGAGCCTTCCGGCGCCGTCGCGAAACCGATCACCAGGCCCTGGTCTTCCTGCGGCGCGAGCTCCGGCTTGAGCAGCATCTTCAGACCGAAGATGCCAGCGAACAGCACCGCCGCCACGACCACTATGGCAAAACGCAGGCCGAGCGCGACCTTCAACGCGCGCTTGTAGCCACTGTCGAGACTGCGCAGCACGCGCTCGCCGAACTCGAAGAACTTTCCATGCTGCGTCTCATGGCGCAGCAGTTTGGAGCCCATCATCGGCGACAGCGTCAGCGCGGTGAAGCCCGACACCAGCA
>NZ_DATGBO010000008.1:0-14993 GCF_035312645.1 Arenimonas sp.
CGTGGGTGACGATCAGGATCGCGCCGGGATAGGCGCGCAGATGGCCTTCGAGCCAGTTCACCGTTTCGGCGTCGAGATGGTTGGTCGGTTCGTCGAGCAGCAGCATGTCGGGCTTCGACAGCAACAGGCGGCATAGCGCGACGCGGCGCTTTTCACCGCCCGACAGCGGACCGATCTTGGCGTCCCACGGCGGGATGCGCAGCGCATCGGCGGCGATTTCCAGCTGCAGCTCCAGCGTGTCGGCGTCGCCGGTGGCGAGAATGGCTTCCAGGCGCTGCTGTTCGGCGGCGAGCTTGTCGAAATCCGCGCCTTCTTCGGCATAGGCGGCGTAGACCGCATCGAGCAGGGCCTGGGCGTGCAGCAGGTCGCCGACGCCTTCTTCGACGGCCTCGCGCACGGTGTGCTCGGGATTGAGACGGGGTTCCTGCTCGAGGTAGCCGATCTTGATGCCGGGCTGCGGACGCGCTTCGCCCAGATAGTCGGTGTCCACGCCCGCCATGATCCGCAGCACGGTCGATTTGCCGGCGCCGTTGAGGCCAAGCAGGCCGATCTTCGCGCCCGGATAGAAGCTCAGCGAGATGTCCTTGATGATCTCGCGCTTCGGCGGCACGACCTTGGACACGCCGATCATGGTGTAGATGTATTGCATGGGGGCTTCCTCGACAGGATTTCGCGCACGGACGCGGCCCAAGGCGGGGCCGGTGCGAGGGTGGCGACAAGCCGGCGATTATCCCGCAAGGCCGCCGTCGACGCCACCCTGAGGTGGCCCTAAACCCGCGCCGGGGCTACAATTTCGGCCTTCTCCGCCCCCGCCCGAGGTTCGAATGTTCCCCCGTGACATGCGCATTGCCGGTTATGACGACGCCTTGGCCCAGGCCATCGAATCCGAACGTCAGCGCCAGGAGGATCACGTCGAGCTGATCGCTTCGGAAAACTACGCCAGCCCGCGCGTACTCGAGGCCCAGGGCAGCGTACTCACCAACAAGTACGCCGAAGGTTATCCGGGCAAGCGCTATTACGGCGGTTGCGAATACGTCGACATCGCCGAGGCGCTGGCGATCGAGCGGGTCAAGCAGTTGTTCGGCGCGGACTACGCGAACGTGCAACCGCATTCGGGTTCGCAGGCAAACCAGGCGGTGTTCCTTGCGTTGCTGCAGCCGGGCGACACCATCCTCGGCATGAGCCTGGCGCACGGCGGCCACCTCACCCATGGCGCCAAGGTCAACATCAGCGGCAAGTTGTTCAACGCCGTGCAGTACGGCGTCGACGCCGACGGCATTATCGATTACAACGAAGTCGAACGTCTCGCCGACGAACACAAGCCGAAGATGCTGATCGGCGGTTTCAGCGCGTATTCGCAGGTGGTGGATTGGGCGCGCATGCGCACGATCGCCGACAAGGTTGGCGCGATCTTCTTCGTCGACATGGCGCACGTCGCCGGCCTGATCGCCGCCGGTGTCTATCCGAGCCCGATCGAACACGCGCACGTGGTCACCTCCACAACGCACAAGACGCTGCGCGGTCCGCGCGGCGGCATCATCGTCGCCAAAGGCGCGACCGAGGAATTGACCAAGAAACTGCAGAGCATCGTTTTCCCCGGCATCCAGGGCGGCCCGCTGATGCATGTGATCGCCGCCAAGGCCGTTGCGTTCAAGGAAGCGCTGGAACCGTCGTTCAAGGATTACCAGGCGCAGGTTGTGAAGAACGCGCAGGCGATGGCGAAAGCGATCATGGCGCGCGGCTACAAGATCGTTTCCGGCGGCACCGAAAACCACTTGATGCTGATCGACCTGATCGGTCGCGACGTCAGCGGCAAGGATGCGGAGGCCGCGCTTGGCAAGGCGCATATCACCGTCAACAAGAATGCCGTGCCCAACGACCCGCGCTCGCCGTTTGTGACTTCGGGCCTGCGCATCGGCACGCCGGCGGTGACCACACGCGGTTACAAGGAACCCGACTGCGTCGCCCTCGCCAACTGGATCTGCGACGTGCTCGATGCCCCCGCCGACGATCGCGTGATCGCTGGCGTGCGCGGCAATGTGACGCTGCAGTGCAAGCAGTTTCCGGTGTATGGCTGAGGGCTGGGAAATGGGAGAGGGGAGACGAGAGACGGAAACGCTCTCTCGCTTCGCTTGCGCGATTGCGCCCGGCAAATATCAGCCATTGCTCGCGCCCCTGTATTTCCCGTCTCCCGTCTCCCCTCTCACGTCTCCTCATATACGTCTCCCATAAATGCACTGCCCCTTCTGCCAGCACGAAGACACCCGCGTGATCGACTCCCGTGTTTCGGAAGACGGCACGACGATTCGCTGGCGCCGCGAATGCGAAGCTTGTGGCGAGCGTTTCAATACCTTCGAGACCGCCGAACTCAAGCTGCCGTCGTTGATCAAGAGCGACGGTCGCCGCGAGGCGTTCGATGAGCGCAAGTTGCGCACCAGTTTCGATCGTGCGCTGCAGAAGCGTCCGGTTTCCGCCGAGCAGGTCGATGTCGCGGTGCGCGGCGTCATCCATGCGCTGCGCATGACCGGCGAGCGCGAGCTGCCCTCGCGCAAGGTCGGCGAATTCGTGATGGACGAATTGCGCAAGCTCGACCAGGTCGCGTACGTGCGTTTCGCCTCGGTGTACCGCAAGTTCGAGGACGTTGCCGATTTCCGCGAGGAAATCGAACGCCTCGAGCGCGACCTGCCGGGCATGGCGACCGGGCAGTTGCCGCTGGTCGATGACGCGATCGCCGGCAAGAAGCGCTGATCGTGCGCATCGATTATCTCGAGAATCACCGCGACAAGATCGCGACGCTCGCGGCCTGGCATCACGGCGAATGGCAGCATCTGTATTCCGACTGGACGCTCAAGATCGCGACCGCCGAGCTTGCCGATCACGCCACTCGCCGCAGTTTGCCGACGACGTTGGTCCTGCTCGATGGCGACACCTTGCTCGGTTCGGTGAGCGTGGTACACGAGGACGCGGCGGAACTACGCGATCGCGGCGGCCCTTGGCTGGCTAGTCTTTACGTCGATCCGGAAGCGCGTGGGCAGGGTCTGGGCCAGGCGCTGGTCGAAGCTGCCGCGCATCTCGCGGCGTTGAACGATGTCCCGCGCCTGCTGTTGTTCACGCCCGGACACGAGGATTTCTACACGCAGTTGGGTTGGCAGACGATCGAACAGGCGCAGTTGAACGGCCACGCTGTCGCGATCATGAGCCTGGTGCCCGTGCTCGCTGCCGCCGAATGAGCGAGTTCACCGCCAACGATCACGCGATGATGGCGCGCGCGCTGCAATTGGCCGAGCGCGGCGCGTTCACCACCAAGCCCAATCCCATGGTCGGCTGCGTGATCGCGCAGGGCGAACGCATCGTTGGCGAAGGCTGGCATATGCGTGCCGGCGAAGCGCATGCCGAAGCGCATGCCTTGCTCAACGCCGGTGCCGCCGCGATGGGTGCCACCGCTTACGTCACCCTCGAACCCTGCGCGCATCAGGGCCGCACGCCGCCTTGCGCGAACGCGTTGGTCGCGGCCGGCGTCACCCGCGTGGTCGCCGCATCGCGTGATCCGTATGTGCAGGTATCGGGCGAAGGCTTCCGCAAACTCACGGCTTCCGGCGTTATCGTCGATATCGGCCTGATGGAAGCGGCGGCGCGCGAACTCAATCGCGGTTTTTTTTCGCGCATCGAACGCGGTCGGCCCTGGGTGCGCATCAAGCTGGCGATGAGTCTCGATGGCCGTACCGCGCTCGCCAGCGGCGAATCGAAATGGATCACTTCCGAGGCCGCGCGCGCCGATGTGCAGCGCTGGCGCGCACGCAGCGCCGCCATCCTCACCGCCAGCGGTACCGTGCTCGCTGATGATCCGATGCTGACCGCGCGCCTTCCTGCCGGTGAAGAGTTCATCGCACCGCTGCGCGTGGTGCTCGACAGCCGCGCACGCGTGGCGACGACGGCGCGCGTGTTCGATGATTCGGCGCCGACGCTTGCGGTCAATGCGGTCGACATCGTTCCCGACTACGGCGACGAAATCGCCGCGTACTCGGTGCCGCGCCCGAACGGCCGGCTCGATCTCGGCGCGATGCTTGCGCAGCTAGGCCAGCGCGGCATCAACGAATTGCAGGTCGAGGCCGGCGCGACACTGGCCGGCGCTCTGTTCACCGCAGGACTTGTCGACGAATTGCTGCTTTATGTCGCGCCGGTGCTGCTCGGCGATCGCGGTCGGCCGTTGCTGGGCGGCCTCGACGTCTCGACGATGTCCGATCGTCTCGGCCTGACCGTGATCGATTCGCGCCAGGTCGGTGTGGATCTGCGGTTGTTGTTGCGGCCAATGAGGGCGCGGTGATGGTCGTGTATCGCGCCGCCAAAAAATGGATCCCCGTCATCCCGGCGCAAGCCGGGACCCATTGTGGTCCATCAGGAAAATCAACATGGGTCCCGGCTTGCGCCGGGATGACGCTGGGTTTTTCATATTCGTGCGCAAGAGAAGTTTTTCCATGTTCACCGGATTGATCCAGGCCGTCGGCCATATCGAAAGTACGCAGGAACGCGGTGGCGACCTGCGGCTGCGCATCGCCGTTGCTGGTTTGCCGATGGCCGACGTGCAGCTTGGCGAAAGCATCGCGGTATCCGGCGTCTGTCTGACCGTGGTGGAATTCGATGCGAGGCATTTCAGTGCGGATGTTTCCAACGAAACGCTGGCGCTGACCACGCTCGGCGCGCTTGCCGCCGGCGAACCGGTCAACCTGGAGCGTGCGTTGTTGCCGACCACGCGTCTGGGCGGGCATCTGGTCGCCGGTCATGTCGATGGCCTCGGTCGCGTCGAGCGCATCTGGGACGATGGCCGCTCGCAACGCTGGCGTTTCGTCGCGGCGCCGGAGCTGCTGCGCTATATCGCGGTGAAGGGCTCGATCTGCGTCGATGGCGTGAGCCTGACGGTGAATGCCGCCGACGATGCCGGCTTCGAGGTGAACCTGGTTCCGCACACCGTCGCCAACACTGCGTTCGCGCAGTCGGCGGTGGGCGAGGCGGTGAACCTGGAAGTAGATCTGCTGGCGCGTTATGTGGAGCGGCTGCAGACGTTTGATCGGAGTTAGCGTGTAAAGCCAATCAGGACGCGAATACACAATTCCCGTCATTCCCGCGCAGGCGGAAGTGTTTTTCAACGACGCAAGTCGGTCAATCCAGGGTCTCTCCTGGTTTCGTTGATAGAAAGAATCGAAGTCACTGGATCCCCGTCTGCGCGGGGATGACGATATAAACGAAGCAAAACATAGAAGAACTCCGCCATGCCCTTCGCCAGCATCCCCGACATTCTCGAAGACATCCGCGCCGGCCGCATGGTCGTGATCGTCGATGACGAAGACCGCGAGAACGAGGGCGACCTGATCATGGCCGCCGAGCTCGTGCGGCCCACCGACATCAATTTCATGGTCACGCATGCGCGCGGCCTGGTCTGCCTTTCGCTGACGCGCGAACGTTGCCGGCAGCTGAGCCTGCCGCTGATGGTCAGCGACAACAACTCGCCGTACCAGACCAATTTCACCGTCAGCATCGAGGCCGCCGAAGGCGTGACCACCGGCATCTCCGCCTACGATCGCGCGCATACCGTGCGCACGGCGGTGCGTCCGGATGCGAAGCCCGCAGATCTTACTCAGCCCGGCCACATCTTTCCGTTGATGGCGCAGCCTGGCGGCGTGCTCACGCGCACCGGCCACACCGAAGCTGCCTGCGATCTCGCGCTGCTTGCAGGGCTGGAGCCGGCCGGCGTGCTGGTCGAAATCCTCAATGTCGACGGCAGCATGGCGCGGCGTCCGCAGCTCGAGGCATTCGCGAACGAGCACGGTTTGAAAATCGGCTCGATCGAGGACCTGATCCGTCATCGCCTGGAAACCGAACACACCGTCGACCGCGTCGACGAGCGCGACATCGACACCGCGCACGGCCCATTCAAATTGCTCAGCTATCGCGACCGGCTCAGCCGCGAACTGCATTTCGCGCTGGTGCGCGGCACGCCCTTGCCGGACGTGCCGACGCTGGTGCGCGTGCATGTGAAAAATCCGCTGTCGGACGTTTTGTCCTGGCAGCGCCCGGATCTGGGCATCAGCGCCAGCGATGCCATCGCGCAGGTCGCGCAGGCCGGTTGCGGCGTGGTTGTGGTGTTGTCGGAGCCGGTGTCGCCGGAGGCCTTGCTCGAGCGCATCACCGAACGCGATGCCGTCGCTGCGCCCAAGCTCACCGAATGGCGGCGCAATGGTGCCGGCGCGCAGATCCTCGCCGATCTCGGCCTCAAGCAGCTCAAGGTGCTGGGCACGCCGCGGCGTCAGGTCGGGCTCGCGGGTTACGGCCTCGAGGTCGTGGAATACGTCCCGACCGCCGCCACGCGCTAAACTGCAGCCCCGCCGACCACAAGCCCGACCATGTCCCGATTCGAAGGCGACCTCCGCCCGCTGCCAGGCAGCCGTTACGCCATCCTGGCCAGCCGCTGGAATCCGCGCATCACCGAGGTGCTGGTGGACGGCGCCAAGCGCGCCTTGGTCGACAACGGCACTGATGCCGAACACGTCGACGTGATTCGCGTGCCGGGCGCCTGGGAATTGCCGACCGCGGCCGCCGAACTCGGTGCCAGCGGTCGTTACGCCGCGATCATCGCGCTGGGCTGCGTGGTGCGCGGCGAGACCCGTCATTACGAACACGTTGCCGACGAATGCGCGCGCGGTCTGATGCGCGTTTCGCTCGACTATCGCCTGCCGGTCGCCAACGGCGTGCTTGCGGTCGAGGATCATGCCCACGCCGAAGCGCGTGCCGGCGGCAACCACGGCAACAAGGGCGAGGAAGCCGCGCTGGCTGCGATGGAAATGGCCCACCTGTTGCATCAATTGAGCGAGTCGCCCGCATGAAGCCGGTACGTACCGATGGCATCGATCCCGCCGCGCGTTCGCGCGCCCGCCGCCGCGCCCTGCAAGCCTTGTATGCCTGGCAGATGTCGCATTCGGCGATCGACGCGGTGATCGACCAGTTCCGTCTCGAGCAGGACATGGAAATCGCCGATCTCGAATATTTCGAAGCGCTGGTACGTGGCGTCGCCGGCAAGACCGAAGAACTCGACGCGAAATTGTCGAAGTTCATCGACCGCAGCATCGCCCAGGTCGACCCGATCGAGCGCGCCGTGCTGCGCATCGCCACCTTCGAATTGTTGTATCGCCCGGATATTCCGTATCGCGTGGTGATCAACGAGGCGATCGAAACCACCAAGCGTTTCGGCGCCGATCACGGCCACACCTACGTCAACGGCGTGCTCGACCACGCGGCCACGGAATGGCGCGCTACGGAAATCCAGGCCTCGCGCCGCTAAGCCTCCTAGGAGCGGTCATGACCGCGATGCCGCTGCGACGCAGATTGGAGAAATCGCGATCACGCCCGCTCCCACGGATCAGCGAATGACATGTCCGAATTCGCGCTGATCGATCGCATCCGGCAGCGGGCCGGCACGCGCGCCGACGTGATCCTCGGGATCGGCGACGACGCAGCCGTGCTGCGCGTACCCGAAGGCCAGGATCTTGTGGTCAGCACCGATACGCTGATCGCCGACGTGCATTTCCCTGCCGACACCGCTGCCGCCGACGTCGGTTGGAAAGCGCTGGCAGTCAACCTCAGCGACCTCGCCGCGATGGCCGCGCAGCCTGCCTGGGTCGCGCTCGCGCTGAGCCTGCCGGAGGCCGACGGCGATTGGCTCGACGCGTTTCTCGACGGCTTCCTCGAACTCGCCGCGCAACACGATGTCGCCCTGATCGGCGGCGATACCACGCGCGGCCCGTTGTCGATCACGATCACCGCGCACGGATTCGTGGCGCGCGATGCGGCACTGCGCCGCAGCGGCGCGAAAGCCGGTGACGATGTCTGGGTGACCGGCACACTGGGCGATGCCGCCGGTGGTCTCGCGCAATGGCGGCGTGGCGGACTGATGTCGGCGAAATTGCGCCATCGCCTCGACCGTCCGACGCCGCGCATCGATGCCGCACTGGCCTTGCGCGGCATTGCGCATGCGGCGATCGATCTCAGCGACGGTCTGGTCGCCGATCTCGGTCATGTCCTCGAGCAAAGTGGCGTCGGCGCCGAGATCGATCTCGGTCGCCTGCCGACTTCGCGTCCGCTCGCCGAACATTTCGCCGACGAACACGAACGTTGGCGACTGCAACTCGCTGGCGGCGACGACTACGAACTGTGCTTCACCGCCGCACCGGCCGATGCCTTCGCGATCGAGCAGGCGATGGCGGCGTGCGATACCACCGCCACGGTCATCGGCCGCATTCGCGCCGATGCCGGCCTGCAATTGTTCACGCTGGAAGGAACCGATTTCGTGTTGCCCGTCGCCGGCTTCGATCACTTCCCGGCGAAAGACGCATGAGCGAGCCGCAGCCCACGCGCGTCGTACTCACCCATCCTGCGGGCTGGATCGCCAGTGGTTTCGGCGTAGGGCTGGCGCCGCGCGCGGCCGGTACCTGTGGTTCGCTCGCGGCGCTGATTCCGTGGTGGCTGTGGCTGCGGCATCTGTCGTTGCCGATGGCATTGGTCGGGATCGCGGCCGGTTTTGCGATCGGCGTGTGGGCCTCGAATTGGGTGATCGCCAGGACGAAGATCGCCGACCCCGGGGTCGTGGTCTGGGATGAATTCATCGGGCAATGGATCGCCTTGCTGCTCGCGCCGGCCGGTCTGTGGTGGATGCTGGCCGGCTTCGCGCTGTTCCGCCTGTTCGACATCTGGAAACCCTGGCCGGTCGGTCTTGCCGATCGCCGGCTGCACGGCGGTTTCGGCGTGATGTTCGACGATGTGCTGGCGGGCCTGTACGCGCTGTTGTTGCTGCAGGGCTTGGCTTACTGGCTGGGCTGAACGGCGGGTTCCGCGGCAATCATTTTTTGTCTTCGACCGCGCCCGTCACCAGCAGCAGTGGCTCGAGTCGTTCGGCTGTGATCTTCGTGCCGCGTTCGCCGGGCAAATCGGTTTGTTCCGAGGTCAGGTGCGTGCCGTCGGGGCGGATGCGGACTGGATACAGCGGCGCGTCGATCTGCAGCGCGCGCGCCATGGCGACGTGGCCTGATACCTGTCGATACAGCAGGCCGGCAAGGATCAGTGAGCCATCGAGTGTCGGATGCAGGATGTCGTCCTGGAACATCGCCGGCGTCGGGTGATCGCTGGCGTAGTCGCGCAGCACTGGTCCGGCGTCGACTGCCTCTGCGTCGATCTTCGCGGCGAGTCTGCGCACACCGCGGCTCAGCTGCCCCTGCCAGATCGCGTCGGGACCCCAGGTGCCGAGCAGGATCACGCGCATTCCGCGCTTTTTTGCCAGCGCCGCCAGCGCGCGATGCGCGTTGACGCTGCCGCGGCAGTCGTTTTCCTCGCGTTGCTTGGGATTGTCGAGGCAGGCGAGGACGCCGCCGCGTTCCTGCAACACCAGCACTTGCCAGCGTCCGCTGTCGATCGCGCGCGCGACGCCACCGTCGTCGCGACGCTCGGCGAGGCTGCCGCCGGCCGCGACCAGCATGTCGGCGCGCAGGTCCTGCGCCTGCGGCTGTGGCTGCGCAGCGGCGAGGCTGTTGAACAACCCCGCCAGATTGTTGGTGTAGACCAGGCTGTTGCCCACGATCAATACATGCGTGGCGGGCTTTTCCTGCGCGCATGCCGACAGTGGCAGCAGCAACAGAGTCAACAGGATCGGCAAGACCCGCGACATCGGCGTCGAGTTCATGGCGGCAGTACTTTTCCCGGATTGAGCAGGCCGTCGGGATCGAAGGCCTGTTTGATCGCACGCATCGCCGCGAGGGTGGCGGCGTCGAAAGCGCGCGACATGAAATCGCGTTTCGCCAGACCGATGCCGTGCTCGCCGGACAATTGTCCGCCGAGCGCGATCACGACGGCGAATATTTCCGGCAAGGCAGCCTCGGCGCGTGCAGCCTCGCCGGCATCGGCGGGGTCGAAAAGGATGTTGATGTGCAGGTTGCCGTTGCCGGCATGACCGAAGCAGACGATGCGCAGGTTATGGCTCGAGGCGATCGCGGTCACGCGGTCGACCAGCGCGGGAATCTGCGAGACCGGCACCACCACATCCTCGTTGATCTTGCCGGCGGCGATCGTACGCAAGGCTGGCGACAAGGCCTTGCGCGCGGCCCAGAGTTTTTCCCGCGCAGCTTCGTCGGGGGCGGTATCGACAGCAAGACAGCCATCGCCCTGCGCGGCAATACGCAGAGCTTCGATCGCCGCGGCGAGCGTTGCGTCGTCGCCATCGGCTTCGATCATCAGCAGGGCGCCGGCCGCGGGAATATCCGCGCCGCCAACTTCGCGAGCGAGGCGGACGCATTCGCCGTCCATGAATTCGAGCATCGATGGCGTCACCGGCTGCGCCATCAATCGCGCAACGGCAGCGGCGGCGCTGGCGGTGTCGCGATACAAGGCGCGCAGTGCGCGCCGCTGCGGCGCGATCGGTGTGAGTTTCAGCGTCGCTTCGACGATCAAGGCAAGCGTGCCTTCGGAACCGATCAGCAGGCGCGACAGGTCGTAGCCGCTCGCGCTCTTGGTGACTGCCGCTCCGAAATGCACGAGATCGCCGCTGCCGGTGACGGCGGTGAGCGCGAGCACGTTGTCGCGGGTGGCGCCGTATTTCACCGCGCGCGGACCACCGGCATTGCAGGCGAGATTGCCGCCGATGCTGCAGTAAGGCGCGCTGGTCGGATCCGGCGGCCAGAACAAGCCGTGCGTCTGCAAAGCCTTTTGCAGATCGCCATTCAATACGCCGGGTTCGACCACGGCGACGCGATCGCCGGGGCGGATCGCGAGGATGCGATTCATGCGCTCGAAGCTGACGACAAGACCGCCGGCGATCGGCACGCTGGCGCCGGTGGTATTGGTGCCACGGCCGCGCGCAGTGATCGCGATCCGCTGTTGCCGACACAACGCGACCAGCGCGAGAACCTGTTCGCGCGTGGTCGGTAGCGCGACGGCATCGGGCAGCGCCTGGCGACGCGAATTGTCGTAGGCGTAGGCCAGGCATTCGGAGGAATCGGTCAGCAAGCCGTCGTCGCCCAGCACGCGACGCAGTTCATCGACGACGGTGGCGGGCAGGGTGCTCATGGCGCGATTCTAGCCTCGCCCGCAGGAGCGGGCACGATCGCGACCGGGCTGGTCCTGTCGATGGGCATGGTCGCTAGCCGATATCGTCGAGCGTGAAGGCGGCGGGGATCCATTCGCAATTCAAGGCGTCGGCGTTTGTCGTTGCTGCGATTACGTCGAAGCGGCAGGATGATTTTCGCCAGGCGGGATTGGCCGACAACCAGGCCTGCGCCGCGAGCGCGATCCTGCGTCGCTTGCCGGCGTCGATCGACATCGCGGCGCCACCGAAATTCGCGTTCCGGCGCAGGCGGACTTCGACGAACACGATCGTCGCGTCCTCGCGCATCACCAAGTCGAGCTCACCGAACGGAGAACGCACGTTGCGCGCCAGTAGAACCAGTCCGCGCGATTGCAGCAGCGTGCAGGCGGCATCTTCGGCGGCGGCGCCCGACGCCTGGGTGTCAGTTCGCGGGCGCGGCATGCGCGATCAGTGCGAATCGACCGCCGCGTGCGCGTGGCCACCGCTGAGTACGGCCCAGCTCGGGTCGCGCTGGATCACGCCGAAGCTGTCGAGGCGTAACTCGCCGGTGGCACCGTGCACGCTGTAGCCGGCGTCGTTGCTGAAGCGATCGAGATAGGCGGCAAGCTTCCAGGCATCCATGCCGAAAGCGAACAGGCGCTGCGCCGGACCGTGAGCGCTGGGCAGGCTGCTGGCCATCGTGTCGGCATCGGGCAATTCGCTGCGCTGACCGAGCAGCCAGGGCAGTTCCGGAAATTCGATGCCGTCGAGTTCGCCGTCCAATCGCGCATTGCCGCCATTGAGGATCAGCGAGGTCGACAGGCGCGGCAACGCCGCCAGCGCGGTCGTCTTGAGTTTCGCCGCCGCCAGTCGCGCCTGCGGCGCCTTGAGCACCATCAGCACCGCGGTCGGTGCAGTGGCAAGCAAGGGCTGCAGTTGCGCATCGATATTGCTGGTCGCGTCATCGACGGTGATTTCACCGACGACTTCACCGCCGCGCGCACGCAGCTGATCGCGGAATGCCGACAACGCGCGCTGCCCGCTGTCGTCGTGCTGACTGAACACCAACACTTTCAGCTGCCCGCGATTGGCGAGGCGGTCGGCCGCGAACAGGCCTTCGTCATCGGGCGAAAGCGCGAAACTCGCGCTGCCGGCAGGCGGCGAATTCTGGCCACGATTGAGGGCGATGGTCGGAATGCCCAATCCGCCCTGCGTGAACACCGCGTTGACTTCGTCGCGGGTCAGCGGGCCGAGGATAAGTTGTGCACCGTCGGCAGCGGCCTGCGCCGCGGCTTTCTGCGCGCCGGCGGCGGTGCCGTTGGTATCGTAAAACTTGATGGTCGGACGACGTCGGGTTTCGCTGTAGTAGCCGGCAAGAATGCCGTCGCGCACGCCGGCACCGGCGGTGGCTAGCGAACCGGTAGAAGGCAGCAGCACCGCGAGTTGCGCGGGCGGGCGATAGCCATCGCTGTCGGCCGGCGGGAACGCCTGCGTACGCACCTGCGCCGCGCGGTCGACCGGATGCGGCAGTGGCAGGCCGCGCTTGCTCAACTCGCGCGCGGCGAACGGATACAGCGGATCACTGCCGGCGAGCATGGCGCTCTTGCCCGAAAGCGTGTTGCTGTCGATGCCGGCGAGCAGGCGATCGATATTGCGCGCGCTGGCGGAGCGTTCCTTGCTGGTCAGCGACGACAGCATCCACGCGTATTCGTCAGCGACATCGAACGGTTGCCCGGCGGCCTCGAAGCTGCGTGCGCGCAAACTGCGCCAACGCATGACATCGGCCTTGGGCACGTTGTCGGCATTCTGGTTGAGCAAGGCCAATGCTTCGCGACCGTGGCCATCGCCGATCAGGAATTGCGCGCTGAGCAGATCGTGCAGGAAGGCATCGTCGCCGTTGAGCTTGTGCCTATTCGACTGCGCCAGCGCCTGGCGCGCGGCATTGTGGTCGCCGGCGCGTTCCCAGGCATCGGCGGCATGGACCAGCGCGCGATCGCGTGCCGGTGCGCGCGCAGTGGCAGCGAATTGTTCGTAAGCGGTCGCCGCCTCGCGGAATTTTCCCGACGCCAGCAGGCTGCTCGCGGCCTGCTCTTGCATCGAATCGGCGGGCATCGTGCTGACGGTCGCGCAGGCGGTCATCAGCAACGGGATCAGCAACACGGGCAGCAATCGTTGGCGCATGGGTCGGTTCCGGGGGCGAGAGCCGCTAAGATGATAACCGTTCGACTCGATGTTCAACCGGGGATGGCCGCCATGGCAGCGACAAAAGCGGGCACGCTGTACGTGGTGGCCACGCCGATCGGCAACCTGGCCGACCTCACCACCCGCGCCCGCGAGGTCCTGGCCGGCGTTAACGCGATCTGCGCCGAAGACACCCGTCATACCCGCCAGCTGTTGTCGGCGTTTGGCATGGAAAAGCCGCTGATTGCGCTGCATGACCACAACGAAGAGGAAGTGGCCTGGAAACTCGTCGAGCGGCTTCGCGGAGGGGAGAGTCTCGCGCTCGTTTCCGATGCCGGGACGCCGTTGGTTTCCGACCCGGGCTATCGCTTCGTGCGTGCGGTGCGTGCTGCGGGTTTCGCGGTCAGTCCAGTGCCTGGCGCGTGCGCGGCGATCGCCGCGCTGTCGGTGGCGGGGATTCCCAGCGATCGTTTCTGTTTCGAAGGATTCCTGCCGGCGAAAGCGTCAGGCCGTCGCGAGCGTCTTGCTGCCCTCGCGCGCGAGACGCGCACGCTGGTGTTCTACGAAAGTTCGCATCGCATCGAGGAATCATTGGCGGATCTGGTCGCGATGTTCGGTGGCGCACGCGAAGCAGTTCTGGCGCGCGAGCTGACCAAGCTTTTCGAAACGGTGCTCGGCGATACCCTGGGCGCGATCGCCGAACGCGTCGCCGCCGACGAAAATCAGCGCAAGGGCGAGTTCGTGCTGATCGTGCGCGGCTGCGAAGACGATGCCGATGCGGCCTTGATCGAAGGGCAGCGCCTGTACACGAAACTGGTTGAATATCTGAAGCCGTCGCAGGCCGCGAAACTCGCCGCGGAGCTGAGCGGGGCGCCGAGGAAGGCGTTGTATGAGAAGAGCTAGCGATGCGGAGATCGCTATGTTCCACGCAGGGATTCTTAGTGCCTTGCGCCCCGACCTTCTGCCCCCCAGGAGTTATTCGCCACAGTGTCCGCCGGCGCCGGACCTCTTCTTCAAATGTGAGCGGGGTATTGTTGGAATTGAGCATACGCGCTTGCTAAGTGGGCTTGCCGAGAATGGTTTTAGTGAAAGGCAAGTCGAGCAAGCACGAGAGGACATGATTCAGAGGGCGAAAGCCATTCACGAGGACAGTGCTGGCTACAGTGTCTTTGTGATAGCGACCTTTCTGGACAACGCCAAGGTGATTCCGGGCGAGTTCGCGAGTGAGCTGGCAGGCTTCGTAGCGAACAATCGTCCTTCTAGCTCGGAGACATTCATTTCGTATGCTTCCGATGGCTCCAAGGGCCATCCGCCATGGCTCTTTGCGGTCACGATCTGGAACGCGAAAGCTGACGGAGTCACGACTTGGTCAGGATCGGTTTGTAGCGAGACAAAGCGGCTTGAACGGGAATCGGTTCATGAGCTGATCGCAAAGAAACAGCGCAAGATTCCGGCATACAGGGAACACTGCAATGAGCTTTGGTTGCTCATGGTTGCGGATCTTTGGCCAGCATCCTCTAATTTTCATGCGCCCGATGAAGCTTGTAATTGGTCGTTCGAGCATGAGTTCGACAAAGTCATTGTTCTTTGTGGACGAACGCAGGTCCTGGAGTTCTGAGTTGGCCGGTTCAGGCGTCGTCCCTGAAATGTCAGGCCGGACGATGCGCTGCGCGTTTGCAACATGCGACAATCCGCGCCGGCGGAGTCGGTC
>NZ_DATGBO010000009.1:0-5077 GCF_035312645.1 Arenimonas sp.
AGCAGGCGCAACCCGAGCGCGCGCTGACCTGGCGCTCCGATGTCGCCAACGCCTTGATCTTGGCGGCGGATCCCCTGTCCACGAAACCCGCGACCCGCAATCGCGCGGAAGCCCTTGCGCAACGCGCAATCCGTCTCAGTCCGCTTGATGGGCGCAGTTATCGCGTGCTCGCGCAGATCGCCGAAAGCCGTGGCGATGCACCGCGGGCCCTCGCGCTTTATCAGATCGCAGCGCGGCATTCGCCGCGTGATTTGCGCAGCCACGTCTGGCTGGCCAATCACTATCTGCGCTCCGATACTCCGGAAGCCGCGTTGCCGCATCTGGATGCGATGTTGCGCGTGCAGCCCGGATCGATGCCGATTTTGTTTCCGCAACTCGTCGCGTTCGCCAGCCATGCGCGCACCCAGCCGGCGTTGGCGGCACTTCTCGCAGCGGATCCGCCGTGGCGCCGGCAGGTGATGACCAAGCTTTGCCGCGAGGTGAAAGATCCCGGCGCGTTGACGCCCTTCATCGAAGACCTGCGCAAGTTGCCGGGCGGCATCCACGAAGACGAGATGGCGGTGTGGCTCGACCGTCTGGTCGCCGATCGCCGCTGGGGGCAGGCCTACCTGTTGTGGGTGGCGCAGTTGCCGCCAGAGCGACGCAAGGTGATCGGCAATGTCTTCGACGGTGGTTTCGAATCGGAGCCGAGCAATGAAGGTTTCGACTGGCGTTTCGGGCAGGTGCAGGGCGCGCGCATCGACCTGCTGCCGATCACCGGCGCCGGCGGCGAGCGGGCATTGCGCGTCGCCTTCGAGGATCAGCGTGTCCCGTTCAATCACGTCCGGCAATTGTTGGCGCTGCCGCCCGGGGCTTATCGCATGACCGGCCGGGCCCGGGCCGAAGACCTGCGCAATGAGCGCGGCCTGGTCTGGACCCTGCGCTGCGCCGAGCAGAACAAGCCGCTGGCCAGCAGCGAGCCGGTGCGTGGCAACAGCGGCTGGCGCGATTTCAGCCTTGATTTCAGCGTGCCGGCACAAGACTGCGGCGGCCAGTGGTTGCAGCTGAGTCTGCCGGCGCGCATTCGCGCCGAGCAGCGGATCGGCGGCCGGGTCTGGTACGACGACCTCAGCATTGCCCGGATTGACCCGGCGGCGTACACGCCACCATCACCTCCCTGAAAGAAATTCCTAGGGGTCTCAATGGCTTGTCAGACTTATCTCGACTGCGGTAGTCTCTTAACACCTGCGTCATCTAGCGGCCCCTTTTGGGCTTGGAGGAATGGCATGAAGCGCTTCGTACTTTTGGTAGCTTCGTCCTTGTTGGCGACCGCGGCATTGGCGGCTGATCCTGTGGCAACCCTGACCTTCGATGGTTCGGTGATGGTCAATCAGGGCAAAGAATTCGTGGCGGCGCATTCGGGTCAGGCCTTGATGCCGGGCGACCGCGTGATGGTGGCGGAGCAGGGCAGTGCGACGGTCACCTTCAATGATGGTTGCGCGCTCTCCGTCGAGCCGGGCTCCCTGGTTTCAGTGCCTTCCATTTCCACCTGTGCCGGTGGCTCCGTGCATCCGCAGAAGATCGCCCCCAAGAACACCTCGGCGGTTGGTGCGACAGGATCCGGTGGCGTCGATTGGGTGGGTGCGATGGAAATCGCGTTGCCGACCTTCGCTGTCATCGCCTGGGATCTCGATCACCACCGTGACGACAAACCGGAACCGACCGTGAGCCCCTGAGGGCGCAGTCGACCAGATCAACAAGGGCCGCTAATCGCGGCCCTTTTCATTTCGGGAGTTGTCATCGGTGTCAGCGCAGGATCGCTCCAATCCCGCCCAGTTCTTGTTGACCGGCTTACTGCTGATCGTCGCGGTCACGTTCGGTGGCGGACAGGGCGGGCAGGGGGATGTGCTGGCGCAATTGCTCGCTGTCGCGTTGATCGCCCTGCTGCTCGTCAGCTGGTTTCGTGTGGGCACTGCACCGCCCCGGATCGCCGCATGGGCGCTGTTGCCGTTGGCATTGCCGCTGCTGCAACTACTGCCGCTGCCGTTCTCTGTGTGGGACACCAATCCGCAACGCCATGCCATCGCCACCGAATGGCTGCTCGCCGGCGTGACCGCCTATCCTCATGTCAGCTTGCAACCGGTCGCCGTCGAACGCGCGCTGTGGTCGCTGCTGCCGGCGTCCGCACTGTTCGTGTCGGTGCTGTCTCTGCCATCCACGCAGCAACGCCGCCTGTTGATGCTGGCGGTCGCGCTGGCGGTGATCAGCGTCGTGCTCGGTATCGCACAGATGGCCGACGGCCCCGACAGCGCGCTGCGCTTTTACGCCAATACCAATCCCACCGAAGCCGTCGGTTTCTTCGCCAATCGCAACCACCTCGCTACCCTGCTGGTGATGGCACTGCCGCTGGCGATCGGCCACACCGCCTGGCTGGTCAGCGAACGCTTCGCCGGCCGGCCGGTATCGCCGCTGCTGATCATCGGCGGCATCGGCCTGGCGGTATTGCTGATCCTGGGCATCGCACTCGCACGTTCGCGCGCCGGTCTGATCCTCGGCATGCTCGCCGTGCTGCTGTCGTTGCCGGTGGTGCTGTCGTTGCGTGATCGCCGTGGCATGCGCCGCGCGGTGATGATCATCGTCAGCGTGGGTCTGGTGCTGTCGGTGCAGTTCGCGCTGTTCGGGATTCTGCAGCGGCTCGACAAGGATCCGCTCGATGACGGCCGCTGGGAGTTCGCGCGCATCACCGCCCAGGCCGCTGCCCAACACGCGCCCTTCGGCTCCGGCCTGGGCACGTTTCGCAAGGCCTTCCAGCCGTTCGAAGCACAAAGCCCGGAAGGACAAGGTGATGCCGTCGTCAACCACGCGCACAACGATTACGTCGAGTTGTGGCTCGAAGGCGGCTGGCCGTTTGCGGTGCTGTTCGCGATCGGCCTGTCCGCGTTTCTCATCGTCAGTTGGCGCACCTGGCGTCGCCATCCGGAAATGCCGGCCCGCGACCTGTTGCTGATGCGCATGGCATGGGTCGCCGTCCTGCTGCCCCTGCTGCATTCCCTTGGCGATTATCCGCTGCGCACCACCGCCAACATGAGCGTGTTCGCGCTGATGGTGGCGGTGTGGCTGGGCCGCGTGAATCGTGGAAACGAAATGCAGATAGACGGCCGCGCCTAGAACACCCGTCGCGTCATCGCGGCGCGACCGGAAGCCATTTCGAGCGTCCCGCTTCCTTCCATCGCCCCGCCGTATCGACGTACCATCCGGACATCTCCTCACCGGCGCGCATGACCCATGCCCCAGCTTGACCAGACCCGCATCGCCATCATCGGACTGGGCTACGTCGGGCTACCGCTGGCGGTGGAATTCGGCAAGCAATTCGAAACCGTCGGGTTTGACATCCACGCCGCGCGCATCGCCGCGCTACGCCAGGGCGAAGACAGCACGCGGGAAGTCAGCGCCGCCGAGCTCGCCAGCAGCGACAAGCTGAAGCTAAGCGCCGATCCGGAAGACCTGCGCCGCTGCAACGTCTTCATCGTCACCGTGCCCACGCCTATCGATTCGGCCAAGCGCCCCGACCTCACCCCGCTGATCAATGCCAGCGAAGCCATCGGCCGCGTGCTCAAGCGCGGCGATATCGTCGTCTACGAATCCACCGTCTACCCCGGCTGCACCGAAGAAGTCTGCGTGCCCATCCTCGCGCGCGCTTCCGGCCTGAAATTCAACAGCGATTTCTTCGCCGGCTACAGCCCCGAGCGCATCAATCCCGGCGACAAGGATCACCGCGTCACCAGCATCCTCAAGGTCACCTCGGGTTCTACGCCCGAGATCGCCGACTTCGTCGACAGCCTCTACGCCAGCATCATCACCGCCGGCACGCACAAGGCCAGCAGCATCAAGGTGGCGGAAGCGGCGAAAGTGATCGAAAACACACAGCGCGATCTCAACATCGCGCTCGTCAACGAGCTCGCGCTGATCTTCAACAAGATGGGCATCGATACCTTGGAAGTGCTGCAGGCTGCCGGCACCAAATGGAACTTCCTGCCATTCCGCCCCGGCCTGGTTGGCGGCCACTGCATCAGCGTTGATCCCTACTACCTCACCCATAAGGCGCAGGAGATCGGCTACAACCCGGAAGTGATCCTCGCCGGCCGCCGCATCAACGATGGCATGGGCGCACACGTCGCCACGCAGACCATCCGCCTGATGGCGCGCAAGGGCATCAACCCGGTCGGCGCACGCGTGCTGGTGATGGGCCTGGCCTTCAAGGAAAACTGCCCCGACCTGCGCAACACCCGCGTCATCGACATCATCGCCGAGCTGCGCGACTACAGCGCGCAGGTGGATGTCCACGACCCCTGGGCCGATGCCGCCGAAGCCAAACACGAATACGACCTCGATACCATCGCCGCGCCGCAAGCAGGCGTGTACGACGCCATCATCATCGCCGTCGGCCACAAACAATTCGCCGCGATGGGCGCCGCCGGCATCCGCGCCTTCGGCAAACCCGGCTCGGTGTTGTACGACGTGAAGTGCGTGTTGCCGCGGGAAGCGGTGGATGGACGACTCTAAGCAGGAACGCAAGCAATGAAAGTGTTGGTCACCGGTACGGCGGGTTTCATCGGTTCGCATGTCGCGATCAAGCTGCTAGAGCGTGGCGACGAAGTCATCGGCTTCGACAGCATGAGCGACTACTACGACGTGAATCTGAAGAAGGCGCGCTTGGCGCGCTTTATCGATCATCCTAACTACACGCACATCCAGGCGGATCTCGCCGATCGCGCCGCGGTCGAGGCGGCTTTCGCCACGCACAAGCCCCAGCGCGTGATCAATCTGGCGGCGCAGGCGGGTGTGCGTTACGCGGCGGAAAACCCGCATGTGTATGTGAGCAGCAACGTCACCGGGTTCCTGCACATCCTGGAGGGCTGCCGACACCACGGCGTCGAGCACCTGGTATTTGCGTCCACCAGTTCGGTGTATGGCGCGAATACCAAGATGCCGTTCTCGGAGCATCAACCGACCGAGCATCTGCTGACGTTGTACGCGGCGACGAAGAAAGCCAACGAGATGATGGCGCATAGCTACGCCCATCTCTATGGCATCCCGT
>NZ_DATGBO010000010.1:0-33752 GCF_035312645.1 Arenimonas sp.
TTTCGGCGCGCTGATGCTGTTGCCTTCGGCGATGAAGGCTTCCAAGAATGCCGACGGCCAGGAACTGCAGCAGGTGCTGCCGGCCGATCTCTACGCGCGCTGGACGCTGCTGAAGAAGAAATATATCGGCAGCGATCGCGGCATCGAGCACAAGCGACCGATTCTCGCGGCGGGCGAGCTGTATTCGGATGCGTTGGCGAAATCGGGGCTGAGCCGGTCGGCGATGATTTCCTCGGTAATCGATGCCGTGGTCAAGCGTCGCAAACTCACGCCGACGCCAACCGGGATCAAGATCGCGATCACCGATCCGAAAGCGGCGATCAAGGAATTCGGCGCCGAAGGCATCAATGACGTCGAGTGCTTCCGCAAGACGCTCGATCGCGTCGAGAATGATTTGCCGGCGATGGTCGAACGCGCCAACGCCTGGTCGGTCGGCGACGTCGACATGCTGCGGCAGCTGCCCTACGACGATCAGCAGGTTTCCTGCGAGGCGGCGTTCATGCAGGCGGGTTTCGCGAAAAAACGCGGCATCACCGATATCGATGCGCGCATGAAAGCCGTGTGGCTGGGTGCGGCGCAAGCCGCGATCGACAAAAACACGATCAGCTTCGCGACGCTGCCGATTGCCGAGTTGCTCAAGTCCGACGGTTACCTGGCCCAGTTGCAGGCCAGGGGTTATCAGGTGGAAGCGCCCGAATAAAGGGCGACTACATCAGAGCGCGGCGCTGCGCGGCAACGCTTCGCTCGCTGCCGGCCAGCGCGCGAGCACGGCACGGCGAATGCCATCGGCATCGAGACCGGCTTCGGCGAGAAGATCTTCGCGGCTGGCGTGTTCCTGGTAGGCATCGGGCAGGCCGAGATGCAGGATCGGCAGCACGATGTTTTCTTCGGCGAGCAATTCGGCGACGCCGCTGCCGGCGCCGCCCATCACGACATTGTCCTCGAGCGTGACGAAGGCGTCGTGCGTCTTCGCAAGCTCCAGGATCAGTGCGCGATCCAATGGCTTGATGAAGCGCATGTTGACGCAGGTGAAGCCGGCCTCGGTCGCGACTTTTTCCGCCGCCGGCACCAGCGCGCCGAACGCGAGCAGGGCGACGCGGCTGCCGCTGCGACGCAGTTCGGCCTTGCCGATGGGCAAGGTGTCGAGGCTCGTCTGCACCGCCACGCCCGGACCGCTGCCGCGCGGATAGCGCACCGCTGCCGGACCAGCGAATGCGAAACCGGTGCTCAGCATCTGCCGGCATTCGTTCTCGTCGGCGGGCGCCATCACCACCATGTTGGGAATGCAGCGCAGGAAACTCAGGTCGAAGGCGCCGGCATGCGTAGCGCCGTCCGGACCGACCACGCCGCCGCGATCGACGGCGAACAGTACGTCGAGATTCTGCAGCGCGACGTCGTGGATCAATTGATCGTAGCCGCGCTGCAGGAAACTCGAGTAGATCGCGACCACGGGTTTCGCGCCTTCGCAGGCCATGCCGGCCGCGAGCGTGACTGCATGCTGTTCGGCGATCGCGGTGTCGAAATACTGCGCCGGAAATTCCTTCGAGAAACGCACCAGGCCCGAGCCTTCGCGCATCGCCGGGGTGATGCCCATCAGCGTCTTGTCCGTTGCGGCCATGTCGCAGAGCCAGTCGCCGAACACCTGCGTATAGGTCGGTTTCGCCGGGCCGGGCTTTTTCACGATGCCGATGTTCGGATCGAAGGGCGAGACCGCGTGGTATTCGATCTGGTCACCTTCGGCGAGATCGAAGCCTTTGCCCTTGGTGGTGATCACATGCAACAGCTGCGGGCCTTTCATTCCCTTCAGCGTCTTGAGTGCGCCGACCAACGCCGGAAGATTGTGGCCGTCGATCGGGCCGCTGTAGTGGAAGCCCATTTCCTCGAACAACGTGGACGGCACCAGCATGCCCTTCCAGTGTTCTTCCCAGCGACGCACGAAGCGCGCGGTCGGATTGTTCTTCTTGTCGCCGAGCAGCTTCTTGCCGCCTTCGCGCACCGCGTTCATCGTGCGGCTGCTCATCAGCCGGCCGAGCATCTTGGTCAGGCCGCCGACGTTTTCGGAAATCGACATGCGGTTGTCGTTGAGGATCACCAGCAGGTTCGGCTCCGGGTCCATGCCGCCGGCGTGGTTGAGCGCTTCGTAGGCCATGCCGGCCGTCATCGCGCCGTCGCCAATCACGGCGATCACCTTGCGCTCGTCGCCGCGGCGTTGCAGCGCGATCGCCATGCCCAGCGCGGCGGAAATCGAGGTGGACGAGTGGCCGACGCCGAAGGTGTCGTAATCGCTTTCGTCACGTTTCGGGAACGGCGCGACGCCGTCTTTTTTCTTGACCGTGTGGATGGTGTCGCGGCGGCCGGTGAGGATCTTGTGCGGATAACACTGGTGGCCGACGTCCCAGACCAGGCGATCGAGCGGGGTTTCGTAGAGGTAGTGCAGGGCGACGGTGAGTTCGATCACGCCCAGCCCGGCGCCGAAATGGCCTCCGACCTGGCTGACGGTTTCGATCAGGTAGGCGCGGAGTTCGTCGGCGATGGCAGGCAGTTCGGCTTCTGGGAACTGGCGGAGATCGGCGGGCAGGGCGATGCGGGAAAGGCGCGGGTAGCGCTGGGCGTCCATCAATTCACAGCGAAGGAGAAATCAGACGGCTAGTTTCCGGCACCCCGCCCGACAGGGCAAGCCGCGCGCGCCGCGCGCTGTCGCGGCGCATTCATCGCGCAAGCAGGTTCAACCGACCGCGGCGTAGCCCGAGGCGAGATTGGCGTTCACGAAATCGGTGACTTCGCCGAGAGTGACGCCGGATTGCTCGGCGATCTCGGTCAGTCGCGCCGGGCCTTTCATCATCACGGTCGCGATGCGGAAATGCTTGGGATATTCGCGTTCGGTCTGCGGCCACTTGACCAGCTTGAACTGGGAGTTGGGGTCGTTGCCCGGAGCGATCACGCCCTTGCCCGCGGCCAGCGCGCACAGCCAGGCGAGACGCGAATAAGGCTGATTGCCGCCGAGTTGCGCGGTAAGCAGTTTCATTTCCGCCGGATCGACCGGCGTGAAGTCGCTTTCGCGCACCACGGCCTCGCCATAAGGCTGGAACACCTTGAGCGCGCTGCCGCCCAGATAGGTCTGCGTCGCCGGATCGAGCACCAGCAGCGGCGCACCCGGCAATTGCAGCTTGACCGGGCCGGTGAAGGCGCCGGCACGCAGGAAATCGGTGAGGGCCGGGTCGCGCGCCGGCATCGCCGGCATTTGCCCGGTGCTGCGCATCGCATCGGCATTGAAGGCCGGCATCTGGCCCGTGCTGCGCGGATTGGCCGGCGGCATCGCGGCCTGCTGGCCGGTGCTGCGGGCATCGACAGCCGGCATCGCCGCCTGCTGGCCCGTGCTGCGCGGGCTGATCGGCGGCATGGCCGCCTGCTGGCCGGTGATGCGGGCGGCGAGGGCGTCATTGGGCACGGCGGCGTTCGGGATACCCGAGGCGATTTTTTCCAGCACCGCGGTGAGGGCGTCATTGCTGACCGGGCGGGTGAGCAGATGGTCGGTCTCCGAGCGGCTGCCCGAGGTCAGTCCGACGGTGATCTTTCCGCCGCTCTGGGCCTTGAGCCAGGTCATGTGGCCGTACATGGAGTCCATGTCGATGACCAGCACCTGGGCTTCGTTTTCCTGCTCGATGGCCCATTCGCTGCCCAGGCGGCCGCTGATCTGGGCGAACTGGGTCTGGATGGCGGCGGCATCGTCACGCGAGAAACCGCTAAAGCACAGCGTATGGCGACTCATTCTGGAAAATCCCCTGCAGGCACAGGCTCAGGCCCGTGTAGCCGCCGAGTTTGCTGGCCGTGGCGGGCCGCGTCAACGCGGCGCAGTGCCGGCCTGCGCGTTCTGTGACCGGCGCCCATGCTTGCCTCGGCAGCAGCTACCCCATGCTCACCCGCTTGCGAGGATCGAACCCTCTCATGTCGCCAGCAAGCTGGCTCCTACGAAACGAGCAAGGCTCAGATCAGCGGGCGCGGGCGCTTGGGCAGGTGGTGCTTCAGGAAGGCCATCTGGTCGGCGAGGATGTTGCGGTTCGACAGGATCAGATGCTCGACCCAGCTCGGCCGGTACGGCACCGCCAGCAACGGCATGCCGGCCTGTTGCGGCGTGCGCCCGCCCTTGCGCGAGTTGCAATGGAAGCAGGCGCAGACGACGTTTTCCCAGACATCGCGGCCGCCGCGAGAGATCGGCATTACGTGATCGCGCGTCAGCGAATGCCGGCTGTATTCGTGACCGCAATACATGCATAGCGAGCCATCGCGCGCGAACAAGGCGGTGTTGGTCAGCGACGGCGACGGGTCCAGCGATTTCGGGTGTGCGTGGCTGCGTGCCGCGACGATCGGATGTAGCTCGACGATGCTTTGTTCGCCGCTGAGCCGGCTGGTGCCGCCGTGCACCGTCATGCACGGCTCGCCCAAAGTCCAGGCGACGGCGCCGCGCACATACAGACAGACCGCATCCTGCCAATGCATCCAGTCGAGGATGCGGCCGTGCGCATCGAGGGAGAGCACGCGCGGGAACAGGGTTTCGTGCGGGGGCAGTTGCCCGGCCGGGGGGCGTTGTATCCCGGCGCCCACCAGAGCCAGACGTGGCGTGGGCAAAGACATCAGGGCCCGAGCATAGCGCAAGCGCATGACAGTGCAAGCACCCGCGCGCGCTAGAATCCGTCGCATTGCCCGTGGCATGGAGCCCAGACGATGCGCGTCCTGTATCCCGAGATCGAAGCCTTCGACAGCGGCATGCTGTCCGTGGACGCGCGGCACACGCTTTATTACGAACAATGCGGCAATCCCAACGGCAAACCCGTAGTGATGTTGCACGGCGGTCCGGGCGCCGGCTGCGGCGCGAAAATGCGCCGATTCCACGATCCCGAACGCTACCGCATCATCCTGTTCGACCAGCGCGGCTCGGGGCGCTCGACGCCGCACGCCGACCTCACCGACAACGGCACCTGGGATCTGGTCGCCGATATCGAAAAACTGCGCAAGCATCTTTCGATCGAACGTTGGCAGGTGTTCGGCGGCAGCTGGGGATCGACGCTCGCGCTCGCCTATGCCGAAACCCATCCGGGGCGCGTGACCGAACTCGTAATGCGCGGCATCTTCATGCTGCGCCGCTGGGAGCTGGAATGGTTTTACCAGGGCGGTTGTCACCGCCTGTTTCCGGAAGCATGGGAAAAATATCTCGCGCCGATTCCGCCGGCCGAGCGCGGCGATCTCATTTCCGCGTATCACCGCCGCCTCATCTCGTCTGACGAAGCCACGCGCCTCGACGCCGCCCGCGCCTGGTCGACCTGGGAAGCCTCGACCAGCCTGCTGCTGCAGGACGAAGCCTTCATCAGGAGCCACGAGGACGCGCATTTCGCGCTGAGTTTCGCGCGCATCGAAAACCATTATTTCGTCAACAAGGGGTTCTTCGAAGTCGACGACCAGCTGCTGCGCGACGCGCACAAATTGCACGGCATCCCCGGCGTGATCGTGCACGGCCGCTACGACGTTGTCTGCCCGGCGCAAAACGCCTGGGATCTGCACAAGGCCTGGCCGGAAGCGAAACTGGTGATCTCCCCGACGTCAGGTCATTCCGCGTTCGAGACCGAGAACGCCTCGGCGCTGGTCGAGGCGACGGATTCGTTTCGGTGAGGGCGACGGCTAGCGTGCGCTCCGCGCACGATGCGAATGATCGCGAATGATCGCGAATGATTTTGTTATGGGGCGTGCGCGGAGCGCACGCTACGTTGCGGCGTTTTCTTGATCGTCGAGCGTGGAGAACACGCTACGCAGGCGTGCCATCCGGATTCCGATCCAGCAGCCACAGCCCCGCCCACAGCTTCGGATCCATCGCGAAGCCTTCCGCCATCTTCTGCGCGAACCACTTCGGTGCGTCGGCGATGGGGATTTCGTGGACGATGATGTTTTCGGTTTCGTCGCCACCACCGGCGTGCACGCGGGTGAGGCCGGTGGCGCGGACGAAGGCGATGCGTTCGTTGCTCATGCCGGAACTGGTCGGGCCGATCATAAGCACTTCGATCTTCGCCGCCTGCCAGCCGGTTTCTTCCAGTAGTTCGCGTTCGGCGGCGAGTTCCAGCGATTCGCCGGCGTGCACGTCGCCGACGATGCCGGCCGGCATCTCGATGGTCTTGCCGTCGACGGGGATGCGGAATTGCTCGACCAGCACGAGTTTGTCGTCGGGCGTCGCGGCGATGATGATCACCGCCATGCCACCCGCGTTGGTGCGCTCGGCGTATTCCCAATGCCCGCGTGCCTGCAGGCGCAGCCATTTGCCTTCGTACAGTGTGGTGATGTCGTTGGTCATGGCGCGATGCTGATCCGGTGATGGTTTCTTTTTGCGTAGGAGCGATGGCAATCGCGACTGGATTCGCCGCGCTCCGATCTGTCGCGATTGCCATCGCTCCTACAAAGACAATTCCTGCAGGCGGCGGCGCGTCATCGGTCCGAAGCGCAGTTGCTCGCAAAGCGCATCGAGGGCGGCGGTGTCGATCGGGCCGCGTGCGGCGACGCCGAAATCCGCTGGCAGCGGCGCGTCGCGGGCGATGGTCGCGAGTTGTCGTGACAACAGGGCGATGGCGCGGTGTTCCTGCAGGCGTGCGGCATGCTGGGCGCTGCCGCGCAGGCGCAGGAACGGCACTTCCGCGAGGCGTTCGAGCAACGCATCCAGCGAGCCGAAATGACCAAGCAGCGTCGCTGCGGTTTTCGCGCCGATACCGGGCACGCCGGGAATGTTGTCGATGGCATCGCCAGTGAGACCGAGATAGTCGGCGACCTGGTGCGCGTGGATGCCGTAGCGCGCTTTCACGCCATCGCCATTCCATTTTTCGTTGCGGGCGTAATCCCATTGCCAGTCGTCGCTGTCGAGCAACTGCGCGAGATCCTTGTCGGCCGACAGGATCATGCCGGTGTGGCCTTGCCGGCGAACATGGCCGAGCGCGGTGCCGATCAGGTCATCGGCTTCGTAACGACCGTCCGACAACACGCGCAGTCCGAGTGCACGACAGACTTGCTGGCAGTAGGCGAACTGGCGTTTCAATTCTTCCGGCGCGGGATCGCGATTGGCCTTGTAGGCCGGGTAAAGCTCATTGCGGAAATTCGCATCCAGCGATTCGTCGAAGGCGAAGGCGATACGCACCGGCTTGTGGCGCTCGAGCAATTCCAGAACGAAGCGGGTGAAGCCGTGCACGGCGTTGACCGGATGCCCATCGGCATCGTCGAATTCCGGCGGCATCGAATGCCAGGCACGGAATACGTACATGCTGGAATCGACCAGATAGACCGGCCCGCCGCTCACAGGCGCAGTTCGCTGGTCAGGGTGCGCGGATCGGGGCGTTCGCGTTCGGGCGCGGTGTCGCTGGCGGTGCCGATATGGATGAAGCCGAGAACGCGCTCGTTGTCGGCGAGGCCGAGGCGCGCGGTGATTACCGGATCGTAGGCGGCCCAGCCGGTCAGCCATTGCGCAGCGAAGCCCAGGCCTTGCGCGGCCTGCAACAGCGCGAAACAGACGGCGCCGCCGCTGAGCAGTTGTTCCTGCTCCGGCACCTTGTGCCCCGGGGTCAGTTTTGCGATCACCGTCACGATCAGCGGTGCGAAGGAAAAGCGCAGACGGTCCTTTTCGATCACCGCCGACGCCGCCTGCGGATCACGGTCGAGTGCGCGCGCGGCGAGCAGATTGCCGAGTTCCAGGCGGGTCTGGCCAGTGATCGTGAGAAAGCGCCAGGGCGCGAGCTTGCCGTGATCGGGAACACGCACGGCGGCGCTGAGCAGTTGCAGCAATTGTTCCGGATTCGGTCCCGGTGCGGCCAGCAGGCGCGAGGGAACGGAGCGACGGGCATCTAGGGCGGTCAGGAGATCCATGATAGAACTTTAACACCGCCGCCTTCCGGGCCCTCCCCAAGCACGGAACTGCAAGCTGACTCACGGTTTGCTTGCGCCGGATGGCCTAATCTCCCCATCGCACAAACTCTATTCCCCCCATTTAGAGAGCTTCATGAACCACAACGAATTCCTTCCTCAGGTGATGTCGGACAGCCGGATACGGTCCGAGCTGCTGCCGAAATTGCGCAAGACTTGCGCAACGCGCTTGAACGACCAATTGCGTCGTGTTCTCAGCCGCACTGATGACGCCCTGTACGAGCTGTCGCAGAAGGACGAAACCTCGTTTGGTTCGCGCAATCTCGAAGGCCTGCGCGCGCTGCGGGCGCTGGTCAATCCGATCGAACAGACGTTCCTGCGTCATTTCGAGAAAGCCTTCGACACGCTGCAACAGAAAATCCAGCAGGACGACAGCCTGCCCAGCGACCTGAGCCTGGTTGAAATCGAGGAGATGGAGGACCTGGTCGCCTCCGAACTGATCGCCGAAGCGGTCTTCCGCACTTATACCCCTGGCCTCGAGATGATCGAGCGCCGCTTCGCCCGCATGGTCGGCGAACCTACGCTGCCGCCGGGCCAGAATCCGCTGTCCGCTGCGTCCATCGCCAACGCGATGCGCGTCGCCCTGCACGGACAGATATTGCTCGCGCCGAATGTGCGCGTGCTGCTGTTCAAGAATTACGAGCGCGAGCTGATCGAACACCTCGGTACGATGCTCGACGAAGTCAATCAGATGCTGGTTGATGCCGGGATCATGCCCGAGCTGGGTGCGCCCAAGCCCGTCGTGCGTCCGCCGGCACCGAAGCCGCCGGTTCCTGTTGATGGCGTTAGTCCGGCGTTCCCGGAATCGATGGCGCAGGGCCCAGGCGAAGACAAAGCGCTGTTCGACGCGTTGTGCAACATGCTGCACAGCTGGCGTCCGCAACATGGTGGTGGTCAGCATGGCACGGGCTTCGGTGGTGGTGGCGGTGGTCACTCCGACATGACCGGCGATGCCAACCGTCGCCCGATGGTGATGGATGAAATGGTCTCGCTGCTGTCGATGATGCAGTCGCAGGTGCCGGAATCGGTGACCAGCGCGATGAATAATCCCGAAGCCTCGCTCGCCATGCTGCTCAAGCAGGACATGCTCAACAGCGCCGGACGCATCGGCTTGCCCAAGGAAGACGTGAAGATCGGTCGCGACGACGAAGACGCGGTCGACCTGGTCGGTATGTTGTTCGACGTGCTGTTCGACGAGCGCGACTTCGAAGCGCAGGCGCGCACGTTGGTTTCCCGTCTGGTAGTGCCTTACGTCAAGGCTGCGGTCATGGATCGCCGTCTGTTCCAGTACAAGACCCACCCGGCCCGCCGTCTGTTGAACTCGGTCGCCGAAGCGGTCGAGGGCAACAAGGGCGAAGGCCCGCAGGAGCGAGAGCTGCTGCAGAAAGCCGAACACACCGTCGATCGCCTGCTCGCCGAATTCAATGAAGACATCGCGATCTTCGAAACGCTGGAGCAGGAGCTGCGCTCCTTCCTCGAACAGCATCGCCGCCGCATCGAGCTCGCCGAGCGTCGCGCCACTGAGGCCCAGCGCGGCCAGGAGCGCCTCGAGCAGGCGCGCACGCTGGCGGCCTCCGAGCTCGCCTCGCGTGTGGGAACTCTCGTGGTACCGGACGCGCTCAACGATTTCCTCGGCCGCGTCTGGTCGCACCATCTGTCGATGATCGCTTTGCGCGAAGGCCCGGAGAGCGTTTCCTGGCACGCGGCACTGGGTGTCGCCGACAGCCTGATCGGCCTGTTGCCGCACGAAGGCAAGGGCGCGCCGCCGGCCGTCGCGCCGACGATGATCGCAATCCGCGAGCCGCTGGAAAATGTTCTTGCCAGTTCCGGCATTGCCGGCGAATCGGCGCACGAAGCTACCCGCGTGTTGGCCGCCAGCATCGAGATGGCGCAGAAGATCGCGCCGGTCGTCGCCAAGCCGGTCGTCGTTGCTGTTGAATCCGTGGCTGCTCCTGCGGCAGTTGCCGATGGTCCAGCGCAGGCGCATACCGCGCCCTTCCTCACGGTCGCCTCGGACAAGGATCGCCTCGACTACAACGCCGAGGATCTGGGTCTGCTGCGCGCGCTGAAGATCGGTTCCTGGATCGACCTCGCTGGCGAAGACGAAAAGCTGCATCCGGCCAAGCTGTCCTGGGTCAGCCCGATTTCCTCGCGCCTGATGTTCGTCAATCGCCGTGGCGTGCGCGTGCTGGTCGCATCGGTGGAAGAACTCGCGGCGATGAAGAAGATCGGCAGGCTGGCAGTGCGCGAGCAGGACCAGGTCTTCGACCAGGCCATGCATCGCGTCATGGGTCGCTTGCAGAGCGACGCCGGCTGAGGCGTCGCTGGGACTCGGAGAATCGTCCCGCATCCGGTAGCATCGGCCTCATGTCGTTGCCGAGGATGCGCGGATGCCGGTCACCATCGCTTTTGTTCGTGAGACCGCCCCCGGCGAGCGCCGTGCGGCGCTGAGTCCGGAAACCTGCAAGAAGCTGCTCGCGCTCAAGGCGCGCGTGTTGATCGAAAATGGTGCCGGCGTACCGGCGAGTTTTCCCGATGACAACTACGCCGGCGCGGAATTTTCCGCCGACCGCGCGCAGATCATTGCCGGTGCCGATGTGCTGGTCTGCGTGCAGCCGCCCGCGAATGCCGAGCTTACGACGATGAAGTCCGGCGCCTTGCTGCTGGGTTTGCTCGCGCCGCATGCCGATCCGGCCCGCGCCGATGTCCTGGCGGCCGGCAAGATCACCGCTTTTCCGCTCGAGCGCCTGCCGCGTACCACGCGTGCCCAAGCCATGGATGTGCTCAGTTCGCAGGCTGGCATGGCGGGCTACAAGGCCGTGCTGATCGCCGCGCAACTGGCGCCACGTTTCTTCCCGATGTTGACCACTGCGGCGGGCACGATTCGCCCGTCGAAGGTGCTGATCGTCGGCGCTGGCGTCGCCGGCTTGCAGGCGATCGCGACCGCGCGTCGGCTTGGTGCACAGGTCGAAGGTTTCGACGTCCGCCCGGAAACGCGCGAGCAGATCGAATCGCTGGGCGGAAAATTCCTCGACCTCGGCGTGTCGGCGAAAGGCGAGGGCGGTTATGCCCGCGAGCTCACTGCCGACGAACGCGCCGAGCAGCAGAAGCGCCTCGGCGAACATCTGAAAAACATCGACGTCATCGTCACCACCGCGGCGGTTCCGGGGCGTCCGGCGCCGAAGATCATCAGCGCGGCGATGGCGTCGGGCATGAAGGCTGGCAGCGTGATCGTCGATCTCGCCGCGGAAACCGGCGGCAATTGCGAACTCACCAAACCCGGCGAGACCATCGACGTCAACGGCGTCACCGTTGCCGGCCCGCTCAACCTCGCCAGCATGGGCGCTCTGCACGCCAGCGAGATGTATGCACGCAATGTCTTCAACTTCCTCGCGCTGATGCTGGATAAGGAAGGCGCGCTGACGCTGGATTGGGATGACGAGTTGATCGCCAAGACCTGTCTGACGCATGCGGGCGAGAAGAAGGCCTGATTGCCTCGTTGCTGATTGTCGTAGAAGCGGCTGCAGCCGCGAACCTGCGACCCGACGATGCGGACGGCAGGGTCGTCTTGGCCGAAGCTGGCGTTTTTTAATCTGTCGCGCTGCTTGGAGCGGTCGCGACTGCAGCCGCTCCTACGTGCAGCGGGGACGTTCCCACAGGCTCAAGGCTTCGGCGCCGGCGCCACACCGGGGCCGCCCGCATCCAGCCATTCGCGACGCTGTTCCGGCGTCAATGCCTGCCATTGCTGGCGCAGTTCGCGTTGCTGTTCTGGCGGCATGGTGCGCATGGCCTGCAGGCTGCTTCGCAGTTTCTGCCGCTGGTCGGGCGACATCTGCTGGAAATTCTGCGCGCCCTGGCGCAGCGCCGCGCGTTTTTCCGGCGGCAGGGCTTTCCAGCGCTCGTAGCGTTGCAGGATTTGCGCGCGACGGGCCTCCGGCATGCGATCCCAGCGCGCGGCGAAAGAGCCGAGGTCGGTCTGCTGCTGCGGGTTCAATTCTTTCCAGGCAGGCGCGCGCACATTTTCCACGCGCGCGTTTTCGGCGAGCCGCGATTCGCGCACGGCGTTGGCGGGGCGCGGAACCTGGCGCTGCGCCTGGACACTGCCGCAGGCGGCCAGCAACAACAGGATCAATCCCGCACGATGGGTGTTCACAGCGCACCGTCCTTGCTGTTTGTTTCGCTCTTGCCCTTGTCGGGCGCAACCGGCGCATCGCCGAGCCAGGCATACAGCTCGGTATCGTCTTCTCCGAGCAGTGCGGGGTCAGTGCTGGTTTCGGCCGTTGTCGGAGCGACGTCGACGGCCGGCTTCGGCAGCCACCAGACCAGGCCGATCGCGAGAACAGCGGCGGCCGCAGCGCCGACCGGCAGAAACATTGGCCTGTGCCGAGGCGCGGACAAAGCCTCGCGGCGCGCGAGACGCAGACGATTGGCGGTGGCGGTGTCGAGTCGCGCGCTGGCGCGGTCGAACAGTGCGCGCGCAGCATCGGCTCGCGGCTGATTCA
The DNA here is from genome assembly GCF_035312645.1 of Arenimonas sp. Taxonomy (GTDB): domain Bacteria; phylum Pseudomonadota; class Gammaproteobacteria; order Xanthomonadales; family Xanthomonadaceae; genus Arenimonas. The sequence continues at coordinate 12,450 of NZ_DATGBO010000010.1, forward strand.
GATCGTTGTCGTTCGGGTCATGGCCACTCATCGCCAATCCTCCAGGTGATCCCGCAGGGCGCTCATCGCCCGCGAAAGATGGGTCTTCACCGAACCGTCCGAGCATCCCATCGCGGCGGCGGTTTCGGCGACATTCAAACCCTGCAGCTCGCGCAGCAGGAAACATTCCCGTTGTCGTCCGGGCAGGGCGCGCAAGGCTTTGCCCAAGGCCTGCCAGGCAGCGGAGTCGCAGTGGCGGCGCGCGGGATCCTCGAACGGATCGGGCAGCATTTCCAGTGGATCCTCGCGCTCGTCCTCGTGCCTGCCGAGAAAAGTCATCACGCGACGCTTGACCGCGTTGCGACGATGGCGATCGGTCAGCTGCCGACGCAGGATCGACCAGAACAGCGGCGGCCACTCCGTCGCCGGGCGATTCCGGTATTTCACCAGCTTGATCATCGCTTCCTGCACCGCATCCATCGCATCTTCGCGGTGGCCCAGCGCGAGCTCGGCCAGACGGAACGCGCGGCGCTCAACGTCGGCGAGGAACTCGTCCAGGGTCGCGGCGACGCCCTTGCCGGCCGCGGCATCCGCGACCGGCTCGGGCAGGTCCACAGACCCGTTGCGCATGTTACGGATGGCGTCGATCGTAGCGGGCCTCACGGCGGTCGCCGATCCGGTCGAAACGGTTGTCGATGCGGTCACCACGCTTGTCCAGGCGTTGTTCGGCGCGTTCGCCACGATGCTCGAGGCGTTCGGCGGCACGGTCGTGACCGTTGGCTTCGAGGCGCGCGGCGCGACGGTCGTCGCGTTGCTCGATCCTTTCGCCGCGGTGGTCGAGGCGTTTGTCGATGCGATCGCCGCGGGCATCCCAGCGATGGTCGATGCGGTCGCCGCGATCGGTGGCATGGGCCAGCGAGGCGCTGAGCAACAGGGGCAGGGCAAGCAGGAACATGGGTTTCATCGTGCCGTCTCCTTGGGTTGGGGGCAATGCCAAGAACGCCGGCGCGGCGGATGCGTTGACCGCTGGCCAGATAAGTTGAGGCTGCGGTTATGATGATCCCTGCCTTTGCCGGGGAGTGTCGGGCCGATGGATGGGTTTCTGTACCTTTATGTGTTCGTGCTGGCGGCCTTCACCGGCTACGAGATCATCGGCCGCGTACCGGTCATCCTGCATACGCCGCTGATGTCGGGCTCCAATTTCGTGCACGGCATCGTGCTGGTCGGTGCCATGGTCGTGCTCGGCCACGCCGACGGCACGGTCGAGAAGGTGATCGGCTTCGTTGCGGTGCTGCTCGGCGCGGGCAATGCCGCCGGCGGCTACGTGGTGACCGAACGCATGCTGGAAATGTTCAAGCCCAGCGCGAAGAAAGGAGGAGCCGCGTGATCGCCTGGCTTCCGCTGCTGGTCAAGGCCAGCTATTTCGCCGCGGCGCTGTTGTTCATCCTCGGCATCAAGCGCATGGCGTCGCCATTGACGGCGCGTAGCGGCATCCAGTGGGCGGGCGCCGGCATGGTGCTGGCGACGGTCGCGACGTTCTTCTATCAGGACGAGAACGGCATCGGCATGCACAACATCGGGCTGATCCTGCTGGCGCTGGCGATCAGTGTTTCCGCCGCGTGGATTTCCGGCAAAAAAGTCGCGATGACCGACATGCCGCAGATGGTGGCGCTCTACAACGGCATGGGCGGCGGTTCGGCGGCGGCGATCGGTGCGGTGGAACTGCTGCGTTTCTCGGCGCGCGGCCAGGCGCCTTCCCAGACCGCTCTCGTGCTTGGCGTAGTCGGTGCGTTGATTGGCTCGATCTCGCTGACCGGTTCGATCATCGCCTGGGCCAAGCTCGACGGGCGCATGGACAAGCGCTTCACCTTCCCGGGCCAGCAATGGTTCAACGGTCTGGTATTCCTCGCCGCGATCGCGCTGGGCATTGCTTCGATTATCACGTTGCAGCAACCGCTGATCATCGGCTTCTTCGTTTGCGCACTCGCGGTTGGCGTGCTGATGACGCTGCCGATCGGCGGCGCCGACATGCCGGTGGTGATTTCGCTGTACAACGCGCTCACCGGCTTGGCCGTGGCATTCGAAGGTTACGTGCTCGGCATTGAAGCGCTGATCATCGCCGGCATGGTGGTCGGCGCCGCCGGCACGATGCTCACGCAGTTGATGGCGAAGGCGATGAATCGCTCGATCACCAGCGTGCTGTTCGGGAGTTTCGGGCAGACCGGCGAAGCGATGGAAATCACCGGCGCGCAAAAACCCATCGAAGCCGGCGATGTCGCCGCGATGATGGCGTACGCCGAGCGTGTGGTGATCGTGCCCGGCTACGGCCTGGCGGTTGCGCAGGCACAGCACAAGGTCTGGGAACTCACCCAGCAGTTGATCAAGCGCGGCGTGAAGGTGAAATTCGCGATCCACCCGGTCGCCGGCCGCATGCCCGGCCACATGAACGTGCTGCTCGCCGAAGCCGGCGTGCCCTACGACCTGATCGCCGACATGGACGACATCAATCCGGAATTTCCGAATACCGATGTCTCATTGGTGATCGGTGCCAACGACGTGGTCAACCCCGTCGCCAAGACCGATCCGGCATCGCCGATCTACGGCATGCCCATCCTCGATGTCTCGTTGTCGAAAAACACCATCGTGATCAAGCGCGGCAAGGGCACGGGTTTCGCCGGCATCGAGAACGCGCTTTTCTACGCCGACAACACCCGCATGCTCTACGGCGACGGCGCGGCGGCGGTTGGGCAGTTGATCTCCGAACTCAAGGCGCTGGATGGTGGGCATTGATGTTGCGTTCGTCGACCCGCAGGCTGGCAGCGGCATCGATGCTGTGCCTGGTCGCCGTGTCATCGGCGTTCGCGGCCGACAATGACAAGACGGCGAATGGCGTGGAAACGGTGGTGACGGTTCTTGAATCCGATCCGGCGAAAGGCGAGCAGGGCTACGAATATCGCGCCGTCGCCGCTGCAGCCTTCCAGGAAGTGAATCAGAGCCACGATATCGGAGCGGCCCGCGCGATCCTGGCGCCAGCGCTTACCGGTTGCGACAAGGCGCGAGGCAAGTCAGGAAGGCAGGCTCTTAGTTTCTCCAGCAGGGAGGAATACGATTCCTACGTTTCAGGCGCTGGCGTGAAAGTGTTCTGGCTCGATATGGGATGTGCCAAGGCCTACAAGGCGGCAGCTTTCATTGATGTCGAGGCGGGCGAGTTCGATAAGGCGCTGGCGCATCTGCAGACTGCCCATGAGCTTGCTCCTTATTGGCCTGAGCCTTTGGCGGAGCGCGGTTATATTCTCAACACGCATCGTGATTCGGACGGAGCGCTTGCCTCGTATCGCGAGGCGCTTGCGATGACAGAAGCGCATCCAGCGGCTGCCTACGCAAAGGCGTTGGTATTGCGCGGGATGGGTTACGCGATGGTGGAACTCAAGGACTGGAAGGGCGCGCGCGATGCCTACGAGCAATCGTTGAAGCTCGATCCTGCCAGCGATCTCGCGCGCCGGGAACTCGATTTCATCGACTCGCAGGACGGCAGCGCAAAGCCGACGACAACGACGAAGTGACGGTCGGTAGCGATATCGCGGGATCTGGCGGCGCCTAACTGCGCCTCGTCACGAGATACGTCGCCAGCCCCGCCAGCACCGGCGCTGCGCCCAGCGCTATTAGATCCCCGCGTTCCATCATCATCCGCGACAAATCCCAGGCCAGTACCGGACCCAGTCGCTGCGCGGAATCGAACGGGCCGATGCCGAAGGACGCGCCGAGATAGGTGGCGGTAAGCATCCAGTAGCTCGACACGATGCCGGCGATGGTCGTGGCGATCGCCAGAAAAATGCCGACAAAACCCCGTGGTGCAGCGGTGATGCGCAGCATCAGCGCCGAGTCCGCCGCGACCACCAGGGCCATCCAGCCGCTTGCCTGGCCGCTGTAGAGCGCCACGGCAACCCAGACCACCGTCATCGCCAGCCAGACACTGATCAGGGCCAGCGTCGGCAAAAGCCAGCGCGACAAAGTGTTTTTCGGCAAATCGGCGTCCTCGCTCAGTCAAAGGCTAAAATAGCCGCGTTTGCCATATTCCGATAGGAAGCCCGTGTCCTACTCCCGCACCAGCGAGCCGGTGAAATTCGAACGCGACTGCGCCGCGGTCCTGGTGCCGCAGGGCGAAAAGGTCAGTTTGCCGGCAGGCAGCGTTGGCTACATCACGCAGGCGCTGGGCGGGTCGTTCACGGTTTTCGTCGAAGGAAACCTGTTCCGCATCGCCGGCGAGGACGCCGATGCGCTCGGCAAGGAACCCCCGGCGCCGCTCAAGCTGCTCGACGAATCCGATGATGAAGCAGTCGAAGCCCTGGTCTGGAAACAGCTGCGCACCTGCTTCGATCCCGAGATTCCGGTCAACATCGTCGAGCTCGGTCTGGTTTACGACGTGGTGCTCGAGCGCGATGTCGACGGCCAGCGCAAGGTCAACATCCGCATGACCCTGACTGCTCCTGCCTGCGGCATGGGCGATATCCTCGTGGAAGATGTGCGCACGAAGGTCGAGCGTGTGCCGACGGTGACGGAAGCCGATGTGGATCTCGTGTTCGATCCGCCCTGGAACCAGACGATGATGTCGGACGTCGCGCGCCTCGAAACCGGCATGCTTTGAAGTCATCCGCAGCGCGCGGATGTCTGGTTTTGCCCGCGTCTCGCCTGCGCTCCGCAGCGGCCGCCTCGTTCCATATTCGTCGGCAGGAAATCCGGAGCCTGGGCTCCCGCCTTTCCGTTGATCGTGCACTGGGGACAGGCTGTTCGGGAAAGGGCCCCGGATTGGCGATCATGCGTGCAGCGCCCCTTTCGCGGGCGGGGCCGCCGCGGCTTGACGGCGCTCGCGAAGGGCGCCAACGTGTTCGTCCCCGTTGCCGCAACGATATATATTTCAAATACTTGCGCAAATGTTCGGGCCTGCGGAAACGCCAGTGATTGGGCCGGTTTCCGCCTTCTTCGCCAGCCAGTACTTTCGGCACTTGGCCTAGCCCTACACCCTGTTGCGTTGCAGCGTGACCCGTGATGTCAGTCACGTTACGGTCGGGTTCATGAGGTGGCAGCGTGAGCGCCATCACATTGTCCGGGCGTCACATGTGTCCCCCGCGGTGAAGTTGGAGATCAATCGATCTCGTAGGGGACAGCGTGCGTGGGTAACCCGGAAGCAAGGATGCACCCAGGTCCGCGCCCGCGGACACCTAACTTAACTTGATCCGGGGAAACATCATCGTGAGCCATTCAAGCAAACCGTCTGTTCGCCTTGTAGCACTTTCGCCTCTGGTTCTGGCCTTGGCCGCTGCGTCCGCCTCTGCGGCGACCCGCGTTGACCTGCACACCCAGAACGTTGCCCAGCTCAATGCCACGTACAAAGTTGCCGCCAACCTCAGCAGCGGTATCGCGCTGAAGGCACAGGATCGCCACGCAGCGATGTTGGCCATGGATTCCGAATCCACCCTGCAGCTGATCGAATCCGCCTCGCAGAAAGACGGCGTTCGTCACTACCGTTATCAGCAGAGCTTCCGCGGCGTGCCGGTCTGGGGCGAGCAGGTTGTTGTCAGCGAAAACAAGGACGGTTCCGTGCGCAGCCTGTTCGGCCGCAAGGTCGACGGTCTGGGTGCTGATCTCGCCCAGGGCGTGGCCCCGGCCAAGTCGGCCGCGCAGGCGCTCGATATCGCCAAGCGTGCAACGCTCGGCGCCGCTTTCGCCGCGAAGAAGCTCGATCGCGAAGAAAGCCGTCAGATGATCTACATCGGCGACGACAACAAGGCTCGCATGAGCTACGTCGTTTCCTACTTCTCCGACGCCGCCCGCGGCGGCGCGCCGAGCCGTCCGTTCGTCATCGTCGACGCGCAGAGCGGCCAGGTCCTGAAGCGTTGGGAAGGTCTCACCACCAACAACGCCACTGGCCCCGGCGGCAACACCAAGACCGGCCAGTACGAGTGGGGTTCGGGCGGCAAGTACGGCTTCCTCGATGTCGACGCCAACTGCGCCATGCAGAACGCCGACGTGAAGTCGGTCAACCTCAACGGCGGCACCACTGGCAGCACCGCGTTCCAGTTCGCCTGCTCGCGCAACACCTACAAGGCCATCAACGGCGCGTACTCGCCGATCAACGACGCCCACTTCTTCGGCGGCGTGATCACCAACATGTACCGCTCGTATGTCGGCGTGAACCCGCTGACCTTCCAGCTGGTGATGCGCGTGCATTACAGCTCGGCTTACGAGAATGCGTTCTGGGACGGCACCACGATGAACTTCGGTGACGGCGCCAGCACCTTCTACCCGCTCGTCAGCGCCGACGTTGCCGGTCACGAAGTCTCGCACGGCTTCACCGAGCAGCACTCCAACCTGACCTACTCCGGCCAGTCCGGCGGCATGAACGAGGCTTTCTCGGACATGGGCGGTGAAGCGACCGAGTATTACTGGAAGGGCACCAACGACTTCCTCGTTGGCCCGGAAATCTTCAAGGCGTCCGGCGCGCTGCGTTACATGGCCAACCCGACCCAGGACGGTGGCTCGATCGACAACGCTGCCAACTACACCAGCAGCCTCGACGTGCACTACTCGTCCGGCGTGTACAACAAGGCGTTCTACAAGCTGGCCACCACGGCTGGCTGGGATACCCCGAAAGCGTTCAAGGTCATGGCCCGCGCCAACCAGCTGTACTGGACCCCGAGCTCGACCTTCAACTCCGGCGCTTGCGGTGTTGAAACGGCGGCGACCGACCTTGGCTTCACCAAGGCTGACGTCACGGCGGCTTTCGCTGCGGTCGGCGTGAGCTGCGCCGGTGGTGGTGGTGGCGGCGACAGCGTCGGCGGCCCGCTCACCAAGGGCGTCGCGGTTACCGGCATCCATGTTGCAACGGCTGGCAACGCGGTCGTCTACACGCTGGCGGTTCCGGCGGGTTCGACCAACCTGACCTTCAACACGTCGGGTGGCACGGGTGACATGGACATGTACACGAAGGCCGGCTCTGCGCCGACCGACACCGTCTATGACTGCCGTCCGTATGTTTCCGGCAACACCGAGAGCTGCACCGTTGCTGCTCCGGTCGCAGGCACGTACTACGTCCGCATGAAGGCTTACTCTGCCTTCACCGGCGTCAGTCTGACGGCGAACTACACCGCTGGCGGCACCAACACCGCTCCGACGGCGAACTTCACCTCGTCCGTCAGCGGCCTGACCGCTACCTTCACCGACTCCTCGACCGACCCGCAGGGCAACGCGACCATCACGGGCCATTCCTGGAACTTCGGCGACGGCACCACCTCGACCACGACCAGCCCGAGCCACACCTACGGCGTCGCCGGCACCTACACGGTGACCGAGACGGTGACCGACAGCGGTGGCCTGACCGGTAGCAAGTCGGCTTCGGTGACGGTGACCGGCGGTGGCGGTTGCAGCGGCACGGTCCTTTGCAGCGGCACGGCAGTTGCATTGCCGTCGGTTGCCACGGGCGGCGTCTCTTCGAACTACACCCTGGTTGTTCCGGCTGGCAAGACCAGCGTGGTGTTCACCATCTCCGGCGGTACCGGCGATGCTGACCTCTACGTCAAGGCTGGCAGCGCTCCGACGACCTCGAGCTACGGCTGCCGTCCGTACACCACGGGCAACGCCGAGACCTGCACGTTCAACGCGCCGGCTGCTGGCACGTACTACGTGAATGTCCGCGCCTACGCTGCATACTCGGGCGTCAGCCTGAAGGGCACCATCAACTAAGGCGCAATCTGGAGTCGGGTTGTACGAGTACAGCCCGGCTTCCAGAGCCAGTGCCTCGCTTCACCAACCCCGGCCTCGTGCCGGGGTTTTTTTATGCGCGCTGTTCAAGCCACCAGGTGATGCCAGCTTCGTGCGCAACACGAAGCGAACAACGCTCGCCCTGGAATCCGAGGCAACAAAAAAGCCCGGGCAATGCCGGGCTTTTCTTCAATGCGAATTTGCCGAATTCAGCTGGCTTCGAAGCGATTCGCGGTGACGTTCTTGCGCACCTTGCCCGGATCCCAGATGCGGCCGTTCATCGCGATGTACACACCCGGCGGCAACGACTGCACCGCGCCGACCGCCGTGCCGATATTGAATTCGGCATCGGAGCCCCGAAAGCGCGCCGGATTGAGCGCGCCGGTCAGCACGATGGTCTTGCCGGGAATGCTGGCCAGCACTTTCGCCGTCGCCACCATCGTGTCGGTGCCGTGCGTGACCAGCACGTGCGCGGCGGTCTGCGCCGCGATCGTCGCGCGCAGCAGTTCGCGGTCGGCGTCGGTGATGTGCAGTGAATCCTTGCGGATGATCGGGATCACGTTGAACGAGAACGCCACGCCGAGTTCGCGCAGGATGCCGCCGATCTGCGGATCGCCGACCTGGTAATCGGACTTGTCGTCGAAATACACCTTGTCGATGGTGCCGCCGGTGGTGACGATGAGGAGCTGGTCCATCGCGATCTCCAAGAATCAGGCCGGCATTATACGTTCGGCGGTGCGGCCTTCGACTTGCCGAGCTTGGCGCGTAGGCCCGACCAGTTCGCGGCGAGGATGATCCACAGCGACAACCCCGTCTCGGTCAGCGCCAGTGGCCACGAAGAGGGCTGCGCCCAGGTTTCGGAAATACCGTGGCAGAAATACAGCAGCGCGGCGATGCCGCCCCAATAACCGGCCTGGCGATGGCGCAGCACCACCAGGATCGCCGCGGGCAGGATCGGCAGCGAAAACAGGAACGCGACCACACGCGCATCGACGCGTTCCGGCGGCAGCAGCCAGGCATGCCACAGCCATTGCAGCGCGAGCAGGGCGACGATGCCAAGCGCAGCGTAGCGACGCGACAGATTCATGCCTCGAGCTTCCGTGCGATTTCGGCGACGCGTTTGCCGAGCGCGCGTGCGAGTTGCTTTTCTTCCTCGCTCAACGGTGCCTTGTCGTCGCTGCCGGCGACATGGCTGGCGCCGTAGGGCGTGCCGCCGCTGCGGGTCGCGGAAAGAGCGGGTTCGGTATACGGAATGCCGACGATCACCGCGCCGTGATGCAGCAACGGAATCATCATCGACAGCAGCGTCGCTTCCTGGCCGCCGTGCATCGTCGAGGTCGAGGTGAACACCGCCGCGGGTTTGCCGACCAGCGTGCCGCTGGCCCACTCGGCGCCAGTGCCGTCGAGGAAGTGCTTCAACGGCGCCGCCATGTTGCCGAAACGCGTGGGGCTGCCGAGGATCAGGGCGGCGCATTCGGCGAGATCCCTGCGCTCGACGTACGGCGCGCCATCCTCCGGCACCGCTGACGCAGCGATCTGCGTGACCGGTGCGACGGCGGGCACCGTGCGCAACCGCGCCTGCAGGCCGGCTTCCTCGACGCCGCGGGCGATCTGTCGGGCCAGCTGCGCCACGGAACCGCTGCGGCTGTAATACAGAATCAGGACGTCGCGCATGCCGCACTCCAGGAAAACGCATTGACTCGGCCGGCAAGCCTAGCGGATGCGGCGCGATACGGCATCCCCAAGCGGCTTGCGCTACCCTTTGGCCATGACTTTCATCGAAACCTTCAAGCGCTGGAACGCCCGTGTCGATCGCGAGCGCGTCGGTGCCTTTGCCCGTTTCCTGCTCAAACGCTTCCTCGACGACCGCTGCTTCGAATCGGCCGGCGCGCTCGCCTACACCAGCATGTTCGCGCTGGTGCCGTTTACCGCCGTGGTGTTCGTGGTGTTGTCGGCGTTCCCGGTATTCGACACCTGGACCGTCAAGCTCACCGATTTCGTGTTCAAGAATTTCGTGCCGGCCTCGGCGCGCGTGCTGGAACAATATCTGCATGGATTCGCCGACAGCGCGAAACAACTCACCGCCAGCGGCGTGATCGCGCTGCTGATATCGGTGCTGCTGACCATGTGGAGCATCGAGCGCACCTTCAACCGCGTCTGGCGCGTGCCGTCGCCGCGGCCAAGGCTGACCCGCTTCCTGATGTACTGGACTTTGCTTACGCTGGGCTCGCTGCTGATGGTCGGTGCGCTGGCATCGACCTCGGCATTGTTCTCGATCCCGGCGCTGTCGGGCGTGGAGGCGCGCGGGATTTCCGATCGCCTTCTGTACTACTTGCCGACGCTGCTGGAATTCGTCGGCTTCACGCTGGCGTACTGGCTGATCCCGCATCGCAGCGTGCCGCTGCGCTTCGCGGTCGCCGGCGGCGCGCTCGCGACCCTGTTGTTCGAATGGTTGAAATGGGGCTTCGCGGTCTATCTGCGCAATGCTTCGTACGAACAGGTCTACGGTGCGCTGGCGGTGCTGCCGATTTTCCTGATCTGGCTCTACAGCAGTTGGCTGGTCGTGCTGCTTGGTGCGTCGGTCGCCGCTTCGTTGTCGGCATTCCGCTATCAGCCGCGCGCGCTGCGCCTGCCGCCGGGCGCCGAGTTCTACGGCACGTTGCGTCTGCTCGGGCGTCTCGCCGAATGCCGCAGCAATGGCACGGCGCTGCACTTGCTGGATATCCAATTACGCGAAGCCAGCCTTACCGACGACATGCTGCAGCGGATGCTGTCGTCGCTGTCGGAAATGAACATCGTCCAGCGCGGCGAAACCGGCGGCTGGTTGCTGTCGCGCGACCTCGACGCGGTGACGTTGGGCGAACTCTACGAAGGCATGGCACTGCGCGTGCCTTCCACCGACATGCCACTGCCGTCGCGCCAGGACGCGATTGGCCGCGCGGCCGGCAAAGCACTTGACCATCTGCGCCAGCCGCTCAAAGATCCGTTGCAACGCAGCGTCGGCAGCTTTTTCACCGCCTCCTCCAAGGACGACATCGAATGAAGACAATTACTGCGATCATCGGCGCCGCCGCGCTGATCGGTATGGTCGCGATGACCGGCTGCAAGCCGGCCGGACAGGCCGCCGCGCCGGCGCCCGCTGTCGTCGCCGCACCAGCACCAGCGCCAGCCAGCGCTCCAGTGGCCAAACCGGAGGCGCCCAAGCCCGATTCGCCAAGCCTGATCGTCGATACGTTCGGCGGCGGAAAATTCGATCTGGCGCAGCATCGCGGCAAATGGGTGGTGGTCAATTTCTGGGCGACCTGGTGCACGCCCTGCCTCAAGGAAATTCCCGATCTCGATGCCTTCGACAAATCGCGCGCCGATGTCGACACGGTCGGCCTGGCTTACGAGGAAATCGAGCGCGACGACATGATCGCCTTCCTCAAGGAGCATCCGATCTCCTATCCGATCGCAGTGCTGGACGTGTACAACCCGCCGCCGGATTTCGACACGCCGAAAGGCTTGCCGATGACGTACCTGATTGCGCCGGACGGCAAGGTCGCGGAGAAATTCCTTGGCCCGATCAGCAGCGACGAACTGGTCAAGGCGATGGCCAAGCACGATCAGGTCAAACCAAAAACGGCGGCATGAACGCCGCGCGTTTCCTCGTTACGGGCAAGGTGCAGGGCGTGTGGTTTCGTGCCTCGACGCGCGACCAGGCGGTGGCGCTGGGCTTGCGCGGTTACGCGAAAAACCTCGACGACGGTCGCGTGGAAGTGTTGGCTGTCGGTGCCTCGGAAGCTATCGATGCGCTGGGGCATTGGCTCTGGCAGGGCCCGCCACTGGCGAAAGTCGCCGACGTCGGCCGGGAAACGGTGATGCCAGCGCCGGAAGCGAACGGCTTCGACGTCGCGTAACGTGCGCTCCGCGCACGCAAGTGGATGTCGTTATCGCTATCGTGCGCAGTGCGCACGCTACGAATATTTTCCCTTGATCGGCTTCACCGGGCCGGCGTAGTTTTCGACGCCGGGTTTACCCTTCAGTGCCGGGAAAACAACTTTGACATCCGGCACCTTGCTGTCGGGCAGGCGGTCGAGGAAGTCGCGGATCAGGTTCAGGCGCCCGCGTTTCTGGCTATTGAAATCCACGATTGTCCAGGGCGCATGCTTGCTGTGCGTGGCGGCCATCATCTCGTCGCGGGCCTTGCCGTAGTCGGCGTATTTTTCCCGCGCCTTGAGGTCGATCGGCGACAGCTTCCAGCGTTTTAGCGGGTCTTTGGCGCGTTCGGCGAAACGTTTTTCCTGTTCTTCCTGATCGACTGCCAGCCAGTACTTGAACAGCAGGATGCCGTCGTCGACCAACTGTTTTTCCAGGATCGGCGCCTGCTTGAGAAATGCCGCGGTCTGCGCCGGCGTGCAAAACCCCATCACTTTCTCGACGCCGGCGCGGTTGTACCAACTGCGATCGAACAAGGCGATCTCGCCGGCTGCCGGCAAGTGCTCGAGATAGCGCTGGAAATACCATTGACCCTGTTCGCGTTCGCTGGGCTTGGACAAGGCAACGACGCGGCACTGCCGCGGATTGAGCCGCTCGGAGATGGCGTTGATGGCGCCGCCCTTGCCGGCAGTATCGCGCCCTTCGACCAATACGAGGATGCGCTGCCCGCTGGCCTGCAGCCAGCGCTCCATCTGGTTGAGCTCGACCTGCAGCGCTTCGAGTTCCTCTTCGTACTCTTTTTTCTTGAGCTTGCTCATGCGCGTCTCTCGATGATCCGGGCGATGTCCGGCAACAAGATACCGTCATTTTGCGGGATGACGAATCCTCACGTGCTTTTCCGCTCAGCGCTCGCGCAATCGCGGCCGCAGATTGGCGAGGTTGCAGGGCTTGGTGCGGGAATCGAGTTGCGCGCGGATGAGTTTTTCCCAGCCGGTGGTGCAGGCCGAGGTCGAGCCGGGCAGACAGAAAAGAAAGGTGCCGTTGGCGAGGCCGGCGAAGGCGCGCGATTGCAGCGTCGACGTGCCGATGTCCTCGTAGCTCAGCGCGCGGAACATTTCGCCGAAGCCGGGCATTTCCTTGTCCAGCAAAGGCAGCAGTGCTTCGGGCGTGGAATCGCGGCCGGTGAAGCCGGTGCCGCCGGTGACGAGGATGCCGTCCGCGCCTTCATCGGCGATCCAGGCCGAGACCAGCGCGCGCAGGCGATATTTGTCGTCCGGCAGGATCGCGCGGCTGTGCAGGCGATGCCCGGCATCGATGAGGGCATCGACCAGGAAATCGCCCGAGGTATCGTTGCTTGCTGTGCGCGTATCGGACACGGTGAGCACGCACAGGTTCAGCGGAATGAAGTCGTTGCTCGCGGTCATGCCGCCTCCGTGAGAAGTTTCAGTTCGTCGGCCTGGTGTTCGCGGGTGAGGCGGTCGACGAGATCGTCGAGATCGCCGGTGATGATGTTGGCGAGGTCGTAAAGCGTCAGGCCTTCGACGCGATGATCGGTAATGCGCCCCTGCGGAAAATTGTAGGTGCGGATGCGCTGGCTGCGATCGCCGCTGCCGACCTGCAGGCGCCGCGATTCCGCCTGCGTTGCCGCCTGCTTGGCGCGTTGTTCGTCGAGCAGCTTCGCCTTGAGCAGGCTCATCGCGCGGGCGCGATTCTTGTGCTGGCTGCGTTCGTCCTGACACTCGACCACCAGCCCCGTCGGGATGTGGGTGATGCGGATGGCGGAGTCGGTCTTGTTGACGTGCTGGCCGCCAGCGCCGGAAGCGCGGAAGGTGTCGGTGCGGATGTCGTTCGGCGGGATCTCGATGTCGTCGATGTCGTCGAGTTCCGGCAGGATCGCCACGGTCGCCGCGGAAGTATGGATGCGGCCCTGGGTTTCGGTGTCGGGCACGCGCTGCACGCGATGCGTGCCGGATTCGAATTTCATTTTCGAATACGCGCCGCGGCCCTCGACGCGCGCGATGATTTCCTTGTAGCCACCGTGTTCGCCGGCATTGGCGGAAATGATTTCCAGCTGCCAGCGTTGACGCTCGGCATAGCGCGCGTACATGCGGAAAAGATCGCCGGCGAACAACGCGGCTTCGTCGCCGCCGGTGCCGGCGCGGATTTCCAGAAACAGGTTGGCTTCGTCGCGCGGATCTTTCGGAATCAGCAACAGGCCGAGTTCGTTTTCGAGTTCGGCGATGCGGGCTTCCGCTAGCGGGATTTCCTCGTTGGCGAGCTCGCGCATTTCCGGGTCGTCGCGCATCGCCAGTGCGGAGTCGAGATCGCGCTGTGCCTGCTCGTGTTCGGCCAGCGATTTCACCACCGGATCGAGCTGCGAAAATTCCCGCGACAGATCGCGGAAGCGTTTGTTGTCCGAGAGCACGGAAGGTTCGGCGAGCAGACGGCCGACTTCTTCGTGGCGTTCGGCCAGGGCCTCGAGTTTACGGCGCAGGCTGGGTGTCATCGTCACTGTCGAAAAGGCGTTCGGCGACACGCAAAAGATCGGTGTCGCCGCTGAGCGCAGCCTGGCGCAATGCGCTGCTAGGCGCATGCAGCAGGCGATTGGTGAGTTGGTGCGCGAGGCGTTCGAGCACCTCGTGCGGATCCTGGCCGCGCTGCAATTGTTCGCGGGCCTCGCCGAGCGCGCGTTCGCGCTCGTGTTCGCCGCGGCTGCGCAACAGGCGCAGCGTGTCCTGCCGGCCCTGCGCCTGCCACCAGGCCATGTAGTGCTCGACCTGCAGGTTGATGATCGCTTCCGCTTGCTGTGCTGCTTCACGGCGTGAAGCGCGGTTTTCTTCGATCACCTGCTCAAGATCGTCGACGGTATACAGATAGACATCCGGAAGTTGCGCGACATCCGCGGCGATGTCGCGCGGCACGGCGAGGTCGAGCAGCAGCATCGGCCGATGTTTGCGACTGCGCAGCGCGGTCTGCACGGCCTGGCGGTCGAGGATGGGTTCGCGGCTGGCGGTGGCGGCGATCACGATGTCGGCTTCCGGCAAATGCCGCGCCAGTTCCGACAGCGGCAGAGCGTAACCGCCATGGCGCGTGGCCAGGGCCTGCGCGTGTTCGAGCGTGCGGTTGGCGACCAGCAGGCGCTTCACTTTTGCGTCGGCGAGATGGCGTGCGGCGAGTTCGATGGTGTCGCCGGCGCCGATCAGCAGCACGGTGGCGCCGCTGAGTTCGGTAAAGGTCTGGCGTGCGAGACGAACGGCGGCGAAGGCGACCGAGACTGGATGCGCGCCGATGCGGGTATCGGTGCGTACGCGCTTGGCGACGGCGAACGTCTGCTGGAACAGTCGATCCAGCGGCGGGTTTAAGCTGCGGGCATCACGCGCCGCCTGCCAGGCATCCTTGACCTGCCCGAGGATCTGCGGCTCGCCGAGGATCAGCGAGTCCAGCCCGGTCGCGACGCGGAACAGATGGCGGACGGCGTCGTCGTCCTGATGCAGGTACAGGTAACCCGCCAATGCGTCGGGCGAGACCTGGTGGTGCTCGGCCAGCCATTGTGCGACGCCGGCTGTTTTTCCATCGGCGACCTGTGCGTAGATTTCGGTGCGATTGCAGGTCGACAGCAGTGCAGCTTCCTCGACACCGTCGACCGCGCGCAAGGCCGCCAGCGCCGCGGGCATCTGCCCGGCGTCCACCGCCACCCGTTCGCGGAAAGCGAGCGGGGCGGTCTGGTGATTGAGGCCTAGGGCGATCAGCGGCATGGGTGCAAGGGAACCTGGGTTTCGGCAGCGATGGGGTAAGCTTTCGCCGCGCCGTGCTCTATTGTGGATCCGGCGGCCATTTTAGCCGGTCTCGCCAGACAACCCATGATTTCGCGCAAATCTCCGGGCGGTGTTCGCCGCCTCCTGCTCCCGACGGCCGGCGTTGCGCGCGTTCCGCAGCTGATGTTCGTCTTGATGTGTGCCTCCTTGCTATTGCTGGCGGCGTGCGTGCCGAAAGTTGTGCGGACGACGGGTGGCCAGGGCCTTGCGGCACAGGAAGCGAGGGAGGCGCTGCTGGCGACGCGGACGAATTGGTCCTTCCGTGGCCGGATCGCGTTGAGCCAAGGCAAGCAGGGCGGCAGCGGTCGCATCGAATGGCGACAGCAAGGCAAGGATTTCGATGTTCGTTTGTCGGCGCCGATCACCGGCCAGAGCTGGCGTCTTGTCGGTCAGGCAGGGCATGCGCGTCTCGAGGGTCTGCAAGGCGGAGCCCGCGAAGGCGATGACGCCGAAGCACTGCTTTTGACCGCGACGGGTTGGCGGATTCCGCTGACGGCGATGACGGCTTGGGTGCGCGGAAGCCGCGCTGCTGGAACCTCCGAACTGAGCTTCGATCCGGAAAATCGCCCCAGCCTGCTGCAGCAGCAGGGCT
Source organism: Arenimonas sp. (assembly GCF_035312645.1). Taxonomy (GTDB): domain Bacteria; phylum Pseudomonadota; class Gammaproteobacteria; order Xanthomonadales; family Xanthomonadaceae; genus Arenimonas. The sequence continues at coordinate 28,512 of NZ_DATGBO010000010.1, forward strand.
GGGCGGTGGAATATCGCGAATGGAACGGCGGGTCGCCCGCGCTGCCGAGCAAAGTGTTCGCAAAGCAGGGCGAGGCGAGCGTGCGGCTGGTGATCGAGGCCTGGGAAGCGCCATGAGCGCCGATCTTTTCGCCTGGAGCGCTTGGCCGGCACCGGCCAAGTTGAATCTCTTTCTGCGGATCGTCGGCCGGCGCACGGACGGCTATCACCAGTTGCAGACTGTTTTTCAGTTGGTCGATTGGGGCGATACGGTGTCGATCCGACGCCGCCGCGACGACGAAATCCATCGTGTCGGCGGTAGCGATTACGGCGTGCCGGCGGTGGATGATCTGGTGGTACGGGCAGCTAGATTGCTACTTCTTGCCGTGAAAAGCGAACATGGTGTCGACATCTCCGTCGAAAAGCACATTCCGGCAGGGGGCGGCTTCGGCGGTGGGTCTTCGGATGCGGCGACGGTGCTGGTCGTTCTCAATCGAACCTGGGGACTGGGTTTGGGCGAGGACGCGCTGGCCGAGCTTGGCCTGCAACTGGGCGCTGATGTCCCAGTGTTTGTGCGCGGGCGCAATGCCTGGGCGGAAGGCGTGGGCGAGAAACTGGTCCCCATCGACTTGCCGGCCGCCTGGTATCTCCTGGTTGATTCCGGCGTCTCGGTGCCGACCCGGGAATTGTTCCAAGCCCCTGATTTGACCCGGGATGCGGTGCCAGCGACAATAGCGGACTTCGCTTCTGGAGCCGCGCTCGGCAATGCCTTCGAGCCGGTGTTGCGTCGCCTGCAGCCCCGGGTGGATTCGGTGCTGACGGTGCTCTCGCAGCACGGCAAGGCCTGCCTCACCGGTACCGGCGGCGGTTGTTTCCTGCGCTTCGATGCGCGGGAAGCGGCCGAAACGGCGCAAGCGCAGCTACCTGCCGACCTTCGATCCTGGGTCGTGCGGTCGGCGGCGGAATCGTCCTTGCACCGGGCGCTGCGGGAAGCCGAAGAACGAGTTTAGTGGGGCGTCGCCAAGTGGCCTAAGGCACCGGGTTTTGATCCCGGCATTTCGTAGGTTCGAATCCTACCGCCCCAGCCATTCGAGCATCGATCCATCCGTAGTTCCGTCCTTGGAAGGCAGCGCATGAGCAAGCAAAACCTTCTCGTTTTTTCCGGCAACGCCAACCGTCCGTTGGCGCAGTCGGTCTGCCGGCAGTTGGGCGTGCCGATGGGCAAGGCGCTGGTCGGCAAGTTTTCCGACGGCGAAGTGCAGGTGGAAATCGAAGAAAACGTGCGTGGCCAGGATGCGTTCGTGATCCAGTCCACCAGCGCGCCGACCGCCGAACATTTCATGGAGTTGCTGGTGCTGATCGATGCGCTCAAGCGCGCGTCGGTCGCTAATGTCACCGCGGTAGTGCCGTATTTTGGCTACGCCCGTCAGGATCGTCGCCCGCGTTCGGCGCGCGTGCCGATCACGGCGAAGGTGGCGGCGAAGATGTTTTCGGTGGTCGGCGCGGATCGCGTGCTGACGGTCGACCTGCATGCCGAGCAGATCCAGGGTTTTTTCGACATGCCGGTGGACAACGTCTATGCCTCGCCGCTGCTGCTGGCCGACATCTGGCGCAGCCAGGGCACAGACAACCTGATCGTGGTTTCGCCGGACGTCGGCGGCGTGGTGCGTGCCCGTGCGATCGCCAAGCGCCTTGACGACGCGGAACTGGCGATCATCGACAAACGCCGTCCGCGCGCCAATGTGGCGACGGTGATGAACATCATCGGCGACGTCGAAGGCAAGTCCTGCGTGCTGGTCGATGACATCGTCGATACCGCCGGAACGCTGTGCGCCGCGGCGGCTGCGCTCAAGCAGCACGGCGCGAAAAAAGTCGTGGCCTACTGCACCCACCCGGTGCTGTCGGGTGCGGCGATCAACAACATCAGCGGCTCCCAGCTCGACGAGCTGGTGGTCACCGACACGATTCCGTTGTCGGACGCGGCGCGCGCCTGCGGCCGGATCCGGCAGCTGAGCGTGGCGGAACTGCTGGCCGAAACCATCCGCCGCATCGCGGTGGGCGAATCGGTCAGCACGCTTTACGTGGATTGAAGAATTCGGAGCGGATTTCCGCTCCAAAACACTCACCTGGTCGCGGGTGAGTGACAACGTCGCCGCGAGGCGGCCCATTACTGAAGAAGGCAATACGAAAATGGCTACTACCCACAACATCACGGCTTCCAGCCGCAAGGACGAAGGCAAAGGTGCGAGCCGCCGCCTGCGTACCAGCGGTCACGTGCCGGCCATCGTTTACGGCGCCAAGGGCGTGCCGGAAAGCGTGCAGGTCGAGCACAACCACCTGTGGCTCGCCACGCAGAACGAGTGGTTCTACTCGTCGATCCTCGACCTCGCGGTCGACGGCAAGGTGCAGAAGGTCCTGCTGCGCGATATGCAGCGCCACCCGTTCAAGCAGCAGATCCTGCATCTCGATTTCCAGCGCGTGGACGAGAACGAAGCGATCCGCTTCAACGTGCCGCTGCACTTCCTGAATCAGGAAAAATCCCCGGCCGGCAAGACCGCGGGCATCGTGGTCACCCACGAGCTCAACGAAATCGCCGTCATCTGCTTGCCGCGTGATCTGCCGGAATTCATCGAGGTCGACCTGTCGAATCTCGAGATCGGCGCGATCGTGCACATGTCCGAGCTCAAACTGCCCAAGGGCGTCGCCCTGCCGGCGCTCAAGCACGGCAAGGAACACGATCTGGCTCTGGTCATCGCCAAGCACGCCAAGGAAGAAGTCGAGGAAGCGCCGGCCGTCGTTGCCGAAGTGCCGTCGACCAAGGCAGCCAAGGCAGGTGCGGCTCCCGCAGCAGCGGCTCCGGCGCCGAAGAAGAAGTAAAACACTTCCGGCGGCGCGGGATTTCCGCGTCGCCGGAGTGCTTCGATGGCAGGACTTCGCCTCATCGTCGGCCTGGGCAATCCCGGTGCCGAACACGCCCGAACCCGGCACAACGCCGGGTTCTGGTTTATTGACGCGCTCGCGGAGAAATCGGGTGCGCGCTTTGGTCTGGAATCGAAGCTCCACGGCGAAACCGCCAAGGTGCATATCGACGGCCAGACGGTTTGGCTGCTCAAGCCGGCCACGTTCATGAACCTCAGCGGTCGGTCGGTGACGGCGGCATTGCGCTACTGGAAAATCGAGCCGGAAGAATGCCTGCTGGCGCATGACGAACTTGATCTGGCGCCGGGCACGGCACGGCTGAAGTTCGATGGCGGGCATGGCGGGCAGAACGGCCTGCGCGATACGGTCCAGCACCTCGGTCACGGGCGCTTTCATCGCCTGCGGGTAGGGATCGGGCATCCCGGTCACAAGGACAAGGTGACTCCCTGGGTATTGGGTCGTCCGGGTCGCGATGACGAGGCTTCGATCCTGCGCGCCATCGACGACGCCATCTCGGTCATGCCGTTGGCGGTGACGGGGGATTTCAACGAGGCGATGAAGCGGTTGCACACGCCGAGGGAGTGAGTTGTGAGCGGTGAGCGGTGAGCGGGCCTTCGGGCTTGTTCCCTGCTCACCGCTGACCGCTTACCGCTGACAGGATTCATCAATGGGCATCAAATGCGGCATCGTTGGTTTGCCGAACGTCGGCAAATCCACGCTTTTCAATGCCTTGACCAAGGCTGGCATCGCTGCGGCCAATTTCCCCTTCTGCACGATCGAGCCCAACACCGGCGTCGTGCCGGTGCCGGACCTGCGCCTGAGCGAGCTGGCCGAGATCGTCAAGCCGCAGAAGATCATCCCGACCTCGTTCGAGTTCGTCGACATCGCCGGCCTCGTCGCCGGTGCTTCCAAGGGCGAGGGTCTGGGCAACAAATTCCTGGCTCATATCCGTGAGGTCGATGCGATCGCGCACGTCGTGCGCTGCTTCGAGAACGACGACATCGTCCATGTCGCCAATCGGATCGATCCGATTTCGGACATCGAGACGATTGACACCGAGTTGGCGCTGGCCGATCTGGATTCGGTCGAAAAAGCGCTGAATCGTGCCGAAAAAGAGGCAAGAGTCGGCAATAAAGATGCCATCGTGAAAAAGGAAGTGCTGGCGCGGCTGCGCGCTGGCCTCGATCAGGGCACGCCGGCGCGTGCGCTGGGGCTGTCGGAGGAGGACAGGGCGGCGGTGCGCGACCTGTTTCTGCTGACGCTCAAGCCGGTCATGTACGTGGCCAACGTGCTTGAGGATGGCTTCGAGAACAATCCGTACCTGGACAAGGTGCGGGCGCGGGCCAAGCTCGAGGGTGCGGAAGTGGTGCCGGTCAGCGCGGCGATCGAGGAAGAGATGTCGCAGCTCGAGGACGCCGACCGCGCGGAGTTCCTGGCCGAGATGGGGCTGGAAGAGCCTGGCCTGAACCGCGTCATCCGGGCGGGCTATACCTTGCTTGGGATGCAGACCTATTTCACCGCCGGTGTGAAGGAAGTGCGGGCCTGGCAGGTTGCCAAGGGCGCCACGGCACCGCAGGCCGCGGCCGTGATCCACACCGATTTCGAAAAGGGCTTCATCCGCGCCGAAACCATCGCCTACGCCGATTTCATCAAGTTCAAGGGCGAATCGGGTGCGCGTGATGCCGGTCGGCTGCGCCTGGAAGGCAAGGAATACGTGGTCCAGGAGGGCGACGTACTGCATTTCCGCTTCAATGTCTGACCCGGAGCGGCTATTCTCCTGAGCCGTTGACATTTGCCCTCGTGGCCGCGAAAATTACGGGCTCCCTTGTGGAGGGATACCCAAGCGGCCAACGGGGGCAGACTGTAAATCTGCTGGCTCACGCCTTCGGTGGTTCGAATCCACCTCCCTCCACCAGTTTTGCGTCAAGTGGTTTTGATGAAAAGCGGGAGTAGTTCAATGGTAGAACCTCAGTTTTCCAAACTGATTACGCGGGTTCGATTCCCGCCTTCCGCTCCATTGGCTGGTTGCAACTTGCTTTAAGCGTCACCGCCCCACACATCGTTGCTCATGTAGCTCAGTCGGTAGAGCACTTCCTTGGTAAGGAAGAGGTCGCTGGTTCGATTCCAGTCATGAGCACCACATTCCCCGTGCCGCGTTCGCGGCGCGGATCCTCAGAAAACTTGAATTCACCGGGTAAACGCAATGTCCAAGGAAAAGTTCGAGCGCAAGAAGCCCCACGTGAACGTGGGCACGATCGGTCACGTTGACCATGGCAAGACGACGCTGACGGCGGCGCTGACCAAGATTGGCGCGGAACGGTTTGGCGGTGAGTTCAAGGCATAC
>NZ_DATGBO010000011.1:0-11698 GCF_035312645.1 Arenimonas sp.
GAGCGCCCCGGCCGACACCACAGCGACACCGACCACCTCAGCAAAACCCCTGCGCGGCCAGGAATGCCTGAATCCGGTCATGGCCCGGTCGTTTGTCTTCGTCGACGACCAGCACGTGCTGGTCGATGCCGGCCAGCGCAAATATCGCATCGAGGTCAGCCGCAGCTGCACCGCCCTCAGCTACACCAACCAGTTGGCCTTCCGTGGCGACCCAGCGACGAACCAGGTCTGCGGCAGCATCGGCGACGCCATCATCACTCGCGACTACCCCTGCAAGATCAATCGCATCGAACTGCTGAGCAGCGCGGAGCACAAACAGGCGGTCCAGGACGCCGAGGCAGAGCGCAAATCGAATCGCCGAATGGTGAAATGAAACCGGATGCTGAAATGAAATCAGCCGCGGCGTAGTTCCCAGGTGCGATGGATGCGCGGATTGCGTTCGAAATCCGGATCCAGCGTCTGCGGACTGATCTCGCGCACCGTCGCGAATTCCGCCACGGCGGCATCGTCGAGGCGGAAGCGGCGGAAGTTGTTGGAAAAAATCAGCAGGCCATCGGGCGCCAGCCGCGCGACCGCCGCACGCAGCAGGCGCACATGGTCGCGCTGGGTATCGAAATCTTCGGCGCGCGCCGAGTTCGAGAACGTCGGCGGATCGCAGAAGATCAACTCGTACTCGCCGCGATCGGCCTCCAGCCATTTCATCGCATCGGCCTGGATCAAGCGATGCTTCGGGCCGGCGATGCCGTTCAAGGCGAGGTTCTGCGCGGACCAGTCGAGATAGGTGCCCGACAGATCGACATTGGTGGTCTGCGCCGCGCCACCGACCGCCGCATGCAAGCTGGCAACACCGGTGTAGCCGAACAGGTTGAGCATCCGTCCGCCTTTCGCCTCGCGGCCCATGCGCAGGCGGATCGGACGATGGTCGAGGAACAGGCCGGTATCGAGGTAATCGAAAAGATTCACGCGCAGGCGCGCCGCGCCTTCGCGCACGACGATGAAATCGCCGGCCTGATCCATGCGCCCGTATTTGCTGCCGCCCTTGCCGCGCGACCGCGTCTTGATCGCGATCTGCTCGCGCGGCAGCGCGAACACCTCGCGCAGCGCGTTGAGCAACTCGCCGAAACGGCGGCGCGTGTCGGCTTCGGGAATCGTGTCCGGCGCCTGGTATTCCTGGACATGCAGGAATAGCCGGCGCTCGCCTTCGTCTTCCTGATACACATCCACCGCCGCGGAATATTCCGGCAGGTCGGCGTCGTAAACGCGGTAGCAGCTGATGCCGTTGCGCTCGCGCCAGGATTTGAATTTCTTCAGGTTCTTGCGCAGACGGTTGGCGACCATCTGCGCACCTTCGCTCAACTCGGCCGGCGGCCGCGCCTCGCGCGCCGGCGGCTGGATTGGATCGCAAAGGATCAGGCTGCATTCCAGCGCGCCGTTGAAGATCGTGTATTTTTTCGCCGCGCGCAGTCCGGTTGCGTGCGCGAGTTCGGCATCGCCGCAGAGCAGGCTGGCACGCCACTCGGGCACGGCCTGGCGCAGCGCATCGCCGATCTCGCGATACAGCGATTGATCGGCCGCGAGGCGCTGGTTGTAAGGCGGGTTGCAGACAACCAATCCGCGTTCCTGGCCCGGCGCCTGCAATTGCGCGATCGCGCGACGATCGAAACGAATGAGTTCAGCAAGCCCGGCGCGATCTGCATTCGCCATCGCCGCGTGCAGCGCGGTCGGATCATTATCGGCGCCGAAGAACACCGGCTTGAGCGCGGCGCGGCCTGCTTGCGCGCGCTGCGTCGCTTCCGCGATCAATTCGGCCCATAACGCGGCGTCAAAACCCAGCCAGCGGCTCGGCTGCGCGCCGCACCAGCGCAACAGGCCCGGCGCTTCGTCGGCGGCCATCAGCGCGCCTTCGATCAGCAAGGTGCCGCTGCCGCACATCGGATCGAGCAAGGCGCCGCCTTCGGCGTAGATTTTTTTCCAGCCGCCGCGGATCAACATCGCCGCAGCGATGTTTTCCTTGAGCGGCGCGTCGCCCTGCGATTGCCGCCAGCCGCGGCGATGCAACGGGCCGCCACCGAGATCGACCGAAATCACCGCGCGACCTTTGCGGATCACCGCGTTGACGCGCAGGTCCGGCGCATCGATATCGACCGACGGCCGCGTGCCATGACTGGCGCGGATGCGATCGACGATGCCGTCTTTCACGCGCTGTGCGGCGAAACGTTCGTGGGTGATCTCGGTGCCGGACACGTGCGCGTCCACGGCCAGCGTTCCCTCGGGCGCGACGTGTCGCGACCAGTTGATCTCGTGCACGCCCTGATACAGATCCTGCTCGTTGTCGCAGGCGAATTCCGCCAACGGCCAGAGCACGCGGCTGGCCAGGCGCGAATGCAGGACGGCGAGATAGGCGACGCGATCGTCGGCCTCGACATTGACGCCGGCGACCGCCGCGGTGGCGCGATCCGCACCCAGCGCAAGCAATTCATCGGCGAGCAGATATTCGAGGCTCTTGGCGCAGGCGACGAAGAATTTCATGCCAGCGTCTTCAGCAGACGGGAAAATTCCTCGGCGCAGAGCCCGACATGATCGGCAAGACGATGGCTGTCGTTGACGAACACCGTGTGGTCGCGGCGCGCCCCGGCCCAGCGCGCGACGTCCGACGCAGGAATCAATTCGTCGTCCCAGCCATGCACGATGCGCGTGGTCACGCGTGCGGCATCGAGCGGAAATTCGAAGCCGACAAGCTCGGTCGGCGGCGCCATCAGGAACAGGGCAAGCACTGGCACTTCCAACGATACCCGCGCCGACACGAATGCGCCCATGCTCGATCCGGCGAGCACCAGCGGCCCTCGCGCGCGGCCAACGAGTTCGCGCAAATGCGCGAGGCGGCCATGGACATCGCCAAGGCGGCTACGCGAAACATCCTGATCCCAGCGCCGATAATCGGGGCGTTCGTGGGTCCAACCCAACGCCTCGGCGACCTGCGCCAACGCGGTCGCCTTGGTTGCCTCGGGACTGCTTTCCAGTCCGTGCGAAATAATGACGTGGCCGTTCATTCGGCGATGTCGTCGAGCACGACCACCGCATCGCCAACGCGGATGCAGCCGCCTTCGAGGATGCGCGCGCACAAACCGCCGTGGCCGCGCATGGCGTTGTAACCGCCGGGGCCCAGTGCGTCTTCCATGCGCGAACACGGATCGCAGGAATCGGTGCCGAAGAACACCGCCTCGCCGATGCGGAAGCGCCGCTCTTTCAGTGCAATCAGTGGGATGCCTTCGACGACGAGATTGCGCCGCAGCGTCTTTGCGGCGACTTCGGCATGACCGGCGAGTGTCGCGATCACCGGCAGGTGTTCGGCCTGGATCAGGGTGATGCCGCGCTTGCCACTGGCGCTGTTGTAGCGATCGCCAATCAGACCCTTGCCGGTTTCGGCGACGACGGCGAGCACTTCGTTCATCGCCACATCGCGCTGCGGCCGCAGGCCGATCCAGCGCACGCGCCCCGGCCGCGGCAGGATTCGCATCAACGCGCCCAGCGCGGTATCGGTTGGCGGCAGCATGGCGGCGCTCACTGGACAGGCCAAAACAGGCGCGAATGCTACCATGCAGGCATGAGCCAAGACCTGCCTTCGAACCCGCCCCAGCACGCCTGGCCACTGCCTTACGAAGCCCGCCTCGACGAGCGCGCGACCACGCAGATCGATCTCGTGGTGATCCATTGCACCGAGTTGCCCGACCTGGCAATCGCACGCGAATACGGCGAGCGCATCCTCTACGACGCCAGCACCGGCAACAGCGGCCACTACTACATCGATCGCGACGGCAGCATCCATGCCTTCGTGCGCCCGCAGCGCATCGCCAACCACACGCGTGGCTACAACCCGCGTTCGATCGGCATCGAACTGGTCAACACCGGCCGTTATCCGGACTGGTACGACTCGCGCCAGCAGACGATGCGCGAGCCCTATCCCGATGCGCAGATCCAGGCATTGACTGCGTTGCTGCGGCAACTCAAGCGCGAGCTCCCGACGCTGGAACTGATCGCCGGCCACGAGGACCTCGACACCGCCAAGGTCAACGCCAGCGATAATCCGGACCTGCAGGTCTGGCGCAAACGCGACCCCGGTCCGCAATTCCCTTGGCCACGCGTGCTGCGCGACAGCGGCCTGCTCCGCCTCAAGCCGTAGCGTTGACCTGGGCGTAGGCGTAGGAGCCAGCTCGCTGGCGACGGGGCATGACTTCACCGCGGAAGAATGTGAGCTTGGATAGGTGCCGCCGCGATAGGCATGGTCGCCAGCATGCTGGCTCCTATGGGCGGCTTGTTGCAGCTGTCGCCAGCAAGCTGGCTCCTACGGGCCGGTATAATTGCGGCCCGTGCCTGGAGCCGCCATGACCCAACCCGTCGTTTCCGAACTCGTCTCCCTGCTCACGCTCGAGCGGCTCGAGGACAATCTGTTCCGCGGTCAGAGCCGTGACATCGGCACCAAGTACGTGTTCGGCGGCCAGGTGCTGGGGCAATCGCTGTCGGCGGCGCAACAGACCGTCGACGCCGACCGCAGCGTGCATTCGGTGCACGCGTATTTCCTGCGTGCCGGCGACATCAATGCGCCGATCGTGTTCGATGTCGACCGCACCCGCGATGGCCACAGTTTCTCCGTGCGCCGCGTGACCGCGATCCAGCACGGCCAGCCGATCCTGGTATTCGCGGCCTCGTTCCAGAAAGCCGAGCCCGGCGTCGAGCACCAGTTCAACATGCCGGAAGTGCCGCAGCCCGAAGACGTCGAACCCACGGTCGCGCCGGCGCCGGAAGTGATGGCGAAACTGCCGGCGAAAATGCAGCGCTGGCTGTCGCGCATGGGCCCGTTCGAGATGCGGCCGATCTATCCGCGCGACGAGGTCAAACCGCCCAAGCGTCCGCCGTATCAGCAGGTTTGGCTGCGCCTCACCGACAAGGTCGACGACTCACCCGACCTGCATCGCGCCCTGCTCGCCTACGCCTCGGATTTCTACCTCCTTGGCACGACGACGTTTCCGCATGGCATCAGCTACTACCAGCCGAACGTGCAAATGGCCTCGCTCGATCACGCAATGTGGTTTCACCGTCCGTTCCGCGTCGACGACTGGCTGCTGTATTCGCTGGACAGCCCGACCGCGCAGAACGCCCGCGGCCTCGCCCGCGGCCAGATCTTCACGCGCGAGGGCAAGCTGGTCGCGTCTGTCGCCCAGGAAGGCCTGATCCGCGTGCTTCCCGAAGAACCGGAGGCGAGCTGATGCGCCAGATTTTCACTTCGTCGCGCTTCGAGAACGTCCAGGAAGTCGCGCGCATGCTCGACGAAGCCGGTATCGAGAACCGCATCATGGGCGACCCCGGCTACAAGGGTTACAGCCGCCGGCAGTTCAGTTATGCCGACAAGAAAGCCCAGGCCAACGAAGTCCCCGCCTCGGTCTGGGTGATCAAATCCGAGGACTACAAGCAGGCGCGCGAACTGATGCACGGGCTGGGCCTGCTCGACAAGACCGACGCACCGTCCTACGTGCCGATCGATCTGCAGTTCGCCGAAAAGGCCGCGGCCTCGCCGGAGACCCGCCTGCTGCGCATCAAGGTCGGGCTGCTGTTCGTGATTGGCGCGATGGCGGCAGGCATGGTGCTGAAGATGCTGTTCTCGCATCCGCACTGATCGCTGTCACATCCGGCACGATGGAGCGTCCTGGCTTATGCATCATTGATGATGCCCACCTCCAGGAACCCGTGATGAGCACCGCCACCCGCTACCGCATCAACCGCTACGCCCTCCTTGCTCTTACCTGCCTCGGTCTGGCTCTGCTGGTCGCGAGCGCGGGTGCGCTGGCGGCGCCTTCCGGCGCGGCGATGGCAGCGAGCTTCGGCGCGATCGGACTGATCGCCGGGTTCGGCGGCTCCCGCCCGGGTGTCGCCGTGCGCCCCGCGCGCAAGCAAGCGCACTGATCTGCAGCGATGCGCCACGGAATCCCGACATGAGTGCCGACATCCTCGATTCGATCATCCAAAGCCACCTGCCCGCTGCGGCCAAAGGCGACCAGGCTGCATATGGCCGCATCGTGCAGAACTGCCAGAGCATGGTCACCTCGATCGCCTGGTCGATCGTGCGCGACGTGCCCGCCAGCGAAGACATCGCCCAGGATGCTTTCATCAGCGCCTGGCAGAACCTGCGCAAGCTCGGCAATCCCAGCAGCTTCCTGCCGTGGCTGCGGCAGATCACCCGCAATCTCGCCCGCGATCATCTGCGTGCGCAGGTTTATCGCGCCAATCCCGCCGGCGATATCGAAGCGGTGATCGCTGCCGTGGCCGATCCTGGTCTGGATCCGGAAGAGCATCTCGCCGAAACCCAGGAAGCGCGCATCGCCGCGGCGGTGATCGACGCGCTGCCGGAGGAATCGCGGGAAGTGCTGCTGCTGTATTACCGCGAAGGCCAGAGCTCGAAACAGGTTGCCGCGCTGCTGGGCATGCAGGATGCCGCCGTGCGCAAGCGGCTGTCGCGCGCGCGCCAGAGCATCCGCGACGAACTGCTGCAGCGCCTCGCGGAATTCGCCAAACAGAGCGCACCGGGCGCGGCCTTCACTGCCGCGGTGCTGACTACGATGACCATCGCCAGCCCGCCGGCGGCGGCGGCGACGATCGCGGTGACAGGTAGCGCGCTCGCCGGCAAGGGCCTGCTGAAAATCCTCATCGGCTCGCTCGGCGGCATCGGCATCGGTCTGGCCGGCGCGCTCGGCGGCGTCTGGTGGGGCCTGCGCAAATATCTGCGCGATCCTTTCGATGCCCTCGAACGCCGGCAACTGCTGCGTTACGGCCTGGCGATGAGCGTCTGGGTGCTGGCCTTCATGGGCGCGATCGTCTGGTCGAGCACGCCGGCGGGCTTTATCGCGCCGGTGGTCGTCACGCTCACCTACGTCGCCGGTGTGATGGCCATGACCACGTACGTATTGCCGCGCATCGTCGCACGCCGGCGTGCCGAGGAAATGCGTCGCGATCCGATCGCGGCGACAGCGAAGCGGCGAAAGGAAAAAATGTGGGCGCGGATCGGCTGCGTCGTCGGCTTCACTCTGGGACTGGGCACGCTTATTTTCGCGCTGTTCTACACCGGGCGGATCTGAATTCGCTTCTTGAATTCATTTCCAGAATTCGTTTTCCGGTTTCGCGCTTTCGGCCACGCGCGCGGGAACTCCGTTACTTTTCCTTGCGCGGCCGGATGAAATACCCGGCACTGCCGGCCAGCGTGCATTGCTTGCCGCTGCCCTTGCAGTAGACATCGACCCACCTGCCCAGATACGCCTCGGTCGGTTCCATCGTCGCGACCTCTCCCCAGGTGTCGTGCGACCAGCCCCGGCCGAAAACCACTTCGCGGCCGGCAATGATCATCAGGCAGACGCCGTCGGCGTAGCAGCCGGTGTCGACTTTTTCGACAATGCCGGAAAAACGCAGCTCGCCCGCGGGGGTTGGCGATGTCACGTCGGTCGTCGTCGCTGCCTGCGGCGTGCCGGAATGCGGGTGCGTCGAAGTGCATGCACTGACGCAGAAGAGAAGCAGGGACATCGGCAACGCGGCAAAGCGCATGGTGATTCTCCGTTTGATCGATTTTCGCTTTACTTTCCGCACAGAAAATTTTTCGCAATGCCGGAAATGAAAACGGAGCCTCTCAGCTCCGTCTCCCGTCTCACGCCTCCCGTCTCACGCCAACTACATCGTATGCGTGGGCTTGTCGGCATCCAGCGAGCCAGCGAGCAGGGTTTCGATCTTGCCTTTCACGGTTTCCGCTTCGGCCGAATCGGAGAACTGTACGCCGATACCGGCAGTGCGATTGCCCTGCGCCCCCGGCGGCGTGACCCAGACCACCTTGCCGGCCACTGGCAGGCGTTCCTTGTCCTCGAGCAGCGACAACAGCAGGAAAACTTCATCACCGAGGGCGTAGCGCTTGGTGGTCGGGATGAAGATGCCGCCAGCGCGAACGAAGGGCATGTAGGCGCTGTAGAGCTGCGCCTTGTCCTTGATCGCGAGCGAGAGAATGCCCTGTCTTGCGCCTGCGCCACCGATCATCGTCGTACTCCCTGATCAATCCGGGCAGCCAGCGGCGCCCGTCTGAATTCGATCCGACCAGGCTGCCGGGGCAGCCGTCACTGGAACATGGTACGCCATTCCCTGAGCAGCCCGGCCAGTACCAGGTCGTTGCGGATCGGTGCACGCAACTGCTCGCGCGTGCGGTTGATCGCATCGAACCACGCCGAGAGCTTGGGAAAATCCGTCGGCATCGTCAAGCCTCCGGGCTCCTTCGCCGATGCCCCGACCTGCCGCGAGGCCGCCGACAAGGCCAGGTCCGCAGCGAAACGCAGGCGCAACTCGCCGCGGTCGTCGGCCAACCAGCGCTGCGCCTGTTCGATCGGACTCATGCGGCCACTACCGACGGCGTTGAGGTCGGCGACGACATCGCGCCGCAGTTGCAGGCCGCCATTGCCCAACCATTCTGCGGCCAGGCCGGGTTGGCCGCGAGCGGCATCGAGCGCGACTTCGATCTGCGCATCGGCATGGCCAAGACCGCGCAGCCATGCCTGTGCTTCGCCGCGCGCGGGGATGCGGAATTCGAGTCGTTGGCAACGGCTGCGTATCGTCGCCGGCAAGCGCCCGGGCCGCGAGGTGACGATCAGCAGGAAACGATTCGCCGACGGTTCTTCCAACGTTTTGAGCAGGGCATTGCTGGCCGCGACGTTCATGCCGTCCGCCGGCTCGATCAGCGCGACCTGCGCGCCGCCGAGTTGCGGCGTCAACGAGAACCATTGGCCGAGTCGACGGATCTGGTCGACGCTGATCTCGGTGCGCAGCTTGTCGCCTTTTTCATTGAGCTCGAAACTCACGCGCTGGATATCGCCGTGTGTCTTCGCTGCGTACAGCAGACAGCTGCGGCACTTTCCACATGCGAGGCCATCGGCGGCGGGTGAACTGCACAGCAGGCGCTGCGCCAATATTTCCGCCACCGCACCCTTGCCCATGTTCGCCGGCCCGACCAGCAGCAAGGCATGCGCGAGACGGCCTTCCGCCAACGCCGCCAGCGCGTTGTCGAGCACGGACTGCTGCCAGGGCGCGAAACTCACGCGCGTGTCCGCCATTCGCTCAGTGCCCGCGTAACGGCAGCGACCACCGCAGAAGCTGGCTGCGACGCATCGATCACGCGGAAACGCCCGGGCTCGGCCGCGGCACGAGAGAGGTAAGTGGCGCGCACGCGCTCGAAGAAATCGCTGCGTTCGCGTTCGATCCGGTCGAGCTCGCCTCCGCGCGAACGTGCACGCGCCAAGCCTTCGTCGACACCGACATCGAGCAGGAAAGTCAGATCGGGCTTGATGCCCGCCGCCCAGCGTTCCAGTTCGGCGATGCGGCCCATCTCGATGCCACGACCGCCGCCCTGGTAGGCGAAGCTGGCATCGGTGAAGCGATCGCTGACCACGACGGCACCGCGGGCCAGCGCCGGCAAAATCAATTCGCGCACCAGTTGCGCGCGCGCCGCGAACATCAGCAGCAATTCGGTTTCCGCCGCCAGCGTGCGCGCCGGATCCAGCAGCAAGGTGCGGATCGCCTCACCGGCGGGCGTGCCGCCGGGCTCGCGCGTCTGCACGACCTCGAGCCCGTGCTGGCCCAGCGCCTGCACAATCGCCGCGATGACGGTCGACTTGCCCGCGCCTTCGCCGCCTTCGATGGAAATGAATTTCCCGCGCATCACTGCCCCAACTGATATTTGCGCACGGCCGCGTTGTGCTCGGCGAGCGTCGCGGAAAAATAATGCGCGCCGTTGCCGCGCGCAACGAAATACAGCGCATCGCCATCGGCAGGATTCGCCGCGGCAGCGAGCGCCTCCTTGCCCGGCATCGCGATCGGCGTCGGCGGCAGGCCGTCGCGGGTGTAAGTGTTGTACGGCGTATCGGTGAGCAGGTCGGTCTTGCGGATGTTGCCGGCGTAAGCGCTGCCCATGCCGTAGATCACGGTCGGATCGGTCTGCAGGCGCATGCCGGTATTGAGGCGACGAATGAACACGCCGGCGATCTGCGGGCGCTCGCTGGCCTTGCCGGTTTCCTTTTCGACGATCGAGGCCAGCGTCAGCAGCTGATCCGGCGTCGCCAGCGGCAGATCCTTGCGCCGCGACTGCCAGGCCTCGGCGAGCTTTTCGTCCATCGCCTTGGCGGCGCGGTCGAGGATCGCCAGGTCGCTGGTGCCGCGCGTGTAGACATAGGTTTCCGGCAGGAAGCGGCCTTCGGGAAACACGCCATCGCGATCGAGTTTTTTCATGACCTCGGTATCGCTGAGCTGTTCGATCT
The DNA here is from genome assembly GCF_035312645.1 of Arenimonas sp. GTDB lineage: Bacteria > Pseudomonadota > Gammaproteobacteria > Xanthomonadales > Xanthomonadaceae > Arenimonas. The sequence continues at coordinate 10,332 of NZ_DATGBO010000011.1, forward strand.
CGTGCTTGAGCAGGATATCGCCGGCAAGGCCCTTGCGCAGATCGCGGAAATTCCAGCCTTCGATGATGGTGAACTTGCGCTGGATCACCTCACCGTTCTCGAGCCGCATCAGCAGCGCGCGCGGCGTCATGCCCGAGGTCACTGCGTAGTCGCCGACCTGCAGGCGTTGCGCGACCTTCATCGTGGTCGCCAGGGTTTTCCATTCCAGATCGCTGCCCTGCTCCACGCCCAGGCCACGGATTTTTTCCAGCACGCGATTGAAGCCATCGCCCTGCTCGATCATCAGCACGCGCTCGACATCACTGAGCAGCAGCGGCCGATCCGCGAATTCCTGGGTGCGCTGCCACCAGATGCCCGCGGCAGCGACCGCAGCAACCAGCAGAACCGCGAAAAACAACTTGATTCGTCCGATTCGACGTTGACGAGGCACGCATCACTCCTGGAAAGCAAAGGCCGGTTGCGCCGCGGCGAGCCGGCGGCGCAGGTCCGTGGTCGCGGCATCCGGGCGCCAGCGCTGCGCCCCGAGACCGCCGACCGGAAGGATACCGCGCACGGCGTTGCAGAGAAAAAGCGCCTCGGCGTTCTCGATGCTTTCGCGGCCCATCACGGTCACGTCGACCCCGGGCAGCGTGTCCAGCAGCCAGCCACGGGCGATGCCAGCGATGCCGCAGTTGTCCAGCGCCGGCGTGCGCCAGACGCCATCGATGCGCACGAAAAGATTGGCGGCGGTCGCGCTGATCACGCGCCCGGCGCTGTCGCGGAGCAGGCCTTCGAAAATCGCCGGATCGCGCCACTCGGCGCGCGCCAGGACATTTTCCAGACGATTGAGGTGTTTGATGCCGGCGAGCCGCGGCTGGATCGCCAGCGTGGTTTCGCACCAGCGCAGATCGATCGCCGCCGGCGCGGGCTCCGGCGCCGTGTGCAGGGACAGGATCGTCGTCGGCACCGGCCCCGAAGAGGTTGAATAGCCGCGGCCACCGCGGCCGCGCGTGAGCACGAGCTTGAGCACCGCGCGCGCCTGCGCAGCCATCAGCGCGTCGGCCTCGCGACGCACCCTCGCCTCATCAGGCAGAACGATGCCAAGCACGCGTGCGCCGCGTTCCAGGCGTTGCCAGTGTTCGCGCCACCACACCGGCTGGCCGTGATGGACGAGGATCGTCTCGAACAGGCCGTCGCCATAGTTCAAACCGCGGTCATCGGCAGCGACATGATCAACCACGACATCGCCATGGAGAATGCGCAGGCTCATCCCGGCACTCCCAAGGCACGCAGCAGGCCGCGCGCCTTGGCGCGGGTTTCCTGCAACTCCGATTCCGCCTGCGAATCGAGCACCAGGCCGGCGCCTGCGCGCAGCTGCAATTGCTTCC
>NZ_DATGBO010000012.1:0-6276 GCF_035312645.1 Arenimonas sp.
ATGCTGGTGTCGGCGTTCTTTCTTGGTCTGGGCACGGTCTTCCTGCGCGGCCTCAAGGGCATGAGCGCGGTAAATCAGCAGGGCTGGGCGGCGATGATCGGCGTCGGGCCGTTGCTGCTCTGGAGCTTGCTCGTCGAACCCAATGCGCTGGCCGCCGCAAGCCACGCAAGCTGGGTGGCCTGGGCCGGTGTCGCCTACGCGGCGGTCATCGCCTCGCTGGTCGGGCACGGCATTTACTACGTATTGATGCAGAGACACCCGGTCGCGCAGGTCACGCCGTATCTGTTGGCGACGCCGCTGCTGGCGACACTGCTCGGCATCATCTTCCTGCACGACCAAGTCGGCCCGCGCCTGTGGCTGGGTGGCGCGATGGTACTCGGCGGCGTGCTGATCATCGGGCTGCGTAATCTTGCGAAATCGCGCGAGATTGTTTCCGCGAGCAGAATCTGACGCCGGACATTCGTAGGAGCGACGTCAGCCGCAACCACTTCCTCGGCTGCGTTGACAGAAAATCTCTTCGCCTCACCCACGCTCTCGAAATCCACGGTCCGACTGATGCCGGTTCGGTCAGCACATCCTGTGCTGACTCACCGTCGCCGGCCGTCCCTGGCCGGCTCACAGTCTCCCCATGAATTTCGAGAGCGCTCTGTCAATTCGACCCGTTTGTCTGGAAGCTGTCGCCCTGGATTGGATGGTGCGGCAACGACATTGACTCTATCGAGCGGAACAAGATTCGCTCTTTAAGACAATCCGACGTTATTTCAGAGCGACATCGTGGTCGACGGAGTGTGTCCGTGAGCAGGCCAGGGATGGCCTGCGACGGTGAGTCGGCACAGGATGTGTCGACCGAACCGGCACGGATTCCCCGTCGGCCGCGGTGTCGCGGGTGCGAGGACGAAGTGGTTTTCGAAGGTCCATCTCGGCAAGCGGATAAGCTTGGGCGGACACCGCTTCCAGGTAGGTATGGTCGCCGGCAAGCTGGCTCCTACGATTGGCGATTTTCGAGGCAAGAAAAAACGGGCCGAAGCCCGTTTTTCTTTTTCTGATTTGCCGGATCGGGAACAGGTCAGACCTGCTCTTTTCCGTCCAACGACACATGCGGCGTCCAATCGTCCTTCTCGCCGGGACGCAGGATCCAGCGGCATAGCGCTGGCAGGAAGATGATCGCGGCGAGCATGTTCACCACGAACATGAAGGTGAGCATGATGCCCATGTCGGCCTGGAACTTGAGGTCGGAGAACATCCACATCGCCACACCCACTGCCAGCGTCAGCGCGGTGTAGAAGATCGCGATGCCGGTGGTCTTGAGTGCGATGAAGTAGGACTCGCTCAGCGTCTTGCCGGAATTCATCGCCTCGCGCATGCGCGCGAAAATGTAGATGCCGTAGTCGACACCGATGCCGACGCCGAGTGCGACCACACACAGCGTGTTGATCTTCATGCCGATGCCCAGCTGCACCATCAGCGAGTGGCCAAGCTCGGTCACCAGTACCAGCGGCAGCAGGATGCACAGCGCCGCACGCGGGCTGCGGAAGCTGATCAGGCACATCACGAACACGGCACCGTAGAGCAGATAGAGGATGAAATGCTCTTTCTCGCGCACGGTGTCGTTGATCGCCGCCATCACGCCGACGTTACCGGTGGCCAGGCGCAGATTGACCTGATCGCTATGGAAGCTCGGGTCGGCGTCGGTCTTGGCCTTGAGCTGCTTCTGCAGGTTCACGCCTGGCGTATAGACGCCGTTCTCGCTGCGGAATTTCTTTACCGCTGCGACCACGCGGTCGATCGTCGTCGCCTGGTGGTCGGAAGTGAAAATGGTCACCGGGATCGCGCTGCAGTCGGCATTGAGCAGGCCCGAATCGGTCTCGAAACTTTGCGTCGCCTGGCGCAGCGTATCGGGATCGCGCGGCAACACGCGCCAGCGGATCGAACCGTCGTTCCAGCCGGCGTTGACGATCTTCGCCGCCATCGGAAGCGTCAGCACCTGCTCGACACCCTTGACGTTCTGCATGTGCCAGGCAAAACGATCGATCGTTTCCATCGCCTTGTAGCTGCCCGTGCAGGCGCCCGGCGCGGCTTCGGCGATGACGCTGAGGATGTCGACACCGAGCGCGAACTTGCTGCTGATCACGCCGGCATCGATGTTGTAGCGCGCGTCGGCTTTCAATTCCGCCACGCCTTTCTGGGCGTCGCCGACCATCACGCGATTGCCGTACTGCCAGGCGAAGAACCAGATCACCGCACCGACGACGATCACGCCCATCGCCGCCGACGGACGGCTGAGCTTGGACAGCGCCAGCCAGATCTTGTCGAACTGAGTGAGTTGGCGCAGGCGGAACGCGCGCTTGCGATCGAGGTTGCGCAACTTGGTGTAGCTCAGCAGCACCGGCAGCAGGATCAGGTCGGTGAGAATGGTGATCGCGACGCCGACGGTGGCGGTGATCGCGAGCTCCTTGATCATCTGGATCGGGATGAACCAGATCGCACCGAAACCGATGCAACCGGCCAGCAAGGCCACGGTGCCGGGCACCAGCAGCATACGGAAGGACAGGCGCGCGGCTTCCAGCGGCGGCACGGCGAACTTGGCGCGTTCGCGCAATTCCTCGACGCTGCCCTCTTCAAGACCGCCGAAGAAGATTTCGCCGCGGAAGCGGTTGATCATCTGCTCGCCGTGACTGACCGCGATCGCGAATATCAGGAAGGGCGTGAGCATGTTCATCGGATCGATGCCGAAGCCCATGAGCTTGAGCGCACCGAGCATCCACACTACCGAGATCAGCGCCGACAGCACGGTGAGGCTGGCGAGCTTGGCCGACGAGGAATACAAGAACAGCAGCAGCCAGGTGAAAGCGATGGTGATCGCGAAGAACTTGATCACCGACTGCGCGCCATCGGTGATGTCGCCGACCATCTTGGCGAAACCGATGATGTGCACGCAGACGCCTTTCGCACCCGCAACCGGCTTGCCCTGCTCGGCGAGGCGGCAGGACGGCGAATCGGTTTCGTATTTCGCGCGGATCGCCTCGAGCTGGTGGCCGATCTCCTGGTAGTTGAGCGGCTTCGGGCCGGCGTTTTCCGGAATCAGGTCAGCCCAGATCATCGCGCCGGAATAATCCTTGGCGACGAAACGGCCGACGATGTTGGCCTTGACGATGTTGGCGCGGATCGTGTCGAACTGATCGGGGCGCGCGACGAAACCGGCGGTGTTCGGCGAGAAATCCTGCGGAATCACGTTGCCGCCGGCGAGGCCGTCCTCGACCACCTCGATGAAGCGGACGTTGGGCGTGAACAGCGAACGCACGCGTGCGTCGTCGGTGGCATCGAGATTGATCACGTCGTTGGTGACGTGTTCGAGCGTGGCCATGTAGCTCTGGCTGAAGATGTTGCCGTCCTTGGCCATCACTGCAACCAGGACGCGGTTGGCGCCGCCGAAGTCCTGTTCGTAGTCCAGGAACGTCTTCATGTACTCGTGCTGCAGCGGGATCTGCTTCTTGAAGCCGGCGTCGATTTTCAGCTGCGAGGCCATGAAGGCCATCAGCACGGTGACGACCGCGAAGGTGATCAGCACCGCGGGCCGTGCGCCAAAAACGATTCTTTCTGCGAAGCGACTGAAAGCGCTCATTGGAACTCCATCACTTCGGAAGGTAGAGATCGGCACCCTTGTCGCCGATCAGCACGTATTGGCCGCTGCCGGTCGCTTGCACGCCTGACAACACCGGAATGTCGCCAGCCTGATTGGAGAAGGTGCTGGCGACGAAGGGCGAGCTACCGTCCTTGCGCGTGAGCACCGTGCCGTTGGCACCGACCAGGATCGCACCGCCGTTGGCCAGCGCCTGGCCGCCAAGCAACGAGGTCTTGCCACCGGTTTCGACCTTGCTCCAGGTATTGCCGAGATCGTTGGATTCGTAGACGTTGCCGCGCAGGCCGAAGGCGAGGATGTGGTCGCCGCCGTCCGGCCAGGACAACACGCCGAACATCGAACCCTGGTACGGGAATTTCGCTTTCGCCCAGGTCTCACCGGCATCGGTCGAGCGCAGGAAGGTGCCGCGTTCGCCGACAATCACCATCGCACCGGAAGCGGTACGCGCGATCGCATTGAAATGCGGATCGGCCTCGTCGCCGAGTGCGAGCTGGTCGCTGCTCATCGTCCAGTCGTCGCCCTTGGGCGCGCCGGCCTTGGCGGCAGGCGCAGCAGCGAAGGCAACTTTTTTCGGCGTCCAGGTAGCGCCAGCGTCGTGGGTGACCAGCATCAGGCTGTAGGCGCCGACGGCGTAACCGTCCTTGGCGCTGGTGAACAACAGATCGAGAATGGGCGCACCGTTGGTGACTTCCTTGCTGTCGGCCGACCACGGCGCGACACGCTGCCGGTTCCAGGTCTGGCCACCATCGGAGGAATGCACGATCACGCCATCGTGGCCGGCGGCCCAGAGTTCGCCGTCGGCGGTGGCGATCGCGGTGAGTGCGGAGCGCGTTGGCAGATTAAGTTGCGTCCAGGTCTTGCCATCGCTGGAAGTAAGCGCGTTGCCGCGCTCGCCAACCGCGAACAGGCCGGAAGTGGTCTGCACGATGTCGAGCAGCAGCGAACGACTGGCGCGCGGCTCGATCTCGGCGGGAAGAACCGCGGGATCGTCCTTGGCAATCGCGGGATCAGCCGCGGGTGTGGCAGGCGCGGCCGGACCAGCGGGCGGCGACTGCGCAAAAATCGGTAGGGTCAGTGCGACCAGCAAGGCGCCAGCGAGGCGCGTGCTGCGAAGACGAATTGGGGACATCGAATCCTCTCCTGGGGGCATCGGCACGCACGAGGCCCGGAAAGCAGCCGCGCCCTGATGGGCGCGGCTGGTGTGGCTTGATTAACGAACGCCGCTGTCGCGGAGATTCTGTGGCGAGTAGTCGGCCGGTGTGCTCTGGAAGCTGAAGTCGCGCGGCTTGTCCTGGTTGTCCAGCAGGCCGGAAATGTAACGGCCGGACTTGAGGTCGTAATGCGACTCGAGCGTGGTCCACAGCGTCGGGACTTCGTAGTAGTTGATCGGCAGGGCTTCCGAATAACGCCACAGCTTGCCCTGGCCATCGTAGTGATCAACCATCACGATCTGCCAGCTGTCTTCGTCGAGATAGAAAGTACGACGGCTGTTGATGTGACGCTCGCCGGGCTTGAGCTTGGCATCCACCACCCACACGCGATGCAGCTCGTAGCGGATGTAGTCCGGATTGATGTGACCGGGCTTGACCAGATCGGCGACCTTGGTATTGCTGCTGTCGGCCTTGTAGTCGTTGTACGGAATCAGCATTTCCTTCTTGCCGACCAAGGTCCAGTTGAAGCGGTCCATCGCGCCGTTGAACATGTCGGTCATGTCATTGGTGCGCAGGCCGTCGGACGCGGTACCCGGGTTGTCGTAGGCCACATTCGGCGCACGACGCACGCGGCGCTGACCGGGGTTGTAGACCCAGGCCTGACGCGGCGCGGCTTTGGCGTTCAGCGTTTCATGGACCAGCAGCACGCCACCGGCCAGACGCGCCGGAGCCAGCACGTCCTGCTTGTAGTACAGCAAGGTGTTGTTGATCGACTCGGAGGTGTTGCCCGGCTTGTAGTACAGACCGAGGATTTCTTCCTGCAGACGAACCAGCGTGAACGCGCCGCTGGCGGTAGGCGCCGCCTGGTTGGAATAGCTGCGCACCGACAGGCCCTTGTACTTGAGCTTGTGGTTCCAGATCGCCTCGTAGGCATTGTTCGGAATCGGGAACGGGAAGCCTTCCGCGCAACCCTGGATGCCTTCGCCGTCGGCAACGAGCTTGCAGGCCGTGGCGTTCTTCTTGGTGAAGTCGTACGTGCGCTGCGGGAACGACGCGCTGCGGCGGGTCGGATACACGTCCATGCGGAAGGTCTTGTAGCGCTGGAACATCGCCTTCTGACCTTCCGAAAGCTGGTCGGCGTACTGCGTGTAGTTCGCCGGCGTCACCTGGAACTTGATCTTGTCGGCCGCATACGGATCGATATGCGACTGGCCGATCTTGTAACCGGCGGGAGCGCGGGTGATGCCGCCATCCCACGCGGGGATCGTGCCGGCAGCGTTGCCGGCCTTCTCCGAACCCATCGGCGTCAACTTGCCGCCCAACTGGGCGGCCTTGTCGGCGCTGACATTGGCCTGGGCCATGCCGGCCACCAGAACGGTAGCGCCGACAATCGTTGTCAGCGCGGTTTTCTTGATCAATTTCATCGTCTGCCCTCCCTGGTGGCTCAGAACGAATACTTGACGGTGAAGGAAGCGAAATCGCGGT
>NZ_DATGBO010000013.1:0-16995 GCF_035312645.1 Arenimonas sp.
TGACGTTGTTCAGCACCACCGACGGCTCTTCGCCGCAGTTGGTGACGATCTCGCGCAGCGGGGCTTCCATCGCGCGCAGGGCGATGACGATGCCGTGGTTCTGGTCTTCATTGATGCCCTTGAGCGAGGACAGGTTGGCCAGTGCGCGGATCAGCGCGACGCCGCCGCCCGGGACCACGCCTTCTTCGACGGCCGCACGCGTGGCGTGCAGGGCGTCTTCGACGCGGGCCTTCTTTTCCTTCATCTCGATCTCGGTCGAGGCACCGACCTTGATCACGGCCACGCCGCCGGCGAGCTTGGCAACGCGCTCCTGCAGCTTTTCCTTGTCGTAGTCCGAAGAGGTCTCTTCGATCTGCGCCTTGATCTGCTTGATGCGCGACTGGATGCCCTCGGCAACGCCAGCACCGTCGATGATGGTGGTGTTTTCCTTGGTGATCTGGATCTTCTTGGCGCGACCGAGGTCCTTGATGGTCGCCTTGTCCAGGGCCAGGCCGACTTCTTCCGAAATCACCGTGCCGCCGGTCAGGATCGCCATGTCCTCGAGCATCGCCTTGCGACGGTCGCCGAAGCCCGGCGCCTTCACGGCGCAGACCTTGACGATGCCGCGGATGGTGTTGACGACGAGCGTGGCGAGGGCTTCGCCTTCCACTTCCTCGGCGACGATCAGCAGCGGCTTGCCGGCTTTGGCGACGGCTTCGAGCACGGGCAGGAGCTCGCGCACGTTGGAGATTTTCTTGTCGTGCAGCAGGATGAACGGGTCATCGAGCTCGGCCGACATCGACTGCTGGTTGTTGATGAAGTACGGCGACAGGTAGCCGCGGTCGAACTGCATGCCCTCGACGACGTCGAGTTCGTTGTCCAGGCCGGAGCCTTCTTCAACGGTGATCACGCCTTCCTTGCCGACCTTGTCCATGGCCTTGGCGATGAGCTCGCCGATGTTGGCGTCGGAGTTGGCCGAGATCGAACCGACCTGGGCGATTTCCTTGCTGTCCGAGCAGGGCTTGGAGATCTTCTTGAGCTCGTCGACAGCGGCAACCACGGCCTTGTCGATGCCGCGCTTGAGGTCCATCGGGTTCATGCCGGCAGCAACCGCCTTCATGCCTTCGCGGATGATCGCCTGGGCGAGCACGGTGGCGGTGGTGGTGCCGTCGCCGGCGGTGTCGGAGGTCTTGGAAGCGACTTCCTTGACCATCTGCGCGCCCATGTTCTCGAACTTGTCGCTCAGCTCGATTTCCTTGGCGACGGAAACGCCGTCCTTGGTGATCGTCGGAGCGCCGAAGCTCTTGTCGAGCACGACGTTGCGGCCCTTCGGACCGAGCGTGGCCTTGACGGCATTGGCGAGGATGTTCACGCCCTTGACCATGCGGGCGCGGGCGTCTTCGCCGAAGCGGATTTCTTTAGCTGCCATTGGTGTGACTCCAGAAACTTGTTGAAAGAATGAGGTGGGCGGTCAACGGTGAGCCGTGAGCGGGAGGAGCAGGAGCGTGGCGTTTCCGCTCACCGCTCACCATTCACCGCTCACGCGCGGTCACAGGATGGCGAGGATGTCGTCTTCCTTGACCACCAGGATGTCGGTGCCGTCGAGCTTCACTTCGGTGCCCGAGTACTTGCCGAACAGGACCTTGTCGCCAACCTTGACGATCGGGGTGCGGGTCGTGCCGTTGTCCAGCGCCTTGCCAGCGCCGACGGCCAGCACTTCGCCCTTGATCGGCTTCTCGGTCGCCGAATCGGGGATGACGATGCCACCGGCGGACATTTTTTCTTCTTCCATTCGCTTGATGACGACGCGATCGTAAAGCGGCTTGATGTTCATGCTTACCCTCGTGATGGCTTATTAATCAGTGACTTGCTTGAAATTCGGAGTCGGCTGTTAGCACTCGACCCCGATGAGTGCCAATTTTAACGCGCAAACCCGCCAGCAGGTAGCGGTGCGACCCCACCTGAATGGGGCCGGGGCAATGGTTTTCAAGGAACCACGACGCGGGCGCAGCGGGCGATCTTGCTACCTTTCGCCACAGGCACCGCCACCAAACCCGATCCATGCCCTCACGAACCGCGCCGCCGCCGATCGATCCGCCTGCTGCGCCCATGCCCATCATCCTGGGCTCGCCGCGTTCGGGGACGACCTTGTTGCGGCTGATGCTAGACGCTCACCCGGCCCTGGCGATTCCGCCGGAAACCGGATTCCTATTGCTGCCGGCGGCCGACGATGCCGAGAGTTTCCTGCGTGCGCTTACCTCCTATCCCGCCGATTCCCCAGGCTGGGCCGACTACGGCCTGTCGGCGGATGGATTGCGTGCCCGCCTCGACGCCTTGCCCACATTCGCGATGGCCTCAGGCTTCCGGCTGTTCTACCGGATGTATGCCGAGCGCTTCGGAAAGTCCCGCTGGGGCGACAAGACGCCGATCTATACCCGGCATATGCCTGCACTCGAACGCCTGCTCCCCGAGGCACACTTCATCCACCTGATCCGCGACGGTCGCGATGCCGCGCTGTCGCTGCGTCGGCAGTGGTTTTCTCCTGGCGAGGACATCGAGACCCAGGCGCGGTACTGGCACGACAACGTCTCGAGCGCGCGCGCCCAGAGCTCCGTCGTGCGCAATTACCTGGAAGTCCGCTACGAGGATCTCGTCCGCGCGCCGGCGACGCAGCTGCGCCGCATCTGCGACTTCATCGCCATCGATTACGATGCATGCATGCTCGGCTACCACGAAGGCGCAACACAGCGCCTGCAGGAACACGCAGGACGCGCATTCGCCGATGGGCGCCGACTTTCCGCAGAGGATCGGCATCGGCAACAGGCGTCGTCGGCACTGCCACTGGATCCAACAAGGATCGGTGCATGGAAGACATCGCTCGATGCCGACGAGCAGCGGCGATTCGCAGGCATTGCGGGCGACCTGCTGCGGCAACTTGGCTATCACGATCGAGGCAACGCATGACGCAAATCGATCATGCGTTGAATTGCCGCACTTCGGGTTCTGGGATAGTCTGGCCTTGCCCCGTCGCATCCGGGCTCCGGACCACACAATCATGCCGCCCGTAGCCGCCGACGCCAGCTTCGCGATTCGATCCGTAGGCCTCGGCAAGTGCTACCGGCAATACGACCGGCCTTCCGATCGCCTGCTCGAAGGCATCCAGCGCGCATTGCCCGGCAAGCGCTTTATCGCTCCGAGAAGCCGCGATTTCTGGGCCTTGCGCAATGTCGATTTTGCGATCGCTGCCGGCGAGACCGTTGGCATCATCGGCCGCAACGGCTCAGGAAAATCGACGCTTTTGCAAATGATCGCCGGCACGCTTGCCGCCAGCGAAGGCAGCGTGAGCATCCACGGCCGCGTCGCCGCGCTGCTCGAGCTCGGCGCCGGATTCCATCCGGAATTTTCCGGCATCGAAAACGTGTACCTCAATGCCGGCATCCTCGGCCTGAGCCGCGATGAGACCGATGCCCGACTCGATGACATCCTCGCTTTCGCCGATATCGGCGATTTCGCGCAGCAGCCAGTGCGGACCTATTCCAGTGGCATGTACGTGCGCCTGGCATTTTCGGTCGCGATCAACGTCGATCCGGAAATACTGATCGTCGATGAAGCCTTGTCGGTCGGCGACATGGCTTTCCAGGCCAAATGCATGGATCGCCTGCGCCAGTTTCAGGAACGCGGCGGCACATTGTTGTTCGTCAGTCACGACATATCGGCGGTCAAGAATCTGTGTCGGCGCGCGATCTATCTCGAAGGCGGCCGTTTGCTCGAGATCGGCGATGCCCCCGGCATCGTCGACCGCTATACCCGCGATACCCATGCGCAGCTCGCGCAACGGCCGCAACTGCCGGCCGAAACCTGCGATGACACGACTCCGTGCCGCCCCACGCCGGCGGGCCTGAGCACAGCGATCCGTGCTTTCGAGCGCGACCTGTCGAGCCCGCGCCATGGTACTGGCGAGGCCCGTGTTCGCTTGGTCGAGTTCCTCGACAACGATGGCAAGGCGCTCGACATGGCCGACTTCGACCAGGAGTCCAGAGTGCGGATCACCGTCGAGGCGATCGAGGCCTGCACCATATCCGTCAACTACAAGATCCGCGATCGTTATCTGGTCGCGGTCGCCGGCGCCGATTTCCTGATTGCCGACAACGAACTGCTGACACTGTCGGCGGGCGACTGGCACCAGATCGAATACCGCACACGCTTGCCGCTGATGCCGGGCGACTACAGCCTGCGCATTTCCGTGACCACGCCGATCGATCGCCACCAGCATGCCGACTTCATCGATGTCATCGAGATCGTGCATCCGTTCAAGGTGCTGCCGGCGGCGCGCGGCTGGATCTTCACCCAGGTCTATCTGCCCAATACCGTGCGCGTCGAAAAACTGATGGGGCTCGCATGACCCGCGCTGCCGATTCATCGCTGGCCGGCGAACGCGCGGCGTTGATCGTCGGCCATCCCGGTCACGAACTGCGTGTGCTCGGCTGGATGCGCGGGTGCCAGCCGGCAGTCGCGGTGCTCACCGACGGTTCGGGCCATGGCCAGAACGGCCGCATCGAACTGACCACCGATCTGCTCGACGCGGCCGGCTGCAGACGTTCCAGCCTGTATGGCATCCATACCGACAAGGACATCTACCAGGCGATCCTTGAAGGCGAGGACGATTTTTTCCTTCGCCTGGCCGGACAACTCGCCGACTGGTTGCTGCTCGAAGAAGTCGATGTCGTCGCCAGTGATGCTGTCGAAGGCTACAACCCGACCCATGATCTGTGCGCGGCCGTCGCCGGTCGCGCCGCACGCCTCGCGACAGCGCGCAGCAGCCGCGCCATCGCCCATTTCACCTTCCTGCTGACCGGTGCGCCGGTCATGCGCGAGGCGCCGGAGAATGCCGTCGCCGTCGAACTGTCGGCTGCCGCCCTCGCCGACAAACTGTCCGAATCCCGCCGTTACGCCGCGCGTGCCGGCGGCGCGCTGGTGCAGGAAGTCGAGACGATGATCGCGGAGTTTGGCGAAGCCAGCTTCGCGCGTGAATTTCTGCAACCGGCGACGTTGGCCAAAGACTTCGCGGTGTTTGCGCAGCAGCGCCCGTTCTACGAAACGCATGGCGAGAAACAGGTCGCGGCCGGGCTCTATCGCCATGTGATCCGTTACCAGGCGCACGTCGCACCGATCATTCGCGCATTGGCCTCCTGATGTCCGGACCCTTGCGAATCCTGATCACCAACAATTCGCTGGCTGCGCGCGGCGGATCGGAAGTCTACGTGCGCGACCTCGCGCTCGGGCTGATGCGTCGCGGCCATCTGCCGATGGTTTATTCGAGCCTACTGGGTGAAGTGGCCGAAGAACTCCGGCGCGCAACCATCCCGGTGTTTGACGACATCGCTGCGCTCAACGCGCCGCCCGATCTGATCCATGGCCAGCATCACCTCGATGCTATGACGGCGATCCTTCGCTACCCGACGGTACCGGCGCTGTATTTCTGTCATGGCTGGTCGCCGTGGCAGGAATTGCCGCCGGTGTTTCCATCGATCCGGCGCTACCTCGCGGTGGACGACCTGTGCCGCGAACGCCTGCTGACGACGCCTGGCGTGCCGGCCGAGCGTATCGAGGTCCTGACCAATGCCGTGGACCTGAAACGATTTCTTCCGCGCCAGGCCCTGCCCGAACGCCCTGCTTCCGCGCTCGTTTTCAGCAATTACGCCGAACCGGATGGTTACGCCGACATCCTGATGCGCGCCTGCCAGGCTCGGGGCATCGAACGCGTCGACATCCGCGGCACCGGCATCGGCCTGACGACCGCGGCGCCGGAATTGCTGCTCGGCCGATACGATGTCGTGTTCGCAAAAGCGCGTTGCGCGCTGGAAGCGATGGCCGTGGGTTGCGCGGTGGTGGTGGCCGACCACGCCGGACTCGCCGGCATGGTCGACACGGGCAACGTCCGAACTCTGCGCCGCCTGAATTTCGGCGTCCGCAGCATGCAGGCCGGCACGATCAGCGAGGCTTCGATCGCCGCGGCGCTTGACCGCTACGATGCCCGCGACGCAGCCGCGGTGTCGGCCTTCATCCGCGCCGATGCCGACCTCGACGCGGTGATCGACCGGTTGCTGGCGATCTACCGGCAGATTCTCGACGAGCCTGTGGAAAGCCTGCCTTCCGACGCTGCCGCCACGGCGACGGCGACGTATCTGGCTTCGCTGTCGGGACTCCTCAAGGGTCGCGAGCAGGCCGAGGCGCGCGCGTTTTTATCCGAACGCCAGAACACGCGCCTGGTCGAGGCGAGTCATGGCCAGCGCGAGGAATTCGTCGCGCAAACGGCCGCTGCTGTCGAAGAAGCCGCCAACCTGCGGCGTGTTCTGGCCGACGCGCAGGCGGTTGTGCACATGCAGGCCGATGCCTTGCAAGACATCCAGCGCTCGCGCGCCTGGCGTCTGATCAGCCTCTACCGTCGTTTCCGCGCGTGGCTGCGGTGAATTCGACAGACCTTAGCGGTCTTTCGCCGATTCCCGTCGCGGTGGTCGGCTTCGGACGCATGGGCCGGCGACACGTGGAAACACTGATGCGGCTGCCGGAATTCGCCGTGGTTGCGGTGATCGATACCGATCCTCGCCAGGCCGCGGCAGCGAACGCGATGGGCCTGCATTTCTCGACACGGCTTGCGGACATTTTCGATCTGGCGCGCGCGGCGGTCATCGCCGCACCCACCGAGGACCATGCGCAAATCTTCGAACAACTGTCTCAACGCGGCATCGATTGCCTGATCGAAAAGCCGATTGGCGTGAGCCTGGAGCAACTCGACCGGATGAGCGCGGATGCCAACGCGCGCGGAACGCGGATTTTCGCCGGGTACTGCGAACGTTTTCACCCGGCGGTGTCGGCCCTGCGCGCGCGTCTGAACCAGCGTCCGTGCCGTCTCGACATCCGCCGCACTTCGCCGGAGGCGTTGCAACGCCGGTTCGACATCGACGTGATGCTCGACCTGCTGGTTCACGACCTCGACTGGCTATACAGCATCCTCGACGAAGAGCCGATCGAGGCCATCCTGGAATCGGCGAGTGCGCCCTCACACCAGCTCGAGGAAGTGACCTGTCGGCTGCGCTTCGGCAACTCGCTGCAGGTGCACCTGACCGCGAGCCGGATCGCGGCGACGCGCCAGCGCGCGGTGACGGTGACGCGCGCCGATGGCGGGCTCGAAGATTTCAGTTTCGATGCCGCTCCGATCATCGCCAACGACGACAACCTGACCGCGCAGGCGCGGGCATTCGCCGCGGCGCTGCATGGCCAGTCGTCGCGCATCGCCGGCATCGACGATGCCCGCCGCGTCATGTCGCTGGTCCAGCGCTTGCAAGACAGCTTGCCGGCGGACGATCGCCGACCTCCGCTTTCGGTCGCGCATGGCGTCTGACATCGCGATGTTCGATGCCCCGGCCCTGCACGGGCCGTTGCTGGCGGAGCTGGAGGCCGCCGCGGCGGCAGTATTTCGCCACGGCCGCTTCATCCTTGGGCCGGAAGTCGCCGAGTTGGAAACGCGGCTCGCCGATTACGTCGGCGTCCGCCACTGCATTACCTGCGGGTCCGGCACGACTGCACTGATCATGGCCCTGATGGCACTCGGCATCGGGTCCGGCGATGAGGTCATCCTGCCCGCCTTCACTTTCGCGGCGCCGATTGAAGTGGTGCTCCTGCTCGGCGCGACGCCGGTCCTGGCCGATATCGAAGCAGGCACCCACGCGCTGTCGCCGGCATCGGTGGCGACGCTGATTGGCGCGCGCACGCGCGCAATCATCGCCGTCTCCCTGTACGGCCAGCCCGCGGATTTCCCGGCGTTGCAGGCGCTGACGCGCGACCGTGGCATTGCCCTGATCGAGGATGGCGCGCAAAGCTTCGGCAGCACGCTGGCTGGCGTGCGCAGCGGCGCTTTCGGCGACATGTCCTGCAGCAGTTTTTTTCCGACCAAACCGCTCGGCGGTTGCGGCGACGGCGGTGCCGTGTTCACCGGCGACGACGCGCTGGCGACGGCCCTGCGCGAGATCCGCGACCACGGCCAGACGGAAAAATACCGGCACACGCGTCTGGGCTTGAATGGTCGACTCGACTCGCTCGCCTGCGCGGCCTTGCTGGTCAAGTTTCGGCATTTCCCGGCACACCTGCAGCGACGACAGCAGCTCGCGGCGCGATACGACCAAGGCTTGGCCGGGATCGCCACGCCGGTCGTGCGCGCCGATGTGGTCAGCGCCTACGGCCAATACTGCCTCGAACTGGATGCACGCGAGTCCGTGCGCGAGGCGTTGGCACGGGCCGGCATCGCCACGGCGATCCACTATCCCGCCTGCCTGCATCAACAGCCGGCGTTCCAGTCCCGCTGCTTGCGAGCGGCGGCGTTGCCGCAGGCGGAACGACTGGCATGGCGTGGCCTGTGCCTGCCATTGCATCCCACGCTGAGCGACAGTGACCAGGACCGCGTCATCGCAACGCTCACCGACATGCTCGGCTGAGCGGCAGAAGACAGGACCTTCCGCACTGGCTCCGACTGCCGCAGCCACTAGACTGACGCCATGCCCGCCCTGCTCGTAACCTGTCCCTGCCCCGATGACGCATCCGCCAAAGCCCTCGCTGCCTCTGTGGTGGCAGACCGGCTCGCGGCCTGCGTGCAACTCCTGCCCGGCGTCGCTTCGGTGTATCGCTGGCAGGGCGCGATCGAACACGGCATGGAGACGGTGTTGCTGATCAAGACCTGGGACGATCGCCTCGCCGCGCTGAGCGAAACCTTGCGTTCCCGGCATCCGTACCAACTTCCCGAGATAATCGCGCTCCCCATCGTCGGTGGATCCGCGGCGGCCCTCGCCTGGATCCACGAACAAACCCGCGTCGTCGACGCGAACGAGACCCCGTCCCCATGAAGTATTGGCAAAGCGCGGCAACGATCCTGCTCCTGTCCTTGCTGGCGATGGTGCCGCACACCGCCGCTGCCGCGGTCACCGAAGCGGATCTGCTGCCCGTCGATCAGGCCTACCAGTTGCAGGTGAAAGCCGTCAGCCGCGAGCGCGTCGAGTTCACCTGGAAGATCGCGCCGGGCTACTACCTGTATCGCCATCGCTTCGCGGTGCTGCCTGTCGATGCGGCGTTCACCGCCAATCCGCTGCAGCTGCCGCAAGGCCACAAGAAGCACGATGAATTCTTCGGCGACGTCGAGACCTACCGCGACTCGGTCACCGCCGTGCTCACCGGCGCGACCGCGGGCGATGCGCAGACTGTGCAGTTCAAAGTGAAATACCAGGGCTGCGCCGACGTCGGCATCTGCTATCCGCCGCAGACGCGGGTGGTCTCGGTGACGATGCCGGCTGCTTCCGCCGAGGCCGCAGAAAACAAAGTCGCGGTCATGCCCGCTCCTGCGGGTGGCGACGCACTCGCCAGCCTGACCGGCAAATCCAGCGCGCTGCTCAACGCCGGCGATGCCTTGCCCGAAGATCAGGCGTTCCGCGCCGAGGCGATTGCCAATTCCTCGTCCGAGGTGCTGGTGCGGCTCACGCCGGCGCCAGGCTATTACCTGTATCGCGACAAGACCCATTTCAGCCTGATCGGCGCCGACGGCATCGCGCTCGCCACACCACGCTGGCCCGCCGGCAAAGCCCATCACGACGAACACTTCGGCGACGTCGTCGTCTATTTCGATCAGGTCGAAATCCCGGTGCCGGTCACGCGCAGCAACACCGCCGCGCAGACACTCACCCTGCAGGCGCAATTCCAGGGCTGCCTCACCGATGGCCTCTGCTATCCGCCGATGACGCGCAACCTGCAAGTCGCGCTGCCCGCTGGCGCAGGCTTCGTGGGAGCGGGCACGACCACGACGGCAATCGCAACAACCGCGAACACTGCCGAATCGTCCATCGGTTTCCTCGCCTCGCTCCTGCTCGCCCTGCTCGGCGGCCTGATCCTCAACCTCATGCCCTGCGTGCTACCGGTGCTGTCGTTCAAGGCGCTGGGCCTGGTGCAGAGCGGCGAAAGCCGCACGCACGCGAAAAAACACGCGCTCTGGTACACGCTGGGCGTGCTCGCCAGCTTCGCGACGATCGGTGCGTTGGTGCTGGCCCTGCGCGGCGCCGGCCAGGCCCTGGGCTGGGGTTTCCAGTTGCAGCAGCCCGGCATGATCGCGACGCTGACCCTGCTGATGTTCGCGATCGGCCTCAGCCTGTCGGGCGTCTGGCAGTTCGGCGCCGGCCTCGCCGATACCGGGCAATCGCTGACCGAAAAATCCGGCGCGACCGGCGATTTCTTCACCGGCGTGCTCGCTGTCGTCGTGGCCAGTCCCTGCACCGCGCCGTTCATGGGCAGCGCCCTGAGCTACGCCTTCACCGCCCCGGCATTGCCGGCAATGCTGGTGTTTCTCGCACTCGGTCTCGGCCTTGCGCTGCCGCTGCTGCTGATCGGCTTCGTGCCGGCGCTTGCCGCGTTGTTGCCCAAGCCGGGCGCGTGGATGGACACGCTCAAGCAATGGCTGGCCTATCCGATGTATCTCACCGCGGTCTGGCTGGCCTGGGTGTTCGGCAAGCAGCGCGGCACGGATGCGCTGGCGCTGCTGCTGGTCGCCATGGTCGTGCTCGCGTTGGGCCTGTGGTGGTTCGAACGCCAGCGCTTCGCTGCCGGCATCGCGAAAAAAATCCTCGCCTGGCTGCTGCTCGCAACGGCCATCGGCATCGGCGTGGCGGCGTTGCGGTTACCCGCGGATGCGCGCGTCGCCGCGACTGAAGCCGGCATCGTGCCGTATTCGGAAGCGCGTCTGGCGCAACTGCGCAGCGAGCACAAACCGGTTTTCATCGACATGACCGCCGACTGGTGCATCACCTGCAAGGTCAATGAAAAAGCCGTACTCGGCACCGATGCTTTCAAAAAACTGCTTGCCGACACCGGCACGGTTTACATGGTCGGCGACTGGACCAACCAGGATGCCGAGATCAGCCGGTTTCTCGATCAGTACAAGGCGCCGGGCGTGCCGCTTTACGTGGTGTTTCCGGCCGACGGCGGACCCGGCAAGAAGCTGCCGCAGGTCCTGAGTCTGGGCACGATGCGCGACGCGCTCACGGCTGCGAAATAGGCATGAAGCCGCGCGATCTCGTCCTGATCCTGATCGCCGCGTTGATCGCGGCGATACTCGGGTTGGTCGCAAGCATCGCGATCAATGGCCCCGGGCCGCTGCTGCGCTCGGAGCTTGGTCAGCACCTGGTCGGCTGGTGGTTGCGCGAACCCGCGCCAGCCGGCATGAGGATCGACGACATCGGCGACCGTGTCGTCGCGATCAGGCTGCCGGCCCTGCAAGGCATCCGGCTTGCGGCACCGGCGACCGGCCAAGCCACTTTGGTCAACTACTGGGCCAGCTGGTGCGGCCCCTGCCGCGAAGAAATGCCGCTGCTCGATGCCTACGCCCGGCAGCAAGGCGCCGGTGGCGTGCAGGTGATCACGATCGCGCTCGATCAGCGCGCCGACGCCCTGGACTTTCTCGCTGAACATCCGGTCAGCCTGCCGGTGCTGCTGGAAACGCCTAGCCTGCGCGACAGTTCCGTGCGGCTGGGCAATCACTCGGGCGTGCTACCGTTTACCGCCCTGATCGGTGCCGACGGCCGTCTGCGTGATCGCCACATCGGCGCCTTCGAAAGCGCGCAAGACCTGCAGGACTGGGTCGAACAAGCTCGCTGAAGGCGCGCTCCGGCCCGATTAACCAGAATCAAACAGACGTCATCTTCCGGTAAAATGCGCGGATCGTCTGGACAAACCCCGCCGGCCTGAGTAACACTCCGCTTCCGCTCGGGAGGCACCGGTGGCTCAATTCCTCGTCCTGCATGGCCCCAATCTCAATCTGCTCGGCGAACGCGAGCCGGCTGTCTATGGCCGCACCACGCTGGCCGAGATCGATGCTCGCCTGGCCGCCCGCGCCAAGGAAGCCGGGCATGCGCTGAGCAGTTTCCAGAGCAATGCCGAGCACGTGCTGGTCGAACGCATCCAGGCCGCACGCGGCGACGGCACCGACTTCATCCTGATCAACCCGGCCGCCTTCACCCACACCAGCGTGGCGATGCGCGATGCGCTGGCGGCGGTGCAGATCCCCTTCATCGAAATCCACCTGTCCAACCCGCATGCCCGCGAGCCGTTCCGCCAGCACAGCTACTTCAGCGACCTGGCCCGCGCGGTGATCTGCGGTTTCGGCGCCGAAAGCTACAGCTACGCGCTCGAAGGCGCCCTGCGCCTGCAGGCGCCGCGTCCGGACAGCGCGCGCGACGACATTCCGCCCGGCCTTTGAGCCGCCCACCCCTTTCTCATCCCAAGACGAGGCCTGCATGGACCTTCGCAAGATCAAGGCACTGATCGACCTGCTCGAAAAATCGAACCTGGCCGAACTGGAAATCAAGGAAGGCGAGGAGTCGGTGCGCCTTGCGCGCCATTCCCGCCACGCCGCTCCCGCAGCGGCTCCGCCGGCGCCCGCGCCGGCTGCGCATGTCGAGCACGCGCGTCCCGCGGTCACCACCCCGGCGCTCGCGGCCACCGCCAGCGAAGCCCAGGGCAAGGGCGGCAAGGATATGCCCGACGGCCACATGATCCGCTCGCCGATGGTCGGCACCTACTACGCCTCGCCCAATCCCGATTCGCCGCCGTTCGTGAAAGTCGGCCAGACCGTCAAGGCCGGCGAGACGCTGGGCATCATCGAGGCGATGAAGATGTTCAACCCGATCGAAGCCGACGTCAGCGGCACCGTCCGCGCGGTGCTGGTCGAATCCGGTCAGCCGATCGAGTTCGACGAGCCGATGTTCGTGATTTCTTGAATTGTCAGCGGTGAGCAGTGAGCGGTAAGCGGGGAAACTCGACCCGCGCTTTTCCCGCTCACCGCTCACCAATCACCGCTCACGACGCCAAAGTCCCCGCCTTCCCATGCAGAGCCAAACTCCATGCTGACCAAAGTCGTCATCGCCAACCGCGGCGAGATCGCGCTGCGCATCCTGCGCGCCTGTCACGCGCTCGGCATCAAGACCGTCGCCGTGCATTCCACCGTCGATCGCAACCTCAAGCACGTCGCGATGGCGGACGAATCGGTCTGCATCGGGCCGGCGCCGTCGTCGGAAAGCTATCTCAATATTCCCGCCATCATCGCCGCCGCTGAAGTCACGGACGCGCAGGCGATCCATCCCGGCTACGGCTTTCTTTCCGAGAACGCCGACTTCGCCGAACGCGTCGAATCCTCGGGCTTCATCTTCATCGGCCCGACCGCGAACGTGATCCGCATGATGGGCGACAAGGTCGAGGCGATCCGCGCGATGAAGGATGCCGGCGTGCCCTGCGTGCCCGGCTCCGGCGGTCCGCTAGGCGATGACGAAGAAGAAAGCCTGCGCATGGGCCGCGAGATCGGCTATCCGGTGATCATCAAGGCTGCGGGTGGCGGCGGTGGCCGCGGCATGCGCGTGGTGCGCGAGGAAGCGGCGTTGATTTCTTCCATCGCCACGACCAAAGCCGAAGCGAAAGCCGCTTTCAGCAACGACATGGTCTACATGGAGAAGTTTCTCGAGAACCCGCGCCACATCGAGATCCAGGTGCTCAGCGATGGCCAGGGCAACGCCATCCATCTCGGCGAGCGCGACTGCTCGATGCAGCGCCGCCACCAGAAAGTGGTCGAGGAAGCGCCGGCACCGGGCATCACGCCCGAACAGCGCGCCGAGATCGGCAAGATCTGCACCGATGCCTGCGTCCGCATCGGCTATCGCGGCGCCGGCACGTTCGAATTCCTCTACGAGAATGGCCATTTCTATTTCATCGAAATGAACACCCGCATCCAGGTCGAACACCCGGTCACCGAATTCGTCACCGGCGTCGATCTCGTGCGCGAACAGTTGCTGATCGCCTCGGGCGAAAAGCTCAAGCTCAAGCAGGAAGACATCGTCATCCGCGGCCACGCCATCGAATGCCGCATCAATGCCGAGGATCCGGAAACCTTCCTGCCCTGCCCGGGCCTGATCAAGCATTTCCACGCCCCCGGTGGCCCCGGCGTGCGTGTCGACTCGCACATCTACGAAGGCTACAAGGTGCCGCCGAACTACGATTCGATGATCGGCAAACTGATCGTGCACGGCAACACGCGCGCGCAAGCGATTTCGCGGATGAAAGTCGCGCTCAGCGAAATGGTCATCGACGGTATCAAGACCAACATCCCGCTGCAGTCGCGGATCATGGCCGACATCGGCTTCCAGCAGGGCGGCACCAACATCCACTACCTGGAAAAGCGCCTCGCCGAGCGCAAAGAGAAAGTGATCGGGCTGGGCTGATCACAGCCGCGCGACGCGAATCACGGATCGCGTCGCGCTTCCAGCAACCGCCATGGCATCGCGTCGACATCGTCGATGAGAGTGAAGCCGTGCGCGGCGAGCCAGGCGCGATGATTCTTCCTGTGCCAGGCGGGAACGAACGGTTCATGCGTGCGTTGCGCGAGCGCCTTGAAATATGCGCCGCGCCAGCCGTAATCGCGCAGCAGCTGCCGGTAAGGCTGACGCATCTGCACGGCTGACGGCTCGACGAGCACCAGCCGCGCGCCGGGCTTGAGCAGGCGATGCAATTCGCGCAGAGCCTGGTCGGCCTGACGCGGCGGGATTTCGTGGAAGACGAAGCAGGCGCCGGCGCCGTCGAAACTCGCTTCGGGCAGACCGCTGTCCTCGATCACGCCATGCACGTAGGTCGCGCCGGGAAAATCCCGCGCCGCGTGCTGCAGCAGATACGGCGACGGCTCCAGCGCCCAGATGTCGCGAATGCCGGCAGCCTGCATCGCCGCAGTGAGATGCCCGGCGCCGCAGCCGATGTCGAGCACGCGCGGACAGTCGCGCAGACGCGCAGCGATGTCGGCGCGAGCGATGCCCAGGCTGCCCAGCATCACCTTGTTGAACGTGGTCGCGTAACCACGCGTGATCGACTTGGAATAATTGCCGTTCGGCAGGTGGTGGAATTCCTGGAACAGGTATTTCGGCAGTCGGCCCAGCCCGGGCATACCCTCGGGCAAACTGACGCGACGCACACGCTTGTTGAACATCGACGCCCAGACGGTCGCGATGCGCCGCAGCGGACTTCGGATGCGATCCGGCCAAGCATCAGGCAGAGCCGCATTCGCCCAATCGATCGCGACGGCGACGCTCTGCGCTTCGTGATTGTCCGGGTTGGCGATGGCCGCGGTGGCCTGGTCGAAACTCATGATCGGGAATGCGGCGAAAAGGTCGGCCGGCATAGTACGCCAGACCGGCCGACGGACCGAGCGAAACAGCCTGTTTACGCCGGAATGGCCTGCATTCCGGGCGATAATCGTGATCCGGTTCACCGCCCTCGACAGGTTTCCCGCCTTGCTCGCTCGTTTCGCACCCTCGCGCTGGCCGCAGGCCTTGGCTCTGTTGTTGGGACTGGCGCTGGCCCTGGGTTTCTACCGCGGCTTCGCCAACGCGGGCGAATTCAGCGATGAAGGCTCGTTCTGCACCATCGGCCAGGGCCTGCTCGCGGGGCAACTGCCCTATCGCGACTACTTCAACGAAAAGCCGCCGCTGCAGTATCTGTGGACGGCAACGGCGATGCATTTTGGCGGCACCGGCATCGCCGGCGCGCGGCTGGCTTCGACGATCACACTGTTCTTCACCCTGGCATTGCTGCTGTTCGAAATAGCTCGTCGAACGCGCCCGCTGCCCGCACTGCTTTTTTCTGTCGCGATGCTGACCGCCTGCGGCGTGTTGATGCAGGTCTACAACGACACCGCCGAATCGAGCCTGGCCTTGTTGTTCGCCGCCTGCGCCTTGCTGCTGAGCGATGACGGCAATGCCGGCGGCATGCGGCGGCGCGGTGTTTTCCTTGGCCTGCTGCTCGGTCTCGCCTGCGGCTTTCGCATCACCGCCGTCCTGCCAGCACTGGTACTGCTGGCCTCGCCGTGGTTGCGCGGCGCGCGTGCAAGTTTCTCTGCGGGATTCACCGTCGGCGTCGCGCTCTGGGTCAGCTGGCTGGCGAGTCTCGGCATTCTCGACGAGGCATTGTCGGCCGTGCTGTTTTTTCATTGGGGCAATGCTGGTGTCGGCAGTTATTTTCGCGGCGTCGCGTCCGAAACCCTGCCCGCCGTCGCGGCTTGGCTGCTGGTTCTCGTCGTCAGCTGCCACGCCGCGCGCGAACGCCGCCTCTGGTTGCTGCTGTTGGCGATCACTGCCGCGGCGCCATTCTTCGGGCGCATGGACGCGTTCCGCTTGTGGCCATCGACGATCCTGCTGCTGGCGATGTTGTGGAAGCAGGACGCGCAGAATCCGTCGCGCATGCACTGGCAGCTTGCATTGCCGATCGTGCTGCTCGGCTGGCTGGGCTTTCCCGCGCCCGGCAGTTTCGCGCCAACGAAGCAGATCGTCGCCGGCATCGCGCGCCACAGCGCCGCTGGCGAACGCATCTGGGTGGCGCCGTTCGCGCCCAGCGTGTACTGCCTGTCGGGTCGCGCGAGCGCGTCGCGTTTTTATTTCGTGCTGCCCTGGGTGGCGAAACCGTCGGTGCGTGCGGAAGTGATGCGCGACCTGCGCGCGCGTCCGCCGACCCTGATCGTGGAAGTGACGAACTCCGGCTATTCGCTCGACGCCCTGGTGCCCGCCGCGCGGCCCTGGCTGCAACAGGACTATGTGCTGGCAGAAACCAGCGCGGACACGCGCTTCTGGCGCCTGAAGCCAGTCGTGGGCAATCCCGTGGTCAATCCGGCACAGGGCGCGCTGGCGCACGACAGCACCGCGCCATCCGCCACGCCGACAACAACGGCCTCGCCGGCGCGAGGCAAGCGCGGCGAGTTGGGCGATAATCCTGGCCTGCGCCGCGCACCCGGTGACAATCGCGGCTGATGCCGCCCCCACGGAAAGACCGATTGCATGCCCTGGCTTGAACTGTCCCTGCGTTGTCGCGCCGCCGATGAAGCCCGCGTCGAAACCGCGCTCGAAGATCTCGGCGCACTGTCGGTGTCGCTGATGGATGCTGCCGATGCCGAGAACG
>NZ_DATGBO010000014.1:0-5595 GCF_035312645.1 Arenimonas sp.
TCTGAAGAAGGAACAGCGGCCGCCTACGTAGAGAATTCTAGCGGTGAGAGCATGGTGAAGATGTGCACGTTAGTAGATAAAAAATGCTACTGGGGTGTGTTCTTAGACTCGCCGTGCGTCGACGGAGAGAAATACAACGGCATGTTGACCACGGATGCCGCTACGTTGGTCGTTCATCTCGTATGCGTCGGCAATAAAAAAGACAAGCAAAAGCTGCTTGCGTTCTCAGAATACTCAGAAGTGGCGCAGCTGGTTTCCGCTTCCAAGCGCGCATCGCTGGCGATAGCGGTAGAAGATGTTAGGTTCCATGTGATGGAGTTCAGTTTGAACGGCGCAGCTCAGGCCGGATTGGCTGCTGAGCTAAAGGTCAGCCAGGCAGCGGAAGAAAAAAAACACTGACAGCTGCCTCTGGGAACAGTCAACCCTCCGCCGGAAATTCCCCGCAGCAGGCATCGAAGCGCGCGATCACTTCCTCGACGCTGATCAGATCCATCACGCCGGGAAATTCCACGCGCTTGCCCCAGCCGATGTCGCTGGCGGGTCTGCCGAGAAATTTGCGTGCGGCTTCGTCGTAGTGATTCACCGACCAGCGCAGGTCCGAATACGGGCCGCAGCGTTCGCGGTCGGTGCAGGCGAACAGACCCAGCACTTTCGTGCCCATCGCATTGGCCATATGCGCGGGGCCGGAGTCGGGGGACAGCACGAGATCGGCGCGTTCGAGCAGCGCGAGCAATTGTTTCAGCGTGTCCTTGCCGATCAGGTCGATCGCCGGCGTTTTCATCGCCGCGATGATCGCATCGCCGGTGTCGCGTTCGAGTTGGCTGCGACCGCCGCAGAGCGCGATGCGCCAGCCGCACGCGGCGGCGTGATCGGCGACGGCGGCGTAACGATCCGGTGCCCAGTTGCGCAGCGCGTGGCTGGAACACGGCGAAATCAGCAAGGTTGGTTGCGTGCCCGGCAGTTGCTCGGCGGCCCATTCGCGTGCTGATGCCGGCACCGGCAGATTCCATTGCACACGATCCTGTTTCAGCCCCAGCGGCTCGCAGAATTTTCCGAAGACATCGAGCACGTGGTGTCCACCCGCGGCGATGCGTTCGTTGATGAACAGGCCATGGCCTTCCTTGCTGCGCGCGACGTCGTAACCGATGCGGCGATCGGCGCGGATGAACATCGACAGCAGGTTCGCGCGCAGGGCCAGCTGCATCTGCAGCAGCACATCGAAGCGTCGCCCAGCGAGTTGCCGGCGCAGGTCGCGAACGCCCGCCCAGCCGGCTTTCTTGTCGAACACGATGAACTCGACGCCCTCGAGGCCTTCCAGCATCCTGGCCTCGCCCTTGCCGATGATCCAGGTGATCGCCAACTCGGGCCAGGCGCGCTGCAGCGTGCGGATCAGCGGCACCACGTGGGTGGCGTCGCCAAGCGCGGACAGGCGCAGCAGGCAGATCGAACGCGGCGCGGCGGGAGTGCTCACTTGCTAGACTTCACCCTGATGGAAATGCCCTTGGCCGCCAGTGAAAAAAGACAGCCGTTCCGCGACGCGCGCGGGCAGGGCTCGATTGTGTTCGACCCGGCGCGCCTGCGGCAAGCGACGCCAGCGATGTTCGATGCCGCCAGTTACGGCGCCGACGCGCAGCCGATCCAGGGGCAGGGCGGGCGTGGCGCGGCGTGGTTCGTGCGCGGCGAATTTGGCGATGCGGTGCTGCGCCGGTATCGCCGCGGCGGCTGGATGGCAAGGCTCAGCGACAGCGATTACCTGTGGCAGGGCGAGGACAAGGTGCGCAGTTTCCGCGAATTCACGCTGATGCAACGCTTGTGCCGCGCCGGCCTGCCGGTGCCCGCGCCTATCGCTGCTTACTATCGCCGCAGCGGCCTGCGTTATCGCGCCGCCATCCTGATCGAGCGGATCAGCGATGTGCGCTCCTTCGCCGATGTCGTCGGCAACCAGGGCCTTGAAGCGCCCTGGGCCAAGGTCGGCGCGGCGATCGCGCGCTGCCATCGTCACGCGGCGCATCATGCCGATCTCAATGCGCACAACTTGCTGATCGGCGGCAATGATGATGTCTGGCTGATCGACTGGGACAAGGGACGGATGGAAACTGCGGCAGGCAAGTGGTGCGATCTGGTGCTGGCGCGGCTGGAACGCTCGCTGCGGAAAATCCATCGCGATCAGCCGGCAACGCTGATCACGCAGGGGATGGCGACGCTGCGCGAAGCCCACCAGCAGGCGCTGCAGGCATGAGCTGGTCGCTGCGATTTCTCGGCGTCGGCAGTTCCCAGGCGGTCGAGCTGGGTTCGGCTTCGGCAGTGATCGAACGTGATGGCCAGCCGCAGCTGATGATCGATTGCGGACAGGAAGCACTGACCGCCTATCTCGCGCATTACGGTCGTGCGCCCGAAGCCTTGTTCATCACCCATGTGCACATGGATCACGTCGCTGGGCTCGAACGTCTTTTCTACAAGATCTATTTCGATCCGCAACTGCGCGGCAAGGTGAAGCTCTATGTGCCCGCGACCGTGGTGCCGCATCTGCAATCGCGCCTGGCCGATTATCCGGGCGTAATCGCCGAGGGTGGTGCGAACTGGTGGGATGGTTTTCATCTGGTGCCGGTCACGCGCGGCTTCTGGCATGCACGGCGCTGGTTCGATGTTTTTCCGGTGCGTCACCATCTGCCGGATACGGCCTTCGGCCTTCGCCTCGCCGGTGCCATGGTCTGGACCGGGGACACCCGGCCGATTCCGGAAATGCTGGCGCAGCATGCCGATGCCGGCGAGTTGATCGCCCACGATTGCGCGATGCAGGGCAATCCTTCGCACAGCGGTATTGCGGATCTGGAACGCGAATATTCGCCAGAGTTGTTGGCGCGCTGCGTGCTTTACCACTACGCCTCGCATGCCGATGGCGATGCGCTGCATGCGCGCGGTCATCGCGTGGCGCAGGCTGGCGACGTGCTCGCGCTTGCCGATCCGGTCGGCGCGGACGTGACCGGATGAACGCGCTGTTCGAAACCACCGCGCTGCATCCGGCCGACGCACTCGGCCGACCGTTGCGCGACCTGCGTGTCTCGGTGATCGAGACCTGCAACTACCGCTGTCCGTATTGCATGCCGGAAGGGCAGACGCCCGAGGAAACTGCGTTAGATCGCAGCCGACGCTTGAGCTTCGACGACATCGAGACGGCGGTGCGCGGCTTCGCGAGACTCGGCGTGCGCAAGATCCGGCTTACCGGCGGCGAGCCCTTGCTGCGAAAAAATCTGCCGCAATTGATCGCGCGCCTGGCAGCGGTTCCGGGCATCGATGACCTCGCGCTGACCACCAATGCCTCCTTGCTGGCGGGGCAGGCGCAGGCCTTGCGCAATGCCGGTCTGCATCGCCTGACGATCAGTCTCGATGCGCTGGATCCGACGGTGTTTCGCGCCCTGTCCGGTGGTCGCGGCGATGTCGCCGATGTATTCGCCGGAATCGCGGCAGCGGAAGCTGCGGGCTTCGGTGCGCTCAAGTTGAATGCGGTGATCCAGCGCGGCGTCAACGAAGATCAGGTGTTGCCGCTGGTCGAACACTTCCGCGGCAGCGGACACGTGATTCGGTTCATCGAATACATGGACGTCGGCAATTGCAACGGCTGGCGTCGCGAGGCAGTGGTTCCTTCACAGCAATTGCGCGACCAGATCGCCGCGCGCTGGCCTCTGCGCGCACTGTCGGCGACCTATCGTGGTGAAGTGGCATCGCGTTACGGGTTTGCCGATGGCGGCGGCGAGATCGGCTTCGTGAGTTCGGTCAGCGAACCGTTCTGCGGCGACTGCCATCGTGCGCGCCTGTCCGCTGATGGCCAGTTGTTTACCTGCCTGTTCGCAGCGCAGGGTCAGGATCTGCGCGCAGCGATCGCCGAGGGCGTTGATGCGCTGGCCACACGCGTCGACGCGCTATGGCAGCGCCGTGCGGATCGCTACAGCGAGCAGCGCGCGAGTGGTGGCCGCGACAGAAAGAAGATCGAGATGTTTTATATCGGCGGTTGATCGGAGCGCGCGTTCGATGTCGATGGTATGGAAGGGTGACGATCGATCGTCAGAAAAATGAATTGAGGAGTGGTCGTGGCAGGAAAGTCATCGCGATTGACGCACATCGACGCCGCCGGTCGCCCGGCCATGGTAGACGTCTCGGACAAACAGGCCAGCGCGCGCGAGGCGACCGCCGATTGCTTGGTGCGTTTTCCAGCCGCGGTCGCCGCGCAGCTCAAGAAGTCCGGGCTCAGCACGGCCAAGGGGCCAGTGCTTGATACCGCGATCATCGCCGGCACGATGGCGGTCAAGCGCACGCACGAGCTGATTCCGTTCTGTCATCCGCTGCCGATCGACGGCTGCCGCTTCGATATTTCCTGGGCGAACGAGACCACGTTGAAGATCGAATGCCAGGTGCGGACCCACCATCGCACCGGCGTCGAGATGGAAGCGCTGACCGGCGCGACCATCGCTGCGCTGACCGTCTACGACATGTGCAAGGCCTTGTCGCATGCGTTGGTGATCGGCCCGGCGAAGCTGCGGGCGAAGAGCGGCGGCAAGCGCAAAGTCGGCAAGGCGTGAGCGTGACCGTGTTGTATTTCGCCAGCCTGCGTGATGCCACCGGCGTCGCGTCGGAAATTCTACCGACACCCGTATCGCTGGCGGCGCTTTACGATGCGTTGCTTGCCAGGCATGGTTTTTCGATCGCACGCGAACGGTTGCGCGTGGCCGTCGACGGCGCCTTCGTCGACTGGAACGATCCGGTGGCCGACGGCGCCGAGATCGCCTTCATTCCACCGGTATCGGGAGGCTGAGCGGATGAAGCGCTTTGCGATTGTCGATGAAGCTTTCGACATCGAGCCATTGCGCGAGCGCCTGCTCTCGCACCAGGCTGGCGCGTACGCGAGCTTCGAAGGCTGGGTGCGCAACATCAACGAAGGTCGGCCAGTATCGGCCCTCACTTACGAAGCGTATGCGGCGCTGGCCGACAGCGAGGGCGAGAAAATTCTCGCCGAAGCGGCCGCCCGTTTCGCGATCATCGATGCCGCCTGCGTGCATCGCGTCGGCCGTCTCGCTCTGGGCGAACTCGCGGTGTGGGTCGGTGTCAGCGCCGGACATCGCGACGCGGCATTTTCCGCCTGCCGCTGGATCATCGATGAAGTGAAGGCGCGTGTGCCGATCTGGAAGCACGAGCACTACGCCGATGGCGCTGCCGGCTGGCTGCATCCGGATGGTGATGCGTAGGAGCGATGGCAATCGCGACATGCCCGGTCGCGATTGCCATCGCTCCTACGAAGCGTGTTGTTCGTGAGATTGGAAGAGTCGTCGCGACAATGGAGCCGCAAGTGGGCTGCGATCAACGCAAGCGACTGCGATCAACACAAGTGGAACGCGTTAACGCAAGCGACTAGGCGCGGCGGTAGCCGCTGCTGCGGCAGACTTGGGTGGCAGCCCTTGTCGGCTGGCCTCGGCACCCGAATCAGTCAATACCATGCCTGCCTGGACCATCACTATCCTGGCGGTTAGCTGCTTGAGAAGAACCAGAGGTGTGCCTAGGCAGTTCTGAAGAAATGGCTACGCAAACCGACATGCCATGGGT
>NZ_DATGBO010000015.1:0-37572 GCF_035312645.1 Arenimonas sp.
CGTTTCGATGCCCGCAAAGATCGAGGAATATCGCTTAGCGTGCGCCGCACGCACGACGACCGTCACAGCCGATCCAGCACTGCCTTCAAATCATCCGCCAGCGGCGCGTTGATCACATAAGGTTTGGCGCCGCCCTCGAGCGCGAACTCCATCGATGCCGCGTGCAGGAAAAGACGTTTGAGCCCGGCCTGTTCGGCGAGACGCTTGTTGGCTTCGCGATCGCCATATTTTTCGTCGCCAGCGACGGGATGTCCCAAATGGGCGGCATGGACTCGGATCTGGTGCGTGCGGCCGGTCTCGATCCGGACCTCGCAAAAGCTGTGGCCGGCGCGACGCTCGAGCAGTTTGAAATGGCTGACCGAGGCCTTGCCGGCCGGATCGACGCGCACCATGCGCTCGCCGCCCTGCAACACCGATTTCATCAGCGGCGCCTCGACGGTCATCGTGCCCTGCGGCATCTTGCCGACCAGCAAGGTGAGGTAGCGCTTGTTCGGCGCCTCCTCGTCGTCGCCCTCGCGCAGCAATGCCTGCAATTCCAGCAAGGCGGCGCGCTTCTTGGCGATGACGAGCACGCCCGAGGTGTCGCGATCGAGCCGATGCACCAGCTCCATGGTCTCGTCGGGACGCAGGGCGCGCAGCGCCTCGATCACCCCGAAGCTCAGGCCACTGCCGCCGTGGACAGCGATGCCGCTGGGCTTGTTCAGCGCGAAAAGCGCCTTGTCCTCGAACACGATGCTGGCGGCGAGGCGATCGAGCATGGACTTGGGCGGGGTGCGGACTTCGCCAGGGGCCTCCAGCCTGACCGGCGGAATCCGGATCTCGTCTCCGCCCGAGACGCGGGAGTCCGGCTTGGCACGCTTGCCATTGATACGGACCTGGCCGCTGCGTACCAGCTTGTAGATAAGGCTACGGGGCGCGCCTTTGAGCTGGCCGAGCAGAAAATTGTCCAGACGCTGGCCATCCCGATCCTCCGGCACGCGCACCTGTTTCACGCCGCCTGAGACTTCATTTGCCGCCATGACCGCCCTATCTGATACAATAATTACGCGAGATAACGTCCTGATTTCACTGGCGAGTGGGCCGAAAGCCTCTGGTAAGTGAATCCCGACAGGCCGCTACCACACCCCCCGGGGGTGACCATGTTAGCCGGTCTCGAAGGCGGACGGATATCGCCCCGGACCTGAGGTTCGGGAAGATCCGGAAGACGCTCGGCGTCGTCCGGGACCCCTAACGAAACAAATGATAAAGCGCTCCCGTGGGTACGCCTTCGGTTTTTGTAGCGCTGGAAGTTCCTGCCGCGACTCGAATGCGCCTGCGCTTCGAGTCGAGTTAGATGGGCGCGGACCCCGGCGTTCCTCGCGGTTGAGCGCGTGAGGACACTGACAATGAAGCGGATGCTGATCAATGCCACGCAGGCTGAAGAGCTGCGTGTTGCCATCGTGGATGGCCAGAACCTGTACGACATCGACATCGAACAGCCGTCGAAAGAACAGAAGAAGTCGAACATCTACAAGGGCCGCATCGTCCGGCTCGAACCCTCCCTTGAAGCCGCCTTCGTCGAATACGGCGGCGAACGCCACGGCTTCCTGCCGCTCAAGGAAATCTCCCGGGACTACTTCATCCCGGGCGTGAACCCCGACAAGGCCGGTCTCAAGGAAATCCTGCGCGAAGGCCAGGAAGTCGTTGTCCAGGTCGACAAGGAAGAACGCGGCAACAAGGGCGCGGCCCTGACCACGTTCATCTCGCTGGCCGGCCGCTACATGGTGCTGATGCCGAACTCGCCGACTGCCGGCGGCGTCTCGCGCCGCATCGAGGGCGACGACCGCCAGGCCCTGAAAGAAGCCATGGACGCGCTGACCATTCCCGAAGACATGGGCGTGATCATCCGCACCGCTGGCGTCGGCCGCGATGCCGAAGAGCTGCAATGGGATCTGGACTACCTCCTTCAGGTCTGGAAATCGATCACCGACGCCGCGCTGGGCAAGCCGGCCTCGTTTCTGATCTACCAGGAATCGCGTCTGATCATCCGCGCCCTGCGCGACTACCTGCGTGCCGACGTCGGCGAGATCCTGGTCGACACGCCGCAGATGTACGAAGAAGCCAAAGACTTCATGCAGTCGGTGATGCCGCAGAACCTGCGCAAGCTCAAGCACTACACCGACGATATCCCGCTGTTCAATCGCTTCCAGATCGAGTCGCAGATCGAGGGCGCGTACGAACGCCAGGTTCGCTTGCCGTCCGGCGGCTCGATCGTCGTCGACCAGACCGAAGCGCTGACCGCAATCGACGTCAACTCCTCGCGCGCCACCAAGGGCAGCGACATCGAAGAGACCGCGTTCAACACCAACCTCGAAGCGGCCGAAGAAGTGGCCCGCCAGATGCGTCTGCGCGATCTCGGCGGCCTGGTCGTCATCGATTTCATCGACATGGGTTCGGGCAAGCACCAGCGCCAGGTCGAGGATCGCCTGCAGCAGGCCTTGCGCCATGATCGCGCCCGCGTGCAGATCGGCAAGATCTCGCGTTTCGGCCTGCTGGAGATGTCGCGTCAGCGTCTGCGTCCCAGCCTCGGCGAATCGAGCCAGATCATCTGCCCGCGTTGCGACGGCCACGGCCGCATGCGCAGCGTCGAGTCGCTGTCGCTGTCGATCCTGCGCCTGGCCGAAGAGCATGCGATGAAAGAAAACACCGGACAGGTGCTGGTGCAGGCCCCGTCGGAAATCGCCAACTATCTGCTCAACGAAAAACGCCGCGCCCTGCTCGAGATCGAGCAGCGCCATGAAGCGCCGATCATCATCGTCGCCGACGAGCAGTTGGAAACACCGCACTTCAACGTCTCGCGCATCCGCGAAGGCGACCTCGGTGAAGAAACCACCAAGCCCAGCTATCACCGCACCACACCGCGCAAGCTGGAAACGCATTCTTTGACCAAGGCGCACCTCAACGTGCCGGACATGCCGGCCGTGACACATGTACGTCCGACCCAGCCGGCACCGACGCGCGAGGTCCGCGAGGACTTGTCGCCGGTCGTGGCAGCCCCTGCTGTCGCCGTCGTTACCGCAGCCGCCGCGAAACCCGGACTGTTCGCACGCATGAAGGCTTTCTTCGGCGGCGAAAGCACCGCTGCGTCGGCGCCGCCGGCGCGCAATGATCGTGGCGAACGCAGTGGCGGTCGCAACGAGCCGCGCCGCGAACGCGGCGAGCGTCCGGCACGTGATCGCGGCCAGAATCCGGGTGGTCGTGGCCCGCAGGCTGGCGGCAATCGTCCGCAACAAAACCAGCAGCCCAAGCAGGGCAATCAACCCGGACAGGGCGGCAGGCAGCAGGGCCAAGGCCAGAATCAGAATCAGAATCAGAACCCGAACCAGAACAAGCCGCAGGGCCCGAAGCCCGAGCGCAGCGAAGAGCAGATCCGTCTCGACGAACAGCGCAAGATCGAGCAGCAACAGCGTCGCGAAGAGCAGCAACGCAAGGAAGCCGAGCGCCGCGAACAGCAGCGTCAGGAAAACATCAAGCGCGAAGCCGAACGTCGTGCCGCGCGTGATGCCGGCCGCCAGGGTGAACCCGGTGCCGGCGAAACGATTGCTGCGCCGATCGATGAAGCCGCAACTGCGCCTGCAGTCGCCGGCGATGCGAACACGCAAGCGAATGCCGGCACCACGCCGGCAGCCGATGGCGGCGAAGCCGCCGGCGCTGAAGGTGCGCGTCGCCGTCGTGGTCGCCGCGGCGGCCGTCGCCGTCGTCGCCAGGAAGGTGGCGCCGCCAATGATCCGAATGCCACGCCGCATTCGCAGTCCGAAATCGATTTCGACGAGGAAGAGCCCGGCGACGAGCATGACGAAGGCGATGATCAGGGCTCGCAGATGCATCCCGCCCGCGCTGAACGTCAGGCACCAACGTTCGTTTCCAGCCTGCCGGTGACGGCGTCGGAATCGGATTTCGATGATCTCGGCCCCGATCTGCCGATGCCGACCGCGCCGACGCCGATCGCAGTGGCGACTCCGGTTGTCGTGCATGAGTCCGCCCCCGTGATTGCGGTACCTGCCGCCGTCGCGCCAGTGGCGGCACCCGTCGCCGCCCCGCCTGTTGTGGAAGCGAAGATCGAACGTGAGGTCGTTGCCGAGACTCCCGTCCCCGCGCCGATCTCCGTCGCGACGCCGGTTTCGCTGCCGACCCCGATCGAACCCGTGCGAGTCGCGGATATCGCAGCGCCTGTCGCAGCTCCAATTACCACGTCGGCTGCACCGCTGACGGTCGCTCCGACCCTCGCTGTTGCCCCGGCGACCTCGGCAACGATCATCGCTACGCCGGTCACGCCGATACAGCCGAAACCGGTAATGGCAACTCCGACGAGCGTCGACGTAGTGAAACCGGTCGCGCCAATGGCTTCCCCTGAGGACCGATGGAACCATCCGATCGCGCAAGCCAGCGTCCCCACGCCGGCACCGGCTCAAGCCAGCGCCCCGGCGCCGGTAGCGATCACGGTCAAAGTGGAGACCACACCGGCAACGGAAGCGGTTTCACCGCTGGATGACGAGCCCGCCGCAATGTCGCCGCCGAGCGAGGATAGCGCCAAGGACGAGCACGACGCGTCCTCGAGGTAACCCAGGCGAGCTCGGCGGCTCATCATGCGCACGAGTACCGCAGGAACAAGAAAGGCACCCTTGGGTGCCTTTCTTTTTGCTCAGGCCTTTTTGATCAGATTTCGCCAAGCAGGCTTGTTTGATCAGTATCCGACTATCCACATCTTGAACTGAACTGCTTGGAATGCAGTGCCGCAGCGCGACGAGCGTGTCCGGTGCTTGGGTCGTCACCAGAATCCGCAACCCAGAAAGTTCGGATGGGCGAGACAATCACCGTGCCCAGGCCGCGCCCAAAAGGCATTCAAACCGAATAGGCCGGATCGGTGACGCCGTGCTGCGTCGCCATCCGCGCCAATGCCACCGTGTCCTTGATGCCGAGCTTCTCGAACAAACGGTATTTGTGTGTAGCCACCGTTTTGCCGCTCAGGCTGAGGCGACGCGCGATGTCCTCGGCGCGCATGCCCTGGCAGAACAGCATCGATATCTCCAGCTCGCGCGGCGACAACAGATCGAAAGGCGAAGCCGCAGGCCCGCAAAGCGCCAGTTTCTGCGCGATCTCGGTACTCAGGTAACGCCGGCCCCGCGCCGTTTCCCGGATGGCCCGGACCAGCTCGCTCGCGTCGCAGCCTTTGCCAAGATAGGCATGGGCGCCGGCATCGAGCAGGCGCTTGGGCATGGGGCCGTCTTCCTGCACCGACACGATAACCACTTTGGCGATCCCGCCGCGGACCAGGCGTTCGGTGACATCCAGTCCACTGACGCCTGGCATGTGCAGATCGCAGATCACGACGTCCGGCCGCAGCTTGCGGATCATCGGCAGGCCTTCTTCGCCGCTGCCCGCTTCGCCAACGACCTCGATATCCATCTCCTGCTGCAGGATCAGGCGGTAGCCAGTCCGCACCAAGGCGTGGTCATCAAGCAAAAAGACCTTGATCATCAGACATTCCCTATATGGCTTCCCCTGAAGGCGAGACTAAAGGCCAGTGTCAGGAAACGGCAAGGTGAACTTTCGCAATCTAGGGTAGGAGTTTCCCGAATTGCTCCGCAACATCGGGATGAGGGCAGGCCTGCAATCGATGGGATAGGACGCAAAAAAAGAGCCCTTCCGAAGAAGGGCTCCTGATTGCTTTCCGGCGGGGAATCATTGGCGGAGAGAGTGGGATTCGAACCCACGGTGGTATTACTACCACGGCAGTTTTCAAGACTGCTGCCTTAAACCACTCGGCCATCTCTCCGTTGTTTTGCGTCGGCAGTTTTGCGCCGGGCTTCCTGCCCTGCGCCCTTGCGGGGCCGGCCTGCGGCCGTCGTGAATCGTTCCAGACGATTCACTCAAGACTGCTGCCTTAAACCACTCGGCCATCTCTCCGTTGTTTTGCGTCGGCAGTTTTGCGCCGGGCTTCCTGCCCTGCGCCCCTGCGGGGCCGGCCTGCGGCCGTCGTGAATCGTTCCAGACGATTCACTCAAGACTGCTGCCTTATAAACCACTCGGCCATCTCTCCGTTGTTTTGCGTCGGCAATTCAACGCCCTGGCAAACGATCCGTGAATTATCGCAAATCAGCAGGAACGCGCCAGCGATCGGAGCCCTCCCCTCAGCCCTTACTTGAAGCCGATCTTGCTCGAAAACAGCCCGACCACCGTTTCCCAGGTTTCGAGATACATCGCGACCTGCTCGGTGCTCGAGCCCTTTTCCACGTCGAGATCCATCTGCAGGAACGGGTCGTTCTCGTCATCAAGATAGGCCGACGCGAAACGACGATTTCGGTTCCAGTCGTTCATCACTTCCGCCGTGCTGCCCTTGTCGAGATCGAAACCGGCCAGGAACTGGAAGGATTTGCAGCGCCCGTTTTCACACCCGTACATGACGACGTTGAAATCCTTGCCGGCCACTGCACTCTTGATCAGCGGGTCGCCTTCGTCATCCTTGCTCAGCGTCGCGCGATAACCGGCCTCCTGAAGGATCTTGACCATCTCCTCGCCGGAGATGCCGTTGGTGATCGGACGCGCGACGGCCGGTGCCGCCGTTGCCAGAGCTGCGAAGGAAACCAGTGCTATCGAAAGAAAACGGGACATGGGCTGCGACCTCGATCTGATTTCAGGAAAGGGATGCCACGGCGACAAGCATGCCACTATTTCTTCGATTTGAAATCCGAACACTTCAGGCGATTCGCCTCGATCACACCCGGCAGGCGCTCGGCGAGGAAATCGATGAATACGCGTACGGCCGGCAGCAGGCCGCGGCGGGACGGGAACACCGCGTGGCAAATGCCCATCGGCAGATGCCATTCGCGCATCACCG
The DNA here is from genome assembly GCF_035312645.1 of Arenimonas sp. GTDB lineage: Bacteria > Pseudomonadota > Gammaproteobacteria > Xanthomonadales > Xanthomonadaceae > Arenimonas. The sequence continues at coordinate 6,878 of NZ_DATGBO010000015.1, forward strand.
GCTCGAGTTCGCCGCGCCGCACGGCATCGGCGCAAGTCATCTCGGGCAGCAACGCAATACCGAGACCATCGCGCGCCGCCGCCATCAGCAGCGGAAAATCGTGCGCCATCAGGTTGGGCTGGATATCCACGCGCTCAATCTCGCCGTTCGGCCCGTGCAGCGACCAGCGCTGCCGCGCTTCGTCGTCGCTCATCGACAAGGTGCTGTGTACCGCGAGATCGGTCGGCGATTGCGGGCGGCCGACGCGGTCCAGATAGGCGGGGCTGGCAACGAGCATCTCGTGGATGTCGCCGAAGCGACGCATCACCAGCTCGCCGTCATCCAGCAGTTGCGTGCGCACACGCAGTGCGACGTCAAAACCTTCCTGGATCACGTCCACGCGCCGGTTGCTGACATGCAACTGCAGGCGCACCTGCGGAAACAGACGCAGAAATTCCGGCAGCATCTGCGCCAGGGTTTCCTGCGAGAGGGCCACCGGACAGCTGACCTTGATCATGCCGCGCGGCTCGGCGCTGACGCGATCGACCGCCTCGCGTGCCGCCTGCGCTTCCGACAACATGCTCTGCGCGTGGCGATAGACGCTCTGGCCGACATCGGTGACGGCGAAGCGCCGCGTCGAACGCTGCAGCAGGCGCACGCCGAGGTCGGTTTCGAGTTGGGTGATGCGCCGGCTCAAGCGCGATTTCGGAATGCCCAACGCGCGTTCCGCCGCTGCGTAGCCGCCATGTTCGACGACGACGGCGAAAAACTGCAGATCATTGAGATCGGGCGTTTTCATGCGATCCGGTCCAGGCCACCCATGTAGGGACGCAACACGTCCGGCACGGTGATCGAGCCGTCGGCGTTCTGGTAATTCTCCATCACCGCGACCAAAGCACGCCCCACCGCGACACCGGAACCGTTGAGCGTATGCACCGGTTCGGGTTTGCCGGTCGTCGGATTGCGCCAGCGCGCCTGCATGCGTCGCGCCTGGAATGCTTCGCAGTTGGAGATCGAGCTGATTTCGCGGTAACTGTTCTGACCCGGCAGCCACACTTCCAGGTCATGCGTCTTGGTCGCGCCAAAGCCCATGTCGCCGGTGCACAACAGCAGGCGACGGTATGGCAGGCCGAGTTTTTCCAGCACGGTTTCGGCGTGCCGCGTCATGTTCTCGTGCACTTGGTAACTCTCGTCCGGGCGGGCGATCGCTACCAACTCGACTTTCTCGAACTGGTGCTGGCGGATCAGGCCACGCACATCCTTGCCGTAACTGCCAGCTTCGGCGCGGAAGCAGGGCGTGTGTGCGGTAAGCAGCATCGGCATGTGCGCGTCGTCGACGATTTCGTCGCGGACGAGATTGGTCAGCGACACCTCCGATGTCGGAATCAGATAGCGCTTCGTCTCACCGACCGTCGTGCTGAAAAGATCTTCCTCGAACTTCGGCAGCTGACCCGTGCCCGTCATGCTTTCGGCGTTGACCAGCAGCGGTGTATTGACCTCGGTGTAACCGTGTTCGCCGGTATGCAGATCGAGCATGAACTGAGCGAGCGCGCGATGCAGTCGTGCCAGTTGGCCGCGAATGACGGTGAAGCGCGAACCGGAAAGCTTGGCGCCGGCTTCGGCATCCAACCAACCCTGGTGCTCGCCAAGCGCGACATGATCCTTGACCTCGAAATCGAACACGCGCGGCGTGCCGACCTTTTTCAATTCCTTGTTGTCATGCTCGTCGCGGCCGACCGGCACCGATTCGTGCGGAATGTTCGGAATGCCCAGCGCGATCGCGTCGAGTTCACCGCGCAGCACTTCGAGCCGAATTTCCGATGTCTTCAATTCATCGGCGAGCCCGGCCACCTCCGCCATCAGCGCGGCGACATCTTCGCCCTTGGCCTTGGCCTGGCCGATCGCCTTGGAGTGCGTGTTGCGCAGGTTCTGCAATTCCTGCGTGCGCGCCTGAAGCTGCTTGCGTTCGGACTCCAGTCTTTCCAACGCCACGACATCGAGATCGAAACCGCGACTGGCTTTCAAACGGGCGGCGGTCTCGGCCAGATGGGCACGCAAGAGGACGGGGTCTAGCATTCGGGCATTCCAGAAATGAAACGGGACGTGGAATTATCGCCGCGTCCCGGCTGTTATCGCAACGAATATTCGGGCATTTGTCGCCCGGAGCACACCGTGGAGGCTGCGGTTTCGACGGGTTCCGGCTTCAGCCGCCTTTTCGTCCCAGCCACCACGCCATCACGACGCCGGAGATCGCCCAGCCAACCACCTGTTCAAGCAGATTGCCCAAGGTGAAATCGAGCGGAAACAGATACCAGTTCCAGTAGGGCACGCTGACCGTCAGCCAGGAAAACAGGCCCAGCACCGCCGCGATCAGCACGCGCTTGCCGAAGCCGAACGCAGCGAGTGTGAGCACGAAAGCCACGATCAGCGCCGAGAATGTGTCGCCCGCGATCTGCTTGATCAGATTCGGCGACATGTCCGCGGTCGCCGAATTGCCTTCAGGCGCGTAGATCACGAATGCGAACGGGCTGCCTTTGTTCTCTGCCGCAAAAGCAGCGACAGCCGCTTTGTCGTTCATTTTTTCCGGCGGCAGGCTCGGATACATGTAAACACCCGCACCGGAGGTCGAGGGCGCGATCGCTGCGAGCGTCGCTTTCTGATCGGTCGGTTCCTTCATGCCCATCTGCCCGATCGGCAGGACCATGTGCGCCACGGCGCCCCACATGAAAAACACGATGCCGCCCAACAGTCCCGCGATCAATACACGCATTTGCCGCCTCCTCCCCGAGTGGTGGATGGAGGCTAAGCCGAGGCGCCACCACGCGCAAGCAATGACGTCAGCCGCGCAGGAATTCGCCCAGCCGCGCTCCAAGCCAGACCAGGCCGAGCCCACCGAACAGCGACACGCCCAGGTAGCTCAGCATCACATCGAAATGCGAACTGCGTGCTGAGATCAGCGCTTCCAGCATCAGCGCGGAAAACGTCGTCAGCCCGCCCAGCAATCCGACCATCAGGAAAGCGCGCCAAAGCAACCCATTCGGGCCACGGCCTTCCAGCCAGATCAACAGGAAACCGGCGACAAATGCACCGATGAAATTGGCAGCCAGCGTGCCCCAGGGGAAGCCATTGCCGACGTGCCGCGTCATCCAGCCGCCAATCAGGAAGCGTCCCGCCGCACCCAGCGATCCGCCAGCCATCACCAGAAAAAATTGCTGCCACCACAGATTCATGAATTCGGCTCCTGGCTTTCGGAAAGCTGCCTACGATTTTTTCTGCGCCCGCGCGGCGATCCGCGCACTGCGCAGTTTGTCGAGTTTTTCCTTGAGCTTGATCTCGAGTCCGCGCTCGATCGGCTGGTAATACGTGCGCTCACCCATCGCGTCCGGGAAGCCGGTCTGGTCGAGCGCGATTCCGTCGGGACTGTCGTGGTCGTACTGGTAGCCGCTGCCGTAGCCGAGTTCCTTCATCAACTTGGTCGGTGCATTGCGGAAATGCATCGGCACGTCCTGCGTGCCGAATTCGCGGACGTCGCTCTTCGCGGCGTTGAATGCCGCATAAGCCGCATTCGATTTCGCGCAACTCGCCAGATAGATCACCAGTTGCGCCAACGCCAAATCGCCCTCCGGGCTACCGAGGCGGTCATACGCATCCCAGGCCTCGATCGCCATCTGCTGCGCACGCGGATCTGCCAGGCCGACATCCTCGACCGCCATGCGCGTCAGGCGCCGTGCGAGATAGATCGGATCGCAGCCGCCATCGAGCATGCGCGCGAACCAGTAAAGCGCGGCGTCGGGATTGGAGTTGCGCACGGATTTATGCAACGCCGAGATCTGATCGTAGAACTGTTCACCCTGCTTGTCGAAGCGGCGCGTGCGATCAGCCAGCACCTGCGTGAGCGTCGTCGCGGTGATTTCGTTGTCTTCGTCGACCGCCAACTCCGCGGCGATTTCCAGCAACGCCAGTCCGCGGCGGACATCGCCGTCGGCGGCCTGCGCGATCAGGCGCAGGTTTTCTTCGGAGATTCGCAGATTCTGCTCGCCCAATCCGCGCTCCGGATCGGCAAGCGCACGCTTCAGCGCTTCGACGATGTCTTCGACGGAAGCCGCTTCAAGCACGTGCACGCGGCAGCGCGAAAGCAGCGCGGAGTTGAGTTCGAAACTCGGGTTCTCGGTGGTGGCGCCGACGAAGAGGATGGAGCCGCGCTCGATATGCGGCAGGAAGGCATCCTGCTGCGCCTTGTTGAAGCGGTGCACTTCGTCGACGAAGAGAACGGTGCGACGACCTTCGTTGAAGCGACCCTCCGCTTCGGCAAGCACCAGGCGCACTTCCGGAAGCCCTGAGAGAACTGCCGAAATCGCCCGGAATTCGGCTTCTGAATATTTCGCGAGCAACAGCGCCAGCGTGGTCTTGCCGCAGCCGGGCGGCCCCCAGAGGATCATCGAATGCACATGCCCGGACTCGACTGCACGCCGCAGCGCCGAGCCCGGTGCAAGCAGTCGGCGCTGGCCGACCATTTCGTCCAGCGTCGCCGGACGCATGCGCTCGGCAAGCGGCTTCAGCGCCGCAGGCGGCTGGAACAGGGATTCGCTGGCGGGCCGGGATTTTCGCACCTGGGCATTCTAGCCGCTGCCGTGTGCACAGGCGTGACCGCGATTGCTTCCCGTGGGAGCGGGCACGACTGCGATTGCCTCAAGTTTCGGCAAGAAATAATCGTGGTCATGACCGCTCCTGCGCTGTCGGTTATTCCTTCAGCGGTGTGACTTCCGCGCCATCGTCCATGTCGCCGACCACATCCGCGCCTTTCGGTGGCGTGAACTTGAACGTGCCCGCTGCGAAAGCGGGATTGCGGCGCCAGTTCGAGAAACCGATCACCGTGCGCTGGCCCAGGGCATCGTTGAACTCCATGCGCACCAGACCCTTGGGTCCGAATCCCAGTTTCGCCTGCTGGAACGGCGCATCGTCTGCTTTTTTCGGCGTGAGGATCAGCCATTCCAACCCACCTGCGCGACCGCCCTCGCCTGTCTTGAACTGACGGTCGAGCTCGGTCGGATCGATGAGCACCGTCAGCGGGCTGCCCTGCTCCTCGAAACTCTGTTTGCGCACCGTCACCTGTTCGAGATCAGGATCGAAAATCCAGATGTGGTCACCATCGGCGACGATCAGCTGGCGGTCGGGCTTGGTCACTTCCCAGCGAAACAGCCGTGGCGCGGAGAGCTTGACCGTGCCCGTGCTCTTCTGGGTTTCGTGGCCGTTGGAATCGTAGACGTGTTGCTCGAACGCGGCGTCGAGGCCCTTGAGGTTCTTCGTGAAAGCAGTGAGCTGTTCGCGGCCGGGGGCGTGCGCGATGGCAGCGACCGACAGCAGCGAGAGCCACAACAGGGATTTGATCGCGATATTCATTCGATGCCCGATGGAGTTGTTGCGCAGAGAGTGCCGAAAGCCGCCTGAACGAAAACCGTTACCGTGCAGGAGTCAGCTTGCTGGCAAGCTATCTGTTTGCGCGAGACCTGTCGCCAGCAAGCTGGCTCCTACGACAGCAGCATCCATCAATTGCGCGGCGGCGGTGGCGCCAGCACACTGCGGTCGCCGTTGTGTTCGGGTGGCGTAACCACGCCGGCGGCTTCCATCGCCTCGATCAGGCGGGCGGCGCGGTTGTAGCCGATCTTGAGTCGGCGTTGCACGCCGGAGATCGAAGCGCGGCGGGTTTCGGTAACGATCTTCACCGCTTCGTCGTACAGCGGATCGGATTCGTCGCCACCACCACCGCCCGACTCCGGCAGCCCGGTCGCGCCGACGACCACGCCGTCGCCCATCGTCTGCACCTCGTCGAGCACACCGGTGACATAGTCGGTGCCGCCGCCGTGCTGCTTGAGATGCTCGACCACACGATGCACTTCTTCATCGGAAACGAAGGCGCCGTGCACGCGCTCGGGCATCGCCGTACCGGGCGGCAGATACAGCATGTCGCCGTGGCCAAGCAGTGTCTCGGCACCGGACTGGTCGAGAATCGTGCGCGAATCGATCTTGCTCGATACCTGGAAGGCGATGCGCGTCGGAATATTGGCCTTGATCAAACCGGTGATGACGTCGACGGATGGCCGCTGCGTCGCCAAGATCAGGTGGATGCCAGCGGCACGCGCCTTCTGCGCGAGACGCGCGATGAGTTCTTCGACCTTCTTGCCGACGATCATCATCATGTCGGCGAATTCGTCGATGAAGACAACGATGTACGGCAATTCCTCCAGCGGACGCGGCGCTTCGCCGAGGTCGGGATTCGGTCGGAACAGCGGGTCCATCAAGGGCTGGCCGGCGTCCTGGGCATCCTTGACCTTGCGATTGAAGCCCGCGAGGTTACGCACGCCCACCGCCGACATCACCTTGTAGCGCCGCTCCATTTCCGCGACGCACCAGCGCAGGCCGTTCGCGGCCTCCCTCATGTCGGTGACCACCGGCGCCAGCAGGTGCGGAATGCCTTGATAGACCGAAAGCTCGAGCATTTTCGGGTCGATCATCAGCATGCGCACGTCTTTCGCGCTGGCCTTGTACAGCAAGCTAAGCACCATCGCGTTGACGCCCACCGACTTGCCCGAACCGGTGGTGCCGGCAACGAGAAGATGCGGCATGCGCGCGAGGTCGGCGACGATCGGGCGGCCGCCGATGTCCTTGCCCAGCGCGATCGTCAACGGGCTCGCCGACTTGTCGTATTCCTTCGAACGCAGCAACTCGCTGAGATAGATCATCTCGCGATTGACGTTGGGGATTTCCAGGCCGATGACCGACTTGCCCGGAATGACGTCGACCACGCGCACCGATTTCACCGACAGGCCGCGGGCGATGTCCTTGTCCAGCGAATTGACCTGACTGCCTTTGACGCCGGGCGCCGGATCCATTTCGAAACGCGTGATCACCGGGCCCGGATAGGCGCCAACGACCTGCACTTCGATGCGGAAATCCTTGAGCTTGAATTCGATCTGGCGCGACAGGGTTTCCAGGGTTTCCTCGGAATAGCCCTTGGGCTGCGGCTTGGGATCGTCGAGCAACGACAACGGTGGCAGCGAATCGTCGCCGCCAACATTGAACAGCGGGATCTGCTGCTCGCGCTGCGCGCGTTCGCTTTTTTCGATCACCGATTTCGCCGGCGGTTCGATATGCACCGGCTCGCGCTTGGCGCGCTTGACCGTGTCGACCTTGCGCACTTCCTCGCGCTCTTCGCGCAACGCACGCGTACGCTGCCACTCGGCAGCTTCCTGTTTTTTCTCGGAAAAACGCGCGACGCCTTTCAGCACCAGGCCGCCCAACCAATCCATCAGCGCGAACCAGCTCAGGCCCGTCGCCAAGGTCACCGACATCATCAGCACGGCGAACAGGAACAGGTTGCCGCCCATGCCGCCGAACACGCTGTACATCGAACGGCCGCCGACCTGGCCGAGAATGCCGCCGGATTCGGCGGGAAGGTTCGGCGCCGCACCGCCGATCAGATGCAGCAGGCCGGTGGCACTGACGAGGAAACCGACGATGCCGATCAGACGCAGCGCGGGGCCAAAATCGACGCGGCCGTCGCCATCCGAATCGAGGCCGAACAGCGCTATCCAGGCGATGCCGCCAAGCACGACGGGCAGCGTGTAGGCGACGTAGCCGAAAAACCAGAAACCGAGATCGGCGATATAGGCGCCTGCCAGGCCACCGATGTTGTGACGGGCGCCGACGATGCTGCCGGTGCGCGACCAGCCCGGATCATCGGGCGAATAACTGGCCAAGCTCGCCAGCAGATAAAGCAGCAATGGCGCGGTGGCCACCAGGGCCAGCTCGCGCCAGAGTTTCTGACGGCGCTCGTCACCGACGACCGCGGTTTTATCGGGAGATCGAGCCACCGTAAGAATCAGCCTCAGGTAATGGGCATAGCCGCTTGTTTACAGGGCGAAGTTATACCGTAAAACCCGCACCACTTCCCATCCCGGCGCGGCGCTTAGCATAGACGCTGCGGGATTTCCTGCCTTGATTTAGCGGGTCGCCAACCCCAAGCTTGCGGTGTCCATCGTGGCATTCGCGCGATGTCCTCCTCTTCATTCTTTCCCGGCCACCCATGACCGCTCCCAAGCATTGCCATCTCCTGATCCTCGGTTCCGGCCCGGCCGGCTATACCGCTGCGGTTTATGCCGCGCGCGCCAATCTCAAGCCGGTGATGATCACGGGCCTGCAGCAGGGCGGCCAGCTGATGACCACGACCGAGGTCGACAACTGGCCGGGCGATGCCCACGGCCTGATGGGCCCGGACCTGATGACGCGCATGCAGGCGCACGCCGAGCGCTTCGAGACCGAGATCATCTTCGATCACATCCATTCCGCCGACCTGTCGCGCCGCCCTTTCCATCTCACCGGCGATAGCGGCGAGTACACCGCCGATGCGCTGGTCATCGCGACCGGCGCCAGCGCGAAATACCTGGGCATCGAATCCGAACAGAAATTCATGGGCAAGGGTGTGTCGGCCTGCGCGACCTGCGACGGTTTCTTCTTCCGCGACCAGGAAGTGGCGGTGATCGGCGGCGGCAATACCGCGGTCGAGGAAGCGCTGTATCTGGCCAACATCGCCAAGAAGGTCTACCTCGTGCATCGTCGCGACAAGTTGCGCGCGGAGAAAATTTTGCAGGACAAATTGTTTGCCAAGGCCCAGGCCGGCAAGATCGAACTGATCTGGGATCACGGCGTCGACGAAGTGCTGGGCGATGATTCCGGCGTCACCGGCATGCGCATCCGCCACGTCAGCAACGACACCACCCGCGAAATCGCCTTGCAGGGTTTCTTCGTCGCGATCGGCCACACGCCGAACACCTCGCTGTTCGAAGGCCAGCTCGAAATGAAAAACGGCTACCTGCAGATCAAGTCGGGCACCGATGGCGGCGCCACCGCCACCAGCGTTCCTGGCGTGTTCGCCGCCGGCGATGTCGCCGACCAGGTGTACCGCCAAGCGATTACCTCTGCCGGTTTCGGCTGCATGGCAGCACTGGACGCCGAGAAATTCCTCGACAAGGGTGAGTAGCCGCGCTGACGAACTGCCATGAATGGCAGTTCGTGCGGCTGCGAACGCCCAGGCAGGGATGCCTGGGCCGGCGCCAAACACCATGGACGGTTGCTCGCGACATCATGAGTTCGGCATTTCAACGCCAGCAACACCGCGCACTCCTGAGCCTGCGCTAATCTGCCCTGATGCCAGCTCTGCGCCTGTACGATTCTCTCGACGAAATCCCCGCCAGCGCGTGGGATTCGCTGCACGACGGCAGCAACCCTTTCATCAGTCATGCCTTCCTCGATGGGCTGGAACGACACCAGTGCCTGCGCGAACAGTGGGGCTGGCAGCCGCAACACGCGGCATTGTATGAAGGCGATGAACTCGTCGCGGCCGCGCCGGGCTATCTGAAATTCAACTCGCACGGCGAATTCGTCTTCGACCACGCCTGGGCGCATGCCTATGCACGCTACGGCATCGACTACTACCCGAAATGGCTGATCGCCGCGCCCTACTCGCCCGTGACCGGGCCGCGTCTTCTTGCGCGCGATGCGAACGCCCGACGAGGTCTCTTGCTCGCGATGCAGGAACACATGCGCCAGCAACGCTGGTCATCGCTGCACGCTAATTTTCTGCCTGCGGGCGAACTCGGCGTGTTCGACAAGGATTGGCTCGAACGCAGCGACGTTCAATTCCATTGGCGCAACGAAGCGGGTTGGCGCGATTTCGACGATTTCCTCGCGGCCTTCATCAGCAAGAAGCGCAAGAACCTGCGCGCCGAACGCGAACAGGTACGGCGTGCCGGCATCAGCTTCCGTATCGTCCATGGCGACGAAGCCCGCGACGATGACCTCATCGACATGCACGCGTTCTACTGCATGACCCAGAGCGAAAAAGGCAATCATCCGGCGCTGAGCCTGGACTTTTTCCGGCATCTCGCCCGGACGATGCCAAGGCAATTGTTGCTGATCCTGGCGCAGCGCGATGCGCAGACGATCGCTGGCGCGCTCTGCCTTCGCGGTGGCGATACCCTTTACGGGCGCTATTGGGGCGCGTCGGAAACTCTGCCCGGCCTGCATTTCGAGACCTGCTACTACCAGGGCATCGACTATTGTCTGCGCGAAGGCCTGCGCGTGTTCGAGCCCGGCGCGCAGGGCGAGCACAAGATCGCCCGCGGCTTCATGCCGGTACTCACCCACAGCCGCCACTTCGTCGCCGACGGACAATTCTCTGAGGCGCTGCGCCCCTGGTGCGACGAAGAACGGGCCGCGAGTCTGCGTTATCGTGAGGTCGTCCTCGAACACAGCCCCTTCCGTGCCGCGATCGCCGATACCCCTGCTAAGCGCTGATCCGGACTCGCCTTTTCCGGCGACGGAACGCGCATTGGTCGAGCCAGACGGGTTGCTTGCCACTGGCGGCGACCTCAGTCCGGCGCGTCTTCTCAACGCCTATCGGCACGGCATTTTCCCTTGGTATTCCGAAGGCCAGCCGATCCTGTGGTGGTCACCGGATCCGCGCAATGTCTTCGCCACGGATGGCGTACATCTGTCGTCGAAATTTCGCCGGCAGATGCGTCATTGCGACTGGACCTTGCGTGCCGACACAGCGTTTGCGGAAGTGATCGCTGCCTGCGCGGACACGCCACGCCCCGGCCAGGACGGCACCTGGATCACCGACGACATGTTCGCGGCCTATCGCGAAATGCACCGGCTGGGCCATGCCCACAGCATCGAGGTATTCGCCGGCGACCGCCTGGTCGGTGGCATCTACGGGCTGGCGATCGGCCGGATGTTTTTCGGCGAAAGCATGTTCAGCAGCGAATCCGGCGGCTCGAAAATAGCGTTGGCGGGATTGGCGAAACTGCTGTGCGGCTGGGGTTGGCCGTGGATCGATGCCCAGGTAGAAAATGCGCATACACGCTCGCTGGGCAGCCGGTTGATGCCGCGGGCAAGCTTCGTGTCCGAGGTCGGGAGGTTGGCGAACGAACCTGCCCCGGCCGGCTCATGGAGCGAACGCGTTGGCGCGATGGCTGCCAGCGAGCTCTTCTAAGCCTTTGGATTGAAAGATTTTTTGCTTGTGGGCTCGGGACGTGGCATCATTCGCGACTTTCGTGGCGCAAGCCCATCCTTAAAGCGACGCATGTCCAAAGACGATTCCATCGAATTCGAAGGCACGATCCTCGAAACGCTGCCGAACACCGTGTTCCGCGTGAAGCTCGAGAACGGCCATGTCATCACTGCCCATATTTCGGGCCGTATGCGCAAGAACTACATCCGCATCCTGACGGGTGACAAGGTCAAGGTGGAAATGACGCCTTACGACCTCACCAAGGGTCGGATCACCTACCGAATGAAATAAGCGGCATCAGAATTGAAAACGGCGGCCTCAGGGCCGCCGTTTTTTGTTTGCCCATCGCGACGCTGCGCAGGATTATTCGACCGTCGCCGGCAGCAACTTTTCCGGTTCGGCCTGCGAGTCCACGACCAGCTCGCCATCACGCACGTCGACGCTGACGCGACCGCCATTGATCAGCTTGCCGAACAGCAATTCGTCCGCGAGCGGGCGTTTGATCTTGTCCTGCAACAGACGCGCCATCGGACGCGCGCCCATCAGCGGATCGAAACCATGTTCGGCCAGCCACTGCCGGGCTTCCGGCGACGCCGACAGGCTGACGTGCTTGTCGTGCAACTGCGCCTCGAGCTCAATCAGGAACTTGTCGACCACGCGCAGGATGTGTTCGAAGCCCAAGCCCTGGAATTGGATGATCGCGTCCAGGCGATTGCGGAACTCCGGCGTGAAGCCTTTGCGGATCACTTCCATTGCATCGGTCGAATGGTTCTGTTCGACAAAACCCATGGTGCGGCGCGCCGCCTGCTGCGCGCCGGCATTGGTGGTCATCACCAGCACGACGTTGCGGAAATTGGCCTCGCGACCATTGGTATCGGTGAGGATGCCGCGGTCCATGATCTGCAGCAGGATGTTGAACACATCTGGATGCGCTTTCTCGATTTCGTCGAGCAACAGCACGCAATGCGGCGTCTTGACGATCTTCTCGGTCAGAAGGCCGCCCTGGTCGAAACCGACGTAACCCGGGGGCGCACCGATCAGGCGACTGACCGAATGCGATTCCATGTATTCGGACATGTCGAAGCGCACCAGCTCGATACCCAGTTGCATCGCCAGTTGCCGCGTAACCTCGGTCTTGCCAACGCCGGTCGGGCCCGCGAACAGGAAATTGCCGATCGGCTTGTCCGGGCTGGACAGCCCCGAACGCGCCAGCTTGATCGACGACACCAGTGTTTCGATCGCCGGATCCTGGCCGAAGATCACCATCTTGAGGTTGCGCTCGAGGTTGCGCAGCACGTCCTTGTCAGAGGCGCTGACCTGCTTGGTCGGGATGCGCGCCATTTTGGCGACGATCAACTCGACTTCCTCGACATCGATCACGCGCTTGCGCTCGCTGTCGATGCGCAGACGCTGGCGTGCGCCGGCTTCGTCGATGACATCGATCGCCTTGTCGGGCAACAGACGGTCGCCGATGTGCTTGACCGAGAGATCGACCGCCGCCTGGATCGCATCCGAGGTGTATTCGACTTCGTGATGCGCTTCGAAGCGCGACTTCAGGCCGTGCAGGATCGCCACGGCTTCGCTGATCGAAGGTTCAACCACGTCGATCTTCTGGAAACGACGCGCAAGCGCGCGATCTTTCTCGAACACGCCGCGGTATTCCTGGAACGTGGTCGAACCGATGCAGCGCAGCTCGCCATTCTGCAACACCGGCTTGATCAGGTTGGAGGCATCCATCGTGCCGCCGCTTGCGGAGCCGGCACCGATGATCGTGTGGATCTCGTCGATAAACAGGATCGCGCGCGGCTCTTTCTTCATCTGCGCGAGCACAGCCTTGAGACGCTTTTCGAAATCGCCACGATATTTCGTGCCGGCGACCAGCGCACCGAGGTCGAGCGAATAGATGATCGCGTCCTTGAGCACCTCGGGCACCATGCCCTCGACGATGCGCCAGGCCAGGCCTTCGGCCAGCGCGGTCTTGCCGACACCGGATTCACCGACGAACAGCGGGTTGTTCTTGCGTCGGCGACAGAGCACCTGGATGGTGCGCTCGACTTCGTCCTCGCGACCGATCAGCGGATCGATCCGGCCTTCGCGCGCGAGTTCGTTGAGGTTGCTGGCGAACTCCTGCAGCGGGTTGCCCTTGGGCTCGTCGCCAGCCTCGCCGTCCTGGCGAGTTTCATTGCTCTGTGCTTTTTCCTCGCCACCATCGCCGACTTTGGCAATGCCATGGGAAATGTAGTTGACGACGTCGAGGCGGGTGATGTCCTGCTGCTGCATCAGATAGACGGCATGCGAGTCCTTCTCGCCAAAAATCGCCACCAGCACATTGGCGCCGGTGACTTCCTTCTTGCCCGACGACTGCACGTGATAGACCGCACGCTGCAGCACGCGCTGGAAGCCGAGGGTGGGCTGGGTGTCGCGGGCGTCATCGGCCGGCAGTACCGGCACGCTGTCGTTGATCACCTGCTGCAGACCATCGGCGAGTTTGCCGTGGTTGAAGCCGCAGGCCTTGAGCACGGCGACAGCGGCGGGATTTTCAAGCAGGGCCAACAGCAGGTGCTCGACCGTCATGAACTCGTGACGGGCTTCGCGCGCCTGCTTGTAGCACTGGCCGATGGAGTATTCGAGGTCCTTGCTGAACATGGGGCTCTCCGGAAACGTTCACTCCAATATGGGGACAGCGCTTGCGATTTCCAGCCTAGGCTTTTTCCATGCTGCACAACAGGGGATGCTGGTGCACGCGGGAGAACTCGTTGACCTGGGTCACTTTCGATTCAGCCACTTCCCGCGTGTAGACGCCGCAAATGCCCTTGCCACGAGTATGGACGTGAAGCATGACCTGGGTGGCTTTTTCACGGTTTAGCGCGAAGAACACCTGCAGGACCTCGACAACGAAATCCATCGGCGTGAAGTCGTCGTTCAACAGCACGACCTGGTACTGGGGCGGGCGGACGAGCTCGGGCTTGGCGGTTTCGACCACCGTGCCAAATTCGTGTTCGCGCTCGGGGGGAGTGTTGTGGGCCATGGGCCGAGTATAAATCGGGGCGCCGCGTCCGGATGCAAGCGTGGACGCCGATGGCGCTTTCGTCCGACAATCTCCCCGATGACCCAGCCCTGCCAACAGCCTTGAGTTACCGGAACAGACAGTTCTGGCAGCCCGACGTGACCGTCGCCACCGTCGTGGTCCGCGATGGCCGCCTGTTGATGGTCGAGGAGGAAGTCCAGGGTCGCCGCGTGCTCAACCAGCCTGCCGGGCATCTGGAACCGGACGAATCATTGCTGGAAGCGGCATTGCGCGAAACACTCGAGGAAACCGGCTGGCATGTCCGTCTGCTGGCCTTCATCGGCGCCTATCAATGGAAGGCGCCCGAAACCGGACGACATTATCTGCGCATGGCGTTTTCCGCCGAGCCCATCCGCCATGACGCCGATCGCGCGCTGGACGAAGGCATCGTGCAGGCGCTGTGGATGACGCCCGGCGAGTTGTCGGCCGCGTCGGAGCGGCATCGCAGCCCGTTGGTCTGGCGGGTCGCGGAGGACTTTCTTTCCGGCCGGCGCTTCCCGCTGGATGCGCTCTCGCACCTGCCATGAGCTCGTCTGAGCTGGCAGCACCCGCAGGAACAGGGCCGCGCATCATCGTCGGCGTATCCGGCGGCGTGGACTCTTCGGTGACCGCGCTGCTGCTCAAGCAACAGGGCGAATCGATCGCCGGCCTGTTCATGCAGAACTGGGACGACGATGCGCAGGACAGCGCGAGTGTCGCGGGAGGCAGGACGCCGCGAGCGACCGATGCGCAGGACAGCGCGAGTGTCGCGGACACCGGCTCATCGAAAGCGGGAGATTGCCGCGCCGAAGATGACCGTCGCGATGCGATCGGCGTTTGCGGGCGTCTGCAGATCCCGTTCTTCGCGCGCAATTTCGCCAAACAATACTGGTCGGGCGTGTTCGAACACTTCCTCTCCGAATACCGCGCCGGCCGCACGCCCAATCCCGACGTGCTGTGCAATCGCGAGATCAAGTTCAAGACCTTCCTCGATGAAGCTCGCGCGCTGGGCGCGGAAAAAATCGCAACCGGCCATTACGCGCAAGTCGCGTTTCGCGACGGTCGCTGGCAACTGCTGCGCGGCGCCGATGGCGACAAGGACCAGACCTATTTCCTGCACCAGCTCGGTCAGGAACAACTCGCGGCGACGTTGTTTCCGATCGGCCACCTGCCCAAGAGCGAAGTCCGTCGCCTCGCCGCCGCGGCCGCACTGCCGACCGCGCAGAAAAAGGATTCCACCGGCATCTGTTTCATCGGCGAACGCGATTTCCGCGAATTCCTCGGCCAGTACATTCCCGCCAAAACCGGCGAGATCCGCAGCGTCGATGGCAGCAAGGTCGGCGAGCACAGCGGCGTTTTCTACTACACCCTGGGCCAGCGCGAAGGGCTGCATATCGGCGGCATCAAAGGCCGGCCGGCTGCGCCCTGGTTCGTGGTCGGCAAGGATGTCGCGAGCAACGTCCTGTTCGTCGATCAAGGCATGGAGAGCGAGTGGCTGTTGTCGCGCGAATTGCACAGCGAAACCGCGCACTGGGTGGCCGGCCAGCCACCCGCGGAAAATTTTTCCTGCACCGCCAAAACCCGCTACCGCCAGCGAGACGAAGCCTGCCAGGTGAGCGTCCGCGAAGACGGCAGCACGCAGGTGCGTTTCGATCGCCCGCAGCGCGCCGTCACACCAGGGCAGTCGGTGGTGTTCTATCGTGACGACGAATGCCTCGGCGGCGCCGTGATCCTCCACACCGACGCCCGCCTCGAACAACAGCAGAGAAACCAGGCCGCATGAAAGACCGCGTCATCGCCCTCGCCGCCCTGCTCCAGGCGATCAAGCTGGTGCAACAGATGGCCAACAACGGGCAGGCCGAGACCCAGCCGCTGGCGGCCTGCATCGACAGCCTGTTCCGCTTCGACGCCGACAGTGCCGAGGCGGTATACGGCAATCCGCGCGAACTCGACTCCGGCCTGCGCCGCCTGATCGCGCAGCTTGATGGTGGCGATCGCGATACCGCGCAGACGCGCATGGCGATGAACGTGCTCAGCCTGGAACGCCGTTTCATCGGCAATGACGCCGCCGTCGCCGCCGTGCAGAAAACACTCGCCGACATCCAGCGCCAGCGCGAGGATCTTGGCCCGACCCATCCAACCATCCTGAGCCGGCTCGGCGAGTTGTATGCAGCGCAGATCAGCCCGCTGGGCGCACGCGTGCTGGTGCAGGGCAATCCGGTCTATCTCGGTCAGCCCGATGTCGTCGGTGAGGTCCGCGCCAGCCTTCTCGCCGCGCTGCGCGCTGCGGTGCTTTGGCGGCAGGTCGGCGGCAGTTACTGGGATTTCCTGCTTTCGCGCCGGGCCATGACGCAGACCGCCCGCGAGCTGCTCGGTTGAGCGGATTCGCGCGCAAATCCGGTCAGATCGCTGCGAAAAGCCCGCTGTCTGGGGCATAATATGCAGCTGGGACGTGCTTAACCCGTCCTGTGTCTTCCGTCACCTCGTCCAAGCCAATTTTCAGGAGCCATCCAATGAGCGACTCCTTCGCGACCCGCGACCAACTCAGCGTCAACGGGACGTCCTACACCATCTTCAGCCTGGCCAAGCTCGGCCAACGCTACGACCTGGCCCGCCTGCCGTTTTCGATGAAGATCCTGCTGGAAAACCTGCTGCGTCATGAGGATGGCATCACGGTCACCAAGGCGTCGATCGAAGCGATCGCCAACTGGGATGCGAAGAAAGAACCGGACACCGAAATCGCCTTCATGCCGGCGCGCGTGGTGCTGCAGGATTTCACCGGCGTGCCCTGCGTGGTCGACCTCGCCGCGATGCGCGATGCCGTGGTCAAGCTCGGCGGCTCGGCCTCCAACATCAACCCGCTGATCCCCTCGGAACTGGTGATCGACCACTCGGTGCAGGTCGATTCCTACGGCAAACCCGAGTCGCTGGACCTCAACGGCCAGATCGAATTTTCCCGCAACGGTGAGCGCTACAGCTTCCTGCGCTGGGGCCAGAAAGCCTTCAACAATTTCAAGGTCGTGCCGCCCAATACCGGCATCGTCCACCAGGTCAACCTGGAAAATCTCGCCCGCGTCGTGGTTGAGCGCAGCATCGACGGCGTCCAGTACGCGTTCCCGGACACCGTGTTCGGCACCGACTCGCACACCACCATGATCAACGGCATCGGCGTGCTGGGCTGGGGCGTCGGCGGCATCGAGGCCGAGGCCGCGATGCTCGGCCAGCCGAGTTCGATGCTGATTCCGCAGGTCGTGGGCTTCAAGCTCACCGGCAAGCTGCCAGAAGGCGCCACCGCCACCGATCTGGTGCTGACCGTCACGCAGATGCTGCGCAAGCAGGGCGTGGTCGGCAAGTTCGTCGAATTCTTCGGCGACGGCCTCAACCACCTGCCGCTGGCCGACCGCGCCACGATCGCGAACATGGCCCCCGAATATGGTGCGACCTGCGGCATCTTCCCGATCGACGGCGAAGCGCTGAACTACCTGCGCCTGTCGGGCCGCGACGAAAAACTCATCGCGCTGGTCGAGGCCTATGCCAAGGCCCAGGGCCTGTGGCGCACCGACGCTGAAGCCGAATACAGCGCCGTGCTGGCGCTGGACATGGCCGAGGTCAAACCGTCGCTCGCCGGCCCGAAGCGTCCGCAGGACCGCGTGCTGCTGACCGACATGAAGGCCAACTTCAACGCCAATCTCGGCGGACTGGTCAGTGGCCGCAAGAGCAAGAATGGCGACGTCGCCAACTTCGTCGGCGAAGGCGGCAACCAGCATCAGGCCGAGCACCTCGCCGCAAAACCAAAGTCGAAAATCCGCATCAAGGACCAGGACGCCGAACTCGGCGACGGCTCGGTGGTGATCGCTGCGATCACGTCCTGCACCAACACCTCCAATCCGGCCGTGATGCTGGCCGCCGGCCTGCTTGCCCGCAACGCCGTGGCCAAGGGCCTGAAGTCCGCGCCTTGGGTGAAAACCTCGCTTGGCCCAGGCTCGTTGGTGGTCACCGACTACCTGAAGAAAGCCGGCGTGCTCACCGATCTCGAAAAGCTCGGTTTCTACGTCGTCGGCTACGGCTGCACGACCTGCATCGGCAACTCCGGCCCGCTGCCGGATGAAGTGTCCAAGGGCATCGCCGACAACGACCTCGCGGTCGCATCGGTGCTGTCTGGCAATCGCAATTTCGAAGGCCGCGTGCATTCCGAAGTGAAGATGAACTACCTCGCCTCGCCGCCGCTCGTGGTCGCGTACGCACTCGCCGGCACGGTCGACATCGATCTTTCGAGCGAGTCGCTGGGTACCGGCAGCGATGGTCAGCCGGTCTATCTCAAGGACATCTGGCCGAGCAACAAGGAAATCAGCGATTTCATCCTGCGCACGGTCGGCCCGGAAATGTTCACCAAGAACTATGCCGACGTGTTCAAGGGCGACTCGCGCTGGAACCAGATCGCCTCACCGGAGGGCGAGATCTACGCCTGGGGCGCCGATTCGACCTACATCAAGAACCCGCCGTATTTCGACGGCATGAAGATGACGATCGGCACGATCGACGACATCCATGGCGCGCGTTTGCTCGGCCTGTTCGGCGATTCGATCACCACCGACCACATCTCGCCCGCGGGCAACATCAAGGCTAGCTCGCCGGCCGGCAAGTACCTGCAGTCGCGCGGTGTGCAGCCGGTCGACTTCAACAGCTACGGTTCGCGCCGCGGCAACGACGACGTGATGGTGCGCGGCACCTTCGCCAACATCCGCATCAAGAACCTGATGCTCGGCGGCGAAGAAGGCGGCAGCACCCTGCACTATCCTGACGGCGAAAAGCTGGCGATCTACGACGCGGCGATGAAGTACAAGGCCGAAAGCGTTCCGCTGGTGGTGATCGCCGGCAAGGAATACGGCACCGGTTCGTCGCGCGACTGGGCAGCCAAGGGCACCAACCTGCTTGGCGTCAAAGCCGTGATCGCTGAAAGCTTCGAGCGCATCCACCGCTCCAACCTGGTCGGCATGGGCGTGTTGCCGCTGCAATTCCTCGCCGGTCAGAACGCCGCCTCGCTGGGTCTGAAAGGTGACGAAGTGTTCTCGATCACCGGCCTGAAGGATGGCGCCGGCAAGGTCGCCGACGTGATCGCGAAGAAAGCCGACGGCGGCGAAATCCGCTTCCAGGCACAGGTACTGCTGCTGACGCCGAAGGAAGTCGAATACTTCCGCCACGGCGGCATCCTGCATTACGTGCTGCGTCAGTTGGCGGGCAAGAAAGCGGCCTGATTAATTCAGGGGCGGAAGCCCCGGGCGTGCGACAAGCGCCCGCCCCTGAGTCGATGCGCGGGATGCGCTTCAACGCATCCCGCAAGCGCATCGCCTCAGCCACCACGGCGGCATCCTGCATTACGTGCTGCGTCAGTTGGCGGGCAAGAAAGCGGCCTGATTGATCGGTTTCAGGCAGAAAACGAAAAGGCGGCCTCGGCCGCCTTTTTCATGCCCGTCGCCCTTGTAGGAGCGATGGCAATCGCGACTCTTTGCAATTGCGGAAAAGTCGCGATTGCCATCGCTCCTACAAGAGACCCTGCGCGTCGATCACGCTTCCTGGATTAAAGCGACGGCTCCCACGTCGCCGAAATCAGCTTCCAGTCGCCACCCACCAAACGCCAGCCGGTATTGACCTGATAGATCTGCGCCTGTTCGGGAAACGGGCCGGAGCCAGCGCTGGTCGCGGCGGTGAAGTTCACCGTCGCACGATCACCGAACATTTTCACATCCAGCGGTCCGAGGGTGACGCCGACGTCGCGCTTGCCCAGCATGCTGATCGCGATGAAGTGTCGCAAGGTGTTGCGATCCATGCCGTCGGAGCCGGAAAAATCCTCGGCGACCGGCGCGAGCACGCCGTCGATATCCTGCTTCTCCGCCGCCGTCTGCATCTGCATGATGGTTCGCCGCAGAGCTTGTTCGGGAGCTTCGTGACGACAGCTGCAAAGCATCGCCAACACGAGTATCGCGACCGTCATCGCAACACCGCGCAAGCCTTTCCGCCGCGGCTTGCCAGCCTCTGGAGCGTATGCTCCAATCGGGAAGTCATGCGATTCCGTCCGTTGCCGTACGGGTGCGGGTCGTCCAGCAAGCAAGAGGAAATCGGGCATGAGTAATGAGCGTCCCTGGCTGGCGAGCTATCCGGAAAATGTCCCGGCGCAGATCAATGTAGACGAATATCCGTCCATCGTCTCGGTGCTGAGCAAGGCCTGCGAACGCTACAGCTCCCGCCCGGCCTTTTCCAACTACGGCAAGTCGCTCACTTACGCCGATGTCGATCGCCTCAGCGCCCAGTTTGCCAATTACCTGCTCAACGAACTCAAGCTCAAGAAAGGCGATCGCGTCGCCCTGATGATGCCGAACGTGCTGCAGTATCCGATCGCGATTTTCGGTGTGCTGCGTGCCGGCCTCACCGTCGTCAATACCAACCCGATGTACACCGGCCGCGAGCTCAAGCACCAACTACAGGATTCCGGCGCCAGCGTGATCGTGGTGATGGAAATGTTCGCGCACACCGTCGCCGATGTCGTCGCCGATACGCCGATCAAGCAGGTGATCACCACCTGCATCGGCGACCTGCTCGGTTTCCCCAAGGGTCCGATCGTCAACTTCATGCTCAAGTACGTGAAGAAGATGATTCCCGACTACCGCCTGCCCGGCGCGATCGGTTTCCGCCAGGCGCTTGCCCTGGGTGGCGACAAGCCGCTGCCGCAAATCGACATCCGCGCCGGTGACATCGCCTTTCTGCAATACACCGGCGGCACCACCGGCGTCGCCAAGGGCGCGATGCTCACCCATCGCAATCTCGTCGCCAACATGCAGCAGGCGTCGGCATGGATCGGCAAGGATGTCAGGGAGGGCGAGGAGATCATGATCACCGCGCTGCCGCTGTATCACATCTTCGCGCTCACCTCGAACTGCCTGGTGTTCATGAAGTTCGGCGGCCTCAACCTGCTGATCACCAACCCGCGCGACATGCCCGGTTTCGTCAAGGAACTCGCGACCAGCAAGTTCACCGCGATCACCGGCGTCAACACGCTGTTCAACGGACTGCTCAATACGCCGGGCTTCGACAAGATCGATTTTTCCACGCTGCATCTCGCGCTCGGCGGCGGCATGGCGGTGCAACGCGCCGTGGCCGAGCGCTGGAAAAAAATCACCGGCGTCACCCTGGTCGAAGCCTACGGCCTCACCGAAACCTCGCCAGCGGCCTGCATGAATCCGCTCGATCTGCCCGACTACAACGGCGCGATCGGCCTGCCGATCCCGTCCACCGATTGCTGCCTGAAAGACGAGGAAGGTCGCATCGTCGCGAAGGATGAAGTCGGCGAGCTCTGCGTCAAGGGCCCGCAGGTGATGCTCGGTTACTGGCAGCGCCCGGAGGAAACCGCCAAAGTCATCGACGGCGACGGCTGGCTGCACACCGGCGACATGGCGAAGATGGACGACAAGGGTTTTTTCTACATCGTCGATCGCAAGAAGGACATGATCCTGGTCTCGGGCTTCAACGTGTACCCGAACGAGATCGAGGACGTGATCGCGACCATGCCCGAAGTGCTGGAAGTCGCCGCGGTCGGCGTCCCCGACGAGAAATCCGGCGAGGCGGTGAAAGTGGTCATCGTCAAGAAGGATCCCTCGCTCACGGCCGAGAAGGTCAAGGCCTTCTGCCGCGAGAACCTTACCGGCTACAAGCTGCCGAAAATCGTCGAATTCCGCACCGATCTGCCCAAGTCCAACGTCGGCAAGATCCTGCGCCGCGAGCTCCGGGACTCGCCCAAGCCTGCCGCCTGAACGCCTTCCTGACTAAAATTCCTGACCGCTTTGGACTGAGACCTGCGTACTAGCGCCGGCCGCACCCAGGAGTAGACTCGTCTCGCCCCTGCCCCGCCGGGACAGCCGGACCTTGTCCTCTCATTGGAGTGCTGTCATGTCCTTGCTCGAACGCGTGTCCCTCGAAGTGGTAAACCCCCTGGTCCGCCATACGGCGGAAACTTCCCACGGCAGCGATTGGTTGTTCATGCATGCCGATACGGGCACGGGCTACCACCCCTGTTTCTCCGAACGCCTGCTGCAGGATATGAAGCGCAGCCAGGAACGCGTCCGCCGCGCACTCGCGCTCGACAGCGACCCAAAGGCAGGCATTCACCACCTGGTACTCGCGTCGGACTCCGGCGTGTTCAATCTCGGCGGCGATCTCGCTCTGTTCGCGCAACTCATCCGCAGTGGCAATCGCGGCCGCCTGCTCGAATACGCCAAGCTCTGCGTGGAAGTCGCATTCAATTTCGCGCGCCTCTACGACGATCGCGTGCACAGCATCGCCGTGGTCCAGGGCGATGCCCTCGGCGGCGGCTTCGAAGCGGCGCTTTGCTGCCACACGATCATCGCCGAGGAAGGCAGCGGCATGGGCTTCCCGGAAGTATTGTTCGACCTGTTCCCGGGCATGGGCGCCTACACGTTCCTCACCCGCCGGGTCACGCCGGCGCAGGCCGAACGCATGATGCTCGATGCCCGCGTCTATCCGGTCGAGGAACTGCTGAAAATGGGTGTCGTCGACCTGGTCGTGCCGCGCGGCGAAGGCCAGCAGGCGGCGCGCGACCTGATCCGCAAACATCAGCGCATCGGCAACGCTTTGCGCTCGATGAACGTCGTGCGCCAGGCCTGCAAGCCGGTCAGTCTCGATGAACTGTTGTCGGTGACGACCGAATGGGTCGAGGCGGCGATGCGTCTCAACGAGCGTGCGCTACACACGATGGAACGGTTGATACGGGCGCAACAACGTCGCGCGGACGCTCCATCGCAGGCATTTGCGTGATGTCGCGGAAACACGCCTGATCCGCTTTTCCGGCGCGGATCAGGTGCCGTCAGGCCCAGGGGACGAACTCGGGTTTTCCTGATTTCTCTGCGTCAGGTTCGCGACTTCGCGGCGCACCTGCTCTGCCACGACGGTCAGTTGCACGGACAGATCGCTGACCAGTTTCTTCTGTTCCTTCGCCAGCGCTTCGTCGCTGGCGCGCATGGCCTGCAGGCAGCGTTCGGCCAGCATCTGCGCCCCCATGTTTTCGGCGATGCCCTTGAAGGCATGCGCCGCCTCGCGGAAATCGTTCCAGTTGCGCGCCGCCCCCGTGCGCTGCAACTCGGCGAGACAGCCCGCCGAATCCCTGAGGCACTGTTCGACGAACTCGCGCAGGAAATCGTCGCCCAGCCCCATGCCGGCCAGCTCACCGAGCACTGCCGGATTCATCGTCAGACGACTGATGTCGCCGACCGGCCGCACCGCCGGCAATTTCTGCGGGCTGATCAGGTCGGCGATCACTTCCAGCAGGCGCGCCACGACCACCGGTTTGGTGAGAAATGCCGGTGCTCCGGCCTGTTCGGCATCGCGTGCCGCCTGCACCGTGGCATCGGCGCTGAGCACGAGGATCGGCGTCTGCTTGCCGCCAGCCTGCATGAAACGCAGCTGCCGGATCACGTCCAGGCCACTGAGATTGGGCATGTGCATATCAAGCACGGCGAGATCCACCGCACCGGTTTCCAGCGCATCCAGCGCCTGCTCACCGTCGCTCACCGCTTGCACGCGATGGCCGGCACGCTCGAGGATGCGGGTCAGCACCGTGCGATTGGCGTGCTGATCGTCGGCGACCAGGATGCGCAGCGGCCGCACCCTCGCCTTGTGACGAATGAACGGGTCGTCGAAGGAAACCACCTTGTTGCCGGCATTCTCGTCGCCGATGGATTCCACCGCCTGCTGCGTGCGCATCGGCAATTCGACCCAGAAGTGACTACCGCCACCGGGGTTGTCTTCCAGACCGATCTGTCCACCCAGCAACTGGCTCAAGGTCTTGGCGATCGTCGTGCCCAGGCCGGTGCCGCCGAAGCGCCGCGTCGGGCCGGTGTCGACCTGCTCGAACGCACCGAAGATGCGCTCCTTGTCCTCGGCGGGTACGCCGATGCCGGTATCGCGCACCGAAAAGCGCAGGCGCGGCTGCAGTTCGTCGCCGCCGATCTGCTGCACCAGCAAGGCGACTTCGCCGTACTCGGTGAACTTCACCGCGTTGTGCATCAGGTTGAGCAGGATCTGCGTCAAGTGCGCGCCGTCGCCGTAAAGACGCATCGGCACGTCTTCCTCGATGCGGATCCTGAGCAGCAGTCCTTTCGCGGCGGCATGCGGCAGCAACATCTTGTGCAGGCGTTGCGCCAGATCGTGCAGGTTGAAATCGCCGTCCTTGCGGCGCAGCTTGCCGGCTTCGATCGCCGAGATGTCGAGCACGTCGTCGACCAGCAGCAGCAAGGTCTGCGCCGACGTCTGGATCACGTCGGCGTATTCGCGCTGGTCCGGCGCCAGGCGCGTGCCGGCCATGAGCTCGGACATGCCGATGATGCCGTTGAGCGGCGAACGGAATTCATGGCTCATGTTGGCGAGGAAGCGCGACTTCGCCGCATTTGCGCGCTTCGCTTCCTCGGTCGCCGCCTGCAGATCCTTGAGCAGCGACGACAGGTAGGCGGGGATCGCGATCAGACCAATCCACAAGCCGCCCGAAAGATACGGCTGATCGCGCCAATACGGCTGGCTGAGCACGACGGCGAGAAAAGCACTGGCCGACAAGGCGCCGGCGGAATACAGATAGGCTGTGCCGTAGCGCAGACCATTGCCGATCGTGACCCAGAGGATGAGCACGTATAGCGGCGCCAGCGCATCGGCGCGCAGCGACATCAGAATCGCCAGTGTCGCGTAGTCGGCGAGCATGCCGATCCAGCGGCGCAGATGCGAAACCCGTGGGTCCATCGCGATGCCGGCCACCAGCGCCAGCCCGACCACGGCCTCGATCAGCATGACCATGACCATGGCCTGCACATCCACCGCGTCGCCGCTGAAACGCTGCAGACCCCAGAGATAGAGCACGATCAGGCAGGCGATCACCAATCGAACCAGCGCCTGCACATGCTCGCTGTCCGGGCGATTGCGGAATCGCTGCAGAAGTTGCCGGCCGTGGAAGTTCACGCTGGCGCTCGCTGCCTAGACGGAAACGCCGTGCTCGGAAACGAAAGAGCGATGGATCGCCAGCACCTCTTTTTCGCGACCGTCGAGGATGCGTACGAGATCGGGATCGAATTGCTTGCCAGCGCCGCCGCGCACGATCAACAAGGCCTGGTCCATGCCGAGTGCGGCGCGATACGGACGCGGGCTGGTAAGGGCATCGAGCACATCGGCGATTACCGCGATGCGTGCGGACATCGGGATCGCTTCGCCAACGATGCCGTTCGGATAACCGCCACCGTCCCAATGCTCATGATGATTGAGGGCGATTTCGGCACCGATCTGGATGTATTCGCTGTTGCTGTCGCGCAGGATGTCGTGGCCGAGCACGGTATGCCGCTGCATCATCTGGCGCTCGTCGACCGTAAGCGGCCCGGGCTTTTGCAGGATGGCATCGGGAATCGAGATGTTGCCGATGTCATGCAGCGGTGCCGCATATTCGATCAGCCGGATGTTGTCGTCCTCCAGCCCCGCGCCTTCGGCAAGCAGGCCGCTGTAGCGGGAAATGCGTTCGACATGGCGGCCGTCGGCGCCCTCGCGCTGGCAGCAGGCCTTGACCAGGCGCCCGAGCAGGTCGCGTTCGCGCTGCTCCATCTCGTGGATGCCCGACAGCAGTTGATGCTCAAGCAGATGCGCGCGCGACTTCAGCGATTGCTGGCGCTGGCGCAGCTCCAGAAGGTTCTTGCAACGCAGGCGCAGCTCGCGCGGCCGCACCGGCTTGACCAGGAAATCGATGACGCCAGCTTCGAGTGCGGCCTGGCGCAACGGCTCATCGCCGACGACGGTGACCAGGATGATCGGCACATCGCGCTGCGACAGCGGCCGGCGGAATCGCCTGGCGAATTCCAGCCCATCCATCTTCGGCATCCGGTAATCGAGGATGACGAGGTCGGGCGGTTCTTTCTGGGAAAACAGCAACGCCTGCACGGGATCGGCGAAGTCGGTGACCTTGATATCCGGGCCGATGTCCTCGACCAGATGCCGCAGCATGGTGCGTTGGGATGACTGGTCGTCGACGATCAAAACGCGCATATGCGATGCCGCCCGAGCCGAGAATGCTCAGAGCATACGCTGGTCAGGGCGAACCTGAAAAGAGTGCTGCAAGTGTTTGTTTTGAATTAATTGCCGGACGCGATCCGGGCGCCTTGCGTGCGCCCGGATGCCGCCGTGCAGCAATCAGGCCGTTTCCGGCCGCATGTAGGGAAACAGCAGCACGTCGCGGATCGAATCCGAGCCGGTCAGCAGCATCACCAGACGATCGATGCCGATGCCCAGGCCACCGGTCGGCGGCAGGCCGACTTCGAGGGCACGGATGTAGTCGGCATCGAAATGCATGGCCTCGTCGTCGCCGCCATCTTTCTGCTCGACCTGTGCCTGGAAACGCGCGGCCTGGTCCTCGGCATCGTTGAGCTCGGAAAACCCGTTGGCGATTTCCTTGCCGCCGATGAACAGCTCGAAGCGATCGGTGAGTTCCGGATCGATGTCGTTCGCACGCGCCAGCGGGCTGACCTCGACCGGATGATCGGTGATGAAGGTCGGCTGGATCAGCGTGTGCTCGACGGTCTTCTCGAAGATTTCCAGCAGAATCTTGCCCCAGCCAAAACCTTTCTTGACGTGCACTTTCAGACGCTCGCAATGGCGCTGCATCGCCGCTAGATCGCGCAATTCCCCGTGCTTGATCTCGGGATTGTGTTCCAGCACCGCATCGATCATCGACCAGCGCCGGAATGCCGGACCCACATCGATGGCATTGCCATCCCAGGTCAGCGCGGTGGTGTCGAGGACGGACTTCGCCACGTCGCGGATCACGCCTTCGGTCAGGTCCATGATTTCGTTGTAGGTCGCGTAGGCCTCGTACAACTCGAGCATCGTGAACTCGGGGTTGTGCCGCGTCGACACGCCCTCGTTGCGGAAATTGCGGTTGATCTCGTAGATGCGCTCGAGACCGCCGACGGTGAGGCGCTTGAGGTAGAGCTCGGGCGCGACGCGCAGATACAGGTCGAGGTCGAGCGCGTTGTGGTGCGTCATGAACGGCTTGGCGGTAGCGCCGCCGGGGATGTAATGCATCATCGGCGTTTCCACTTCCAGGAAACGCCGCGCATCCAGCCAGCTGCGCATCGCCGAGACGATCTTCGAGCGCTTGATGAAAACTTCGCGCGCTTCCGGATTCACGATCAGATCGACGTAACGCATGCGATAGCGCTGCTCGACATCGGACAGCCCGTGGAATTTATCCGGCAGCGGACGCAAGGCCTTGGTCAGCAGGCGCAACGTGTTCGCCTTCACCGACAGTTCGCCGGTCTTGGTGCGCGTCAACACGCCGGCCGCGCCGATGATGTCGCCGATGTCCCAGCCCTTGAACGCGTCGTAGCTTTCGCCCAGATCGTTCGCCGTCAGATACAACTGGATGCGGCCGGACATGTCCTGGATCTGCACGAAACTGGCCTTGCCCATGACACGCTTGAGCAACAGGCGCCCGGCGATCTGCACGCGTCGTGGCGTCGCTTCCAGCGCCTCGGCGGTCCACACGTCCTTGTCGGCGAATTCCTTCTGCAGGTCGTCTGCGTAGTCGCCACGCTTGAAGTCGTTCGGGAACGCGATGCCCTGCTCGCGGATCGCACGCAGCTTGCTGCGGCGCTCGGCGATGAGCTGGTTTTCGTCAACGGGGGCAGTGGTTGGTTCGGTCATGGGCGTTGCCGGAAAATGAATTTATGGATGTAGGAGCGACGCGAGTCGCAACCGCTTGGCATTGCAGAAGAATCGCGACTTGCGTCGCTCCTACACAAGAAATATCAAGCCGCATCGATGCGTTTGGAACCTGCAGCAAGCCCCGATTTCAAACTGGCCTCGACGAATTCGTCGAGATCGCCATCCAGCACTTTCTGCGTATCGGTGCGTTCGATGCCCGTGCGCAGGTCCTTGATGCGGCTCTGGTCGAGCACGTAGCTGCGGATCTGGCTGCCCCAGCCGATATCGGACTTGGTCGCTTCGAGCGCGTTCTTTTCGGTGTTGCGCTTCTGCACTTCCAGCTCGTACAACTTCGCCTTCAGCATTTTCATCGCGGTGTCGCGGTTCTGGTGCTGGCTGCGACCAGTCTGGCAGGCGACGACGGTGTTGGTCGGGATATGGGTGATGCGCACCGCCGACTCGGTCTTGTTGACGTGCTGGCCGCCGGCGCCGGAAGAACGGTAAACGTCAGTGCGCAGATCGGCGGGATTGATGTCGATCTCGATGTTGTCGTCGACTTCCGGGCTGACGAACACCGAAGTGAAGGACGTGTGCCGGCGGTTGTCGGAGTCGAACGGCGACTTGCGCACCAGGCGATGCACGCCGATCTCGGTCTTGAGCCAGCCGTAAGCGTAGTCGCCTTCGACGCGGAACGTTGCCGACTTGATGCCGGCGACGTCACCGGCGCTGGCTTCCATCAACTCGGTTTTCCAGCCGCGGCTTTCGCAGAAGCGCAGGTACATGCGCAGAAGGATTTCCGCCCAGTCCTGCGCTTCGGTGCCGCCGGCGCCAGCCTGGATGTCGACGAAGCAGTTCGAGGCATCGAGCTCGCCGCCGAACATGCGCTGGAACTCCAGCTTCTCCAGCCGTGCGGCGATCTTCTCGACATCGGCGACGACCGCGGTGACCGTGCCTTCGTCGTCGTCCATCTCGGCAAGATCGAGCAATTCCGCCGCTTCGATCAGGCCATCGGTATTGCCGCTGATTTCCGACGTGGTCTTTTCCAGGAAGGAACGTTCCTTGCCCAGGGCCTGGGCCCGATCCGGATCGTTCCAGATCGCGGGGTTTTCCAGTTCGCGGCTTACTTCTTCGAGGCGTTCGAGCTTGGCATCGAAGTCAAAGATACCCCCTCAGCGAATCCAGCCGACCCTTGAGGTCGGCGATTCGCTGGCGGTAGAGATTGAGTTCCATGGATGGTTTCTTGACCGGCAAAAACAGGCGGCAATGATACCAGCCATGCTGCTTCGTAGGAGCGGCGTGAGCCGCGAAATCCGAGCATTCCGGCCAGACATGGTCGCGGCTGAAGCCGCTCCTACGACGCTGCGACCAGATGCCGTATCAGCAGCTGGACATCGCGACGGCCGCGGAAATCATCGAGCTCCAGCTGGTAGGCGATATGGATGCGGGGCGCGGGCGCCTCGCCGGTCCAGCCACCGAATTGAATCGCCGATATCGCCGCCCCACCCGCCTCCGATCGCAATTGCAACTTCAGATGCCGCTCGCCGAGCACCCGCCATTCGAGGACCGCGAAAACCCCGTCGAACACAGGCTCGGCGAAGCCCTGCCCCCAGGGGCCGGCGAGGCGCAGGGCTTCAGCAACATCACGCTGAAGTTCATCCGCCTGCAGCGGACCATCGCTGAGCAATTCGGCGCGCAGCAACTCCGGCGCGAGCAACGCATCGGCCACTTCGACGAAGGCGCTGCGAAATTCATCGAGCCGCTCAATCGGCAGACTCAGCCCGGCCGCCATCGCGTGGCCTCCGAAGCGTTCGATCAAACCTGGATTGCGCGCGTCGACCTGCGCCAGCGCGTCGCGGATATGGAAGCCCGCGATCGAACGCGCGGAGCCGCGCAATAGCCTGCTGTCCGGTTCCGCAGGTGCGAATGCGATGGTCGGGCGATGCACGCGCTCCTTGATCTTCGACGCCACCAGGCCGATCACGCCCGGATGCCAGGCCGCATCGAACAGAACCATCGCCGCCGGCAGGCCATCGCCATCGATCGGCAGGCGCTGCAGCAACAGTTCGGCATCTTCGACCATGGTCTGCTGCAGCTGCCGGCGTTCGGCATTGATGCCATCGAGCACGCGCGCGAGTTCCTGCGCACGCGTGACGTCGTCAGTGAGCAGGCATTCGATGCCCAGCGCCATGTCCTCGAGGCGGCCGGCGGCATTGAGACGCGGCGCCAGCGCGAAACCGATGTCGGTGGCGGTAAGTTTTTCCAGGGCGCGACCGGAAACCTCCGCAAGCGCGCGCAGGCCTGGCTGGCATTGACCCTGGCGCAGGCGGCGCAACCCTGCCGCGACCAGCAAACGGTTGTTGTAGTCGAGCACCACCAGGTCGGCGACGGTGCCGACCGCAACGAGATCGAGCAGGCTGGAAAGATCCGGATCGGGGCCGGCGAATGCAGCGGCATCGCGCAGATGCCGGCGCAGCGCCAGCAGCAGATAGAACATCACGCCGACGCCCGCCAGCGATTTGCTCGGGAACGCATCGCCGTCGAGATTGGGATTGACGATCACATCCGCGGCCGGCAACTGCGGACCCGGCAGATGATGATCGGTGATCAGCACCTGCCAACTGCGCGCTTTCGCGGCTGCGACGCCGGCGTGGCAGGCGATGCCGTTGTCGACGGTGATCAGCAGATCCGGCGCCATCGCGACCATATCCTCGACCAAAGCCGGCGACAGGCCATAACCATGGGTGATGCGATGCGGCACCTGGTAGCTCACCCGCGTCGCGCCCAACAGACGCAGACCGCGCACGGCCACTGCGGTGCCGGTGGCGCCGTCGCAATCGAAATCACCGACGATGACGATGTGTC
>NZ_DATGBO010000016.1:0-5196 GCF_035312645.1 Arenimonas sp.
CTCGAACGGGGCGATGACGGAGACGAATTTTCCGCTAGGCGAGAGCTCGGCGCCGCGATACTCGGCCCGCTTCGCGAAATTCTCCAGCGGGATGGGTTTCGTTTGACCAAAGGCCTGGCCGGAAAAGATCGCCATGGCGCAGAAAATGCTCAGCTTGCTCAATTGCATGACTCGGCCTCTTGTTGGGATAGCGATGGGTCGTTTCGATCACACTTCCAGCGACGCCAGGTCGCCTTTCAATTCCAGCCAGAGCTTGCGGTCGCCCGCGCGCTTCTTGCCGAGCAGCATGTCCATCAACTTTCCGGTCTCGCCGGCGTCGTCGATAGTCAGCTGAACCAGTCGGCGTGTGTCGGGGTGTATCGTCGATTCGCGCAACTGTACCGGATTCATCTCGCCCAGGCCTTTGAACCGGGTCACGGAAACCTGACCGCGGATTTTTTCTTTTTCGATCCGCTCGAGCAGGATGCGTTTTTCTTCCTCGTCCAGGGCATAGAAGACCTGCTTGCCGACATCGACGCGAAACGGCGGCGGCATCGCCACGAAAATATGGCCGGAGCGCACCAGCGCCGGGAAATGCTTCAGGAACAAGGCCGACAGCAAGGTGGCGATATGCAGGCCGTCGGAGTCGGCGTCGGCGAGGATGATCACCTTGCCGTAGCGCAGCCCGTCGATGTTCTCGGTGCCGGGATCGCAGCCGATCGCGACCGCGAGATCGTGCACTTCGTTGGACGCAAGCACACCCGAGCTTTCCACTTCCCAGGTGTTGAGGATCTTGCCGCGCAGCGGCAGGATCGCCTGGAATTCCTTGTCGCGCGCCTGCCGCGCACTGCCGCCGGCGGAATCGCCTTCAACGAGGAAAATTTCAGTGCGTCCGAGATCCTGCGAAATGCAGTCGGCCAGTTTTCCGGGCAATGCCGGACCCTGCGTGATCTTCTTGCGGACGATCTGTTTTTCGGTTTTCAAGCGCGCGGTGGCGCGATCGATCGCCAGCTGCGCGATCTGCATGCCCAGTTCGACATGCTGGTTGAGCCATAGCGAAAACGCGTCGTGGGTCGCGCCTTCAATGAAGGCGGCGGCCTGGCGCGAGCTCAGGCGTTCCTTGGTTTGACCACTGAATTGCGGGTCGGTGAGTTTGAGCGAGAGCACATAGCTCACACGGTCCCAGACGTCTTCGGGCGCGAGCTTGACGCCGCGCGGCAGCAGATTTCGGAAGTCGCAGAATTCGCGCAGCGCATCGGTCAGGCCCGAGCGCAGGCCGTTGACGTGCGTGCCGCCCTGCACGGTCGGGATCAGGTTGACGTAGCTTTCCTGCACCAGTTCGCCTTCCGGCAGCCAGGCCACGGCCCAATCGACGACTTCGCTTTCCTTGGACAAGTTGCCGGCGAACAAGTCCGGCGGCAGCAGCTCGCGCCCGTTGAGTTCGCCGAGCAGGTAATCGCGCAGACCTTTTTCGTAGAACCATTCGTTGCGCTCGCCGGTGGCTTCGTCGAACAGGCGCACGGTCAGGCCGGGGCAGAGCACGGCTTTCGCACGCAGCAGATGGCGCAGGGGTTTGACGGCGAATTTCGCGGTGTCGAAATATTTCGCGTCCGGCCAGAAGTGCACGCGCGTGCCGGTATTGCGCTTGCCGACGCTGCCGATGGTATCGAGCGGCGAGGAACGGAAGCCGTCGCGGAATTCCATGCGGTATTCGTTGCCGTCGCGCTTGATGAACACCTCGACCTTCTTCGAGAGCGCATTCACCACGCTGACGCCGACGCCGTGCAGACCGCCGGAAAACGTGTAGTTCTTGCCGCTGAATTTGCCGCCGGCGTGCAGACGCGTGAGGATCAGCTCGATGCCGGGAATTTTTTCTTCCGGATGGATATCGACCGGCATGCCGCGGCCGTCGTCGGAGACCTCGCAACTGCCGTCGCTGAAAATCGTCACCTCGATGGTTTTGGCGTGCCCTTCAAGGGCCTCGTCGACCGAGTTGTCGACCACTTCCTGCGCCAGATGGTTGGGCCGGGTGGTATCGGTGTACATGCCAGGGCGGCGCTTGACCGGATCCAGGCCGGAAAGGACTTCGATGTCTGCAGCGTTGTAGCGAGTGCTCATGCGGCTCTGGGGGTTGCGCGAAGACGGGCAGGATGCGGGCCCAGGTGTTCAGGGTCAAGCTGAAAAATCAAGGGTGCGGGATGGTCGCCGAGCCGGTAGAATGGGGCTTTCCAGCGCCCCCAATATTTATGACGCGTCTTATCTTCGTTACTGGCGGCGTGGTGTCCTCGCTTGGCAAGGGCATAGCGGCCGCGTCCCTGGCGGCCATCCTCGAGGCCCGCGGGCTTCGCATCACGATGATGAAGCTCGATCCCTACATCAATGTGGATCCGGGCACGATGTCGCCGTTCCAGCACGGCGAGGTCTACGTCACCGACGACGGTGCCGAAACCGACCTCGATCTTGGTCACTACGAACGCTTCGTGCGCACCCGCCTGACGCGAAAGAATTCGGTCACTACCGGCCGAATCTACGAGGAAGTGATCCGCAAGGAGCGCCGCGGCGATTATCTCGGCGGCACCGTGCAGGTCATTCCGCACATTACCGATGAGATCAAGCGCTGCATCGACGCGGCGACAGAAGGCTTCGACGTCGCCCTGGTGGAAATCGGCGGCACCGTCGGCGATATCGAATCGCTGCCTTTCCTCGAAGCGATTCGCCAGATCCGCACCGAACGCGGTCCGGAGCAGGCGATCTTCATGCACCTGACCCTGGTGCCTTACATCGCCGCCGCCGGCGAGCTCAAGACCAAGCCGACGCAGCACTCCGTCAAGGAATTGCGCTCGATCGGCATCCAGCCCGACATCCTCCTGTGCCGCAGCGAAAAACCGCTGCCGGACAGCGAACGCCGCAAGATCGCCCTGTTCACCAACGTGCACGAAAAAGCCGTGATCAGCTGCGTCGATGTCGACAACATCTACAAGCTGCCGCTGTGGCTGCATGAGCAGCAGCTCGATCAGATCGTGGTCGAACGCCTGCGCCTGGAAGCTCAGGTCAAGCCGGCCGATCTTTCCGAATGGGAAGCGGTGGTGGACGCGGTCGAGCATCCGGTCGATGAAGTCACGATCGCGATCGTCGGCAAGTACGTCGATCATCAGGACGCCTACAAGTCGCTCGCCGAGGCGCTGCGTCATGGCGGCCTGCGCCAGCGCACGAAGGTGCGTTTGAAGTGGATGGAATCCGAACAGGTCGAGGCCGAGGGCGCGGAGGCGCTTGCCGGTGTCGATGCCATCCTCGTGCCCGGCGGTTTCGGCGATCGCGGTTTCGAAGGCAAGGTGCTCACGGCCAAACACGCGCGCGAAAATGGTATTCCCTATTTCGGCATCTGCTACGGCATGCAGGCGGCGGTGGTCGATGTCGCGCGGCATCTCGCCGGACTGGCCGGCGCCAATACCACCGAAAACGAACGCCACTGCCAGCATCCAGTGATCGGCCTGATCACCGAGTGGCGCACGTCGAGCGGTGAAGTCGAGCGTCGCAGCGAGGAATCCGATCTTGGCGGCACCATGCGCCTGGGCCTGCAGGAATGCCGGCTCAAGCCCGGCACGCGCGCCCGCGAGATGTACGGCAAGGACGTGATCGCCGAACGCCATCGCCATCGCTACGAATTCAACAACCGCTATCGCACCCAGATCGAGGATGCCGGCCTGGTGATTTCGGCCAAGTCGATGGACGACCTGCTGGTGGAGATGGTCGAGCTGCCGAACCATCCCTGGTTCGTCGCCTGCCAGGCACATCCGGAATTCCTGTCCACGCCGCGCGATGGCCACCCATTGTTCATCGGCTTCATCCGCGCCGCCCGCGAACACAAGGCCGGCGGACGCTTGTTGAATCAGGTGAGCGCGTGAGCAACGCCGTTGTAGGAGCGACGCAAGTCGCGATTTTCGCCGCTTGCCGAGAGGTCGCGACTTGCGTCGCTCCTACATGGGGGAATGCAAATGAAACTCTGTGATTTCGAAGTCGGCCTCGACAAACCATTTTTCCTGATCGCCGGTCCCTGCGTGATCGAGTCGATGCAGTTGCAGCTCGATGTCGCCGGCCAGCTCAAGGAAATCACCGGCAAGCTCGGCATTCCCTTCATCTTCAAATCGAGTTTCGACAAGGCCAATCGCACCTCGGGCACGAGTTTCCGTGGCCCCGGTCTCGAAGAAGGCTTGAAGGTGTTGTCGGAAGTGAAGCGGCAACTCGGCGTGCCGCTACTCACCGACGTGCACGAATACACGCCGCTCGATGAAGTTGCTTCCGTGGTCGACGTGCTGCAGACGCCGGCGTTTCTTTGCCGACAGACCGATTTCATCCAGAAAGTCGCCAGCGCCGGACGCCCGGTCAACATCAAGAAAGGCCAGTTCCTCTCGCCTTGGGAGATGAAGCACGTCACCGCCAAGGCGCAGGCGACCGGCAACACCCAGATCATGGCCTGCGAGCGCGGCGCGAGCTTCGGTTACAACAACCTCGTCTCCGACATGCGCTCGCTGAGCGTGATGCGCGATACCGGTTGCCCCGTCGTGTTCGACGCCACGCATTCGGTGCAGCTGCCCGGCGGCATGGACGGCAAATCCGGCGGCCAGCGCGAATTCGTGCCGGTGCTGTCGCGCGCGGCGATGGCGGTCGGCATCGCCGGCATCTTCATGGAAACGCATCCCGATCCGGACAAAGCCCTCAGCGATGGCCCGAATGCCTGGCCGCTGGGGAAGATGGCGGCGTTGCTGGAGACGCTGATGGCGCTCGATCACATCGTCAAGAAAAACGTATTGCCCAACGAGGGTCTTGGTTGATGCGAATGGTTCTGGCATTGCTGCTGTTGTTGCTGGTGGCGTGTTCGTCGTCGGTGACTGGCGATGCCGGAAAATCCGCGCAGCCTGCAACCCGCGCACCCAGCACCTACCAGCAGAAGGTCATCGATTTCGTCGCCGCCCACGACACGCCGCGCGGCGTGATCGTGCATCTGTACCAGCGCTACAACGCCGGTAATCGCGATCGTTCCGTGGTCGATGTGATCGAATCGTCCGAGGCGGCCTACGAAGCGGTCACGTTGTCGGATTGCGTGAATCCGATCGTCGAGAAATCGCATGACGACGATCTCCTCAAGATTTCCGCGAAAATCGCCAAGGCCGGACTCACCGACGTCGTGATCGCCAAAGCCCTGGCCGTGCTGCCGAA
>NZ_DATGBO010000017.1:0-19958 GCF_035312645.1 Arenimonas sp.
CTGGATCCCCGCCTGCGCGGGGATGACGAATTATTTCTACAGATTCATGAGGCTACCTCCGAAAACCGCCCCTCCCGCTCACCGCTCACCATTCACCAAGCATCTCCACAACCCGCATTCCCCAGCCATCCGCCGCAAGCCCCATCCCGCTCCACCCTGCTAGTATTCCCTCCTCAGCACCCTGCCCCATGCCCGCATGAATCCCAATTACCTCGATTTCGAACAGCCCATCGCCGATCTTGAAGCCAAGATCCAGGAACTGCGCAAGGCCAGTGCCGGGCCGGCGGTGAATATCGACAGCGAGGTCGATGGCCTGCAGGAAAAATTGCGCGTGCGCACCGCCGAGATTTTCAAGGCGCTGACGCCCTGGCAGATCTCGCAGCTGTCGCGGCATCCGCAACGCCCGTACACGCTCGATTACATCGGCCTGATCTGCGACGAATTCCATGAGCTCGCTGGCGATCGCGCCTTCGCCGACGATGCCGCCATCGTCGGTGGTCTCGCCCGCATCGACGGCCGCGCCGTGATGATCATCGGCCAGGAAAAAGGCCGCGACACCAAGAGCAAGGTCAAGCGCAATTTCGGCAGTCCACGCCCCGAGGGTTATCGCAAGGCACTGCGCCTGATGAAGATGGCCGAGCGCTTTGGCCTGCCGCTGCTTACGCTGATCGACACCGCCGGCGCCTGGCCCGGCATCGATGCGGAAAAACGCGGGCAGTCGGAAGCGATCGCGCGCAACCTGCTGGAAATGGCCGAACTCAAGGTGCCGATCATCTGCACCGTGATCGGCGAAGGCGGCTCCGGCGGCGCGCTCGCGATCGGTGTCGGCGATCGCACGCTGATGCTTGAATACGCGACCTATTCGGTGATCACGCCGGAAGGCTGCGCCTCGATCCTGTGGAAAACCGCCGACAAGGCGAAAGACGCCGCCGAAGCACTGGGCCTGACCGCCGCCCGCCTGATCGAACACGATCTGATCGACCGCATCATTCCCGAGCCGTTGGGTGGCGCGCACCGAGATCCGGCTGCGATGGCGGCGACGCTCAAGCAG
Source organism: Arenimonas sp. (assembly GCF_035312645.1). Lineage (GTDB taxonomy): Bacteria > Pseudomonadota > Gammaproteobacteria > Xanthomonadales > Xanthomonadaceae > Arenimonas. Next base: position 1,052 of record NZ_DATGBO010000017.1, read on the forward strand.
ACGCTGATCGAAGAACTCGCCGCGCTCGACAAACTCGCCGTGCCCGAAATGCTCGACAAGCGCTACCGGCGCCTGCGCAGTTACGGGGCGTACGAGGCGGCGTAAGTCGCCGACGGACATGGGCGATTCCGACCTCATGTCTGTTTTCAACGTTGCATCCGTGCCGGCGACGCCGATCGTCGTCGGCTTCAGCGGCGGCCTCGATTCTTCCGTGCTGTTGCACCTGCTCGCGAATCGTCCGCAGGCGACAGCGCCGCTGCGCGCCATCCACATCCACCACGGCCTGCATCCCGATGCGGATGCTTGGGCGAAGCATTGCCAAGACATTTGCGCGGCACTCGGCGTCGATCTCGTCATCGTCAACGTGAGTGTGCCGCGCGATGGCGGCAAAGGACTGGAGGCCGCCGCGCGCGAAGCGCGTTACGCGGCGTTTTCCGAACAGCTGCGCTGCGGCGAAATGCTGGCGCTTGCGCATCATCGTGACGACCAGGCGGAGACCATCCTGTTGCGACTGCTACGTGCCTCGGCGAGCGAAGGTTTGTCAGCCATGCGCGCGACGCGATCGTTTGCAGACGGCGTGCTGTGGCGTCCCTTGCTCGCCATCCCGCGCACGGATTTGCAGACGTATGCAGAAACGTATCGACTGAAATGGATCGAAGATCCGTCGAATACCGACGACCGTCTGGACAGGAATTTCCTGCGCCAGCGCGTGCTTCCGACGTTGAAGCAACGCTGGCCGCAGGCAACGGCGGCGTTGGCACGCAGTGCCGATTTGCTGGCCGAAGACGCAGCCTTGTTGCGCGAGGAAGCAGGCAAGCGGCTGGCGCAGGCGCAGGGACTGGATCCCGCCACGCTGTCGGTCGCGGCGTTGTGCGAATCGAGTACGCCATGGCGCGCACGCGTGCTGCGCGTCTGGATCGATGCGCTGGCGATGCCACCGTTGCCGGGCGCCGCGTTCGCGATCATCGAAAAACAATTGCTGGCCGCGCGCGCCGACGCCGAGCCCGAATATCGCTGGTCCGGACACGTGTTGCGGCGCTGGCGCGGATTGCTGCATGTTGAAACTGCGCGACCCGCACTGCCTACCGATTGGCGGATGGATTGGAATGGTAGCGAACCGTTGCTGCTGCCGACGGGCGATCACTTGCATCTCGTAGGAGCGGGCATGGCCGCGATTCCCGGATTTGCGACGGCAACATCGATGGCGGCGAGATCGATCGCAGCCATGCCGGGTCCTACGATGTATTTCGTGAGCGCGCGCCACGGCGGCGAACGCATTACCCAATCGGGTCGGGGGCATACGCAGGCGCTGAAGAAAATCCTGCAGGAACTCGGCATTCCGCCGTGGGAGCGCGAGCGCCTGCCGTTGCTGTTTGCCGCCGATGGCGAGTTGCTGGCTGCGGGCGATCTGGTGATTTCGCAGCGGCTGACGCGGTCCGGGATGCGGCTTTCGTGGGGGCGGGCATAACCAAGTTTGCCCCAGCAGGAACTACACCCAGGCTCATACGGTTGCGTTGATCGGAAGCTGATCCGGGCAGCTTGGGCGAATCGCAGTCATGCCTGCTCCTACGAAGCATGATTGACCCGCGCGCGTCTGCGCGGTCACACTTGCGCCATGGCCGCCAAGACCCCCGCAACGCCGCCGTCCGCCGTCGCCACGTTCGAACGCTCGCTCGACGAGCTCGAACAGCTGGTGCAGAAGATGGAAAAAGGCGAGCAAAGCCTCGACGAGTCGCTGCTCGCCTACGAGCGCGGCGTCGCGCTGTATCGCCAATGCCAGACGGCGCTGGAACAGGCCGAGTTGCGCGTGCGCCTGCTCAGCGATCCGGGCAGGCCCGAATCGGCAGAAGATTTCCCCGGCGATGTCGGTTGATGCGCTGAGCGTGGCCTGGGCCGCGCGGGTCGAAGCCGCACTCGAACGCAGCCTGCCTGCCGAAACTGAAATTCCCGCCCGCCTGCACGCCGCGATGCGCCACGCCGTGCTCGGCGGCGGCAAGCGCATCCGGCCACGACTGGTGCATGCCAGCGGCTATCTTCTGGGCGCCGATACCGATGCCCTCGATGCCGCCGCCGTCGCGATCGAACTGATCCACGCGTATTCACTGGTGCACGACGATCTACCGGCGATGGATGACGACGATCTGCGTCGTGGCCGCCCGACCGTGCATGTCGCCTTCGACGAGGCCACCGCGATCCTCGTTGGCGATGCGCTGCAGGCGCTGGCTTTCCGCGTGCTCGCAGCGACGCCGGTGCCGGCTGCGGTGCGCATAGACCTGGTAGCGACGCTCGCCGAAGCCGCCGGTTCGCGCGGCATGTGCGGTGGCCAACAACTGGACATGGATGCCACTGGCCAGTCGCTGGCAATGGCCGGACTCGAACGCCTGCATGCCCTCAAGACCGGTGCGTTGATCCGCGCCAGCGTGCGCCTGGGCGCGCTGATCGGAGGCGCCGATGCGGGTTTGCTGACGCGTCTGGATGCTTTCGCGGCCGACCTCGGCCTGGCGTTCCAGATCCGCGACGACATCCTCGACGTCGAGGCCGATGCGGCGCAGTTGGGCAAGACCGCCGGCAAGGATGCCGCGCAGGAAAAATCGACGTATCCGGCCCTGATCGGCCTCGACGGCTCGAAAAAGTTGCTGTTGGCGCTCGCCGAAAAAATGAAAGCGGCCCTGGGGCCGCTTGATGTCCGCGCCGACGCCTTGCGCGCCGTGGCGGAGTTCGCGGTCGCGCGGGCCAGTTGACCCGCGCGGCGCGGAATTGGATTACTTGATCAAGCGCAGCGCGAACGGATAGCGATAGTCGGCGCCTTCGTTGGCCTTCATGCCGGCCATGATGCACAGGATCAGATTGGCGATGAGAATCACCGGAATCAGCAGCATGCCGATCAGGACGAAAGTCAGGATGCCGGCAACCATGTAAGCGATGAAAATCGTGATCTGGAAATTGAGCGATTCCACGGCCTGCGCATTCAGCCAAGCCTTGTCAGCTTTGTCCTTGTTGATCAGCCAGATGACCAGCGGACCGATGAAGCCGGCCACGATGCCGGAAAGATGGCTGATCATCGCCATGGTCTTGTCGTCTTGGGACACGTCACTCATCAGGTTTTCCCCTTGTTGGATGGCTGGTGCACCCTCCGTGCACTGGCCGTGAATTTCCGCCCCGCAGGCCTGCGTGTCAAGGCCACGCGGTTTCAGGCCGATCCGGCCACGGTCATTCGTCCCAGCTGAAGCGAGCCCATCGCGATATGTGAGCGCCGGTCGACGTCGGTACCGATGGCCTCAATGCTGCGGAACATCTCGAGCAGATTGCCGGCGATCGTGAGCTCATCGACCGGGTGCGCGATCTCGCCGTTCTCGACCCAGAAGCCGGCCGCGCCCCGCGAATAGTCGCCGGTGATGCTGTTGACGCCCTGGCCCATGAGTTCGGTGACCAGCAGGCCGCGGCCCATGTCGCGGATCATCGCATCGAGGCCGCCGGCATTGGCCGAGACTTCGAGATTGTGCATGCCGCCAGCATTGCCGGTGGTGGCCAGGCCGAGCCGGCGGGCCGAATAGCTGCCGAGCACGTAACGCGTGAGCACGCCATCGCGGACCAGGTCCTGCTCGCGCGTGGCAACGCCATCGGCGTCGAACGCCGCCGAGCGCAGGCCGCGCCGCAGCAGCGGCTTTTCCACCATCGATATCCACGACGGCAGGATCTGCGTGCCGACGCTGTCGAGCAGGAAACTCGCGCGCCGATACAACGCGCCGCCGGAAATGGCGCCGAGCAGATGGCCGACCAGACTGCGCGCGACTTCGGCGGAAAACAGCACCGGATAATCGCCGGTGACGATGGAACGTGGCGCAAGACGCGCGACCGTGCGTTCGGCAGCGCGGCGGCCGACGCTGGCGGCGGATTCGAGATCATCGGCACTGAGCGCGGCGGTATACCAGTAATCGCGCTGCATGCCGTCGTCCTTGCCGGCGATCAACGAACAACTGATCGAATGGCTGGTACTGCGCTCGCCCGCGACGAAGCCATGGCTGTTGGCGTAGACCGCGATGCTTTGCCCGCTGCTGACACCGGCACCGTCGGAATTGGCGATGCGCTTGTCGGCACCGCGGCCGGCGGCCTCCGCCTGCAATGCCAGCGCGACGGCAGCGTCGGCGTCGAGCACCCACGGATGCCACAGATCGAGCTCGGGGAAACGCGTCGCCATCAATTCGGCGTCGGCGAGGCCGGCGAAGCTGTCTTCCTCGGTGAAGCGGGCGATTGCGCAGGCCTGATCGACCGTCGACTCCAGGCTGCCCGCTTGCAAATCGGCGGTGCTGGCAGTGCCCTTGCGCTTGTCGAAATACACCGTGACCGCGACGCCGCGATCGCGATTGCGCTCGACCGTCTCGACCTCGCCCATGCGCACATTCACCGACAGGCCCTGGTCGTCGCTCAGCGACACTTCCGCCTGGCTGGCACCGCGGGCCCGGCAGAGTCTGATCACGTCCTGTGCGAGTTCGGCGAGGCGATCGGTTTCGGGGTCGAGGGAGGATGATTTGGTGATGGCGGTCGTCATGGCCATACTATGCCCCAACCCAGTGGATTCAAGAACGATATGCGTGGTGTAGACGAAGAATCCGGCGAGTTTCTCGGCCGCAGTCGCGGCGATCAGCGGCGCGAAGCACTGGCCGTGCTCGACCTGGCCGAACTGCTGGTCAAGCAGCCGCATGCACGCCTGCTGCAGTTGCCGCTCAACGACGACTTGGTCGCGCTGGTGGTAGAGGCGCAGCGCATCACCGCGCAGATCGCGCACAAACGGCAAGTCGGGTTTCTCGCCAAGAAACTGCGCCGCGAGGACGACGAGTATCTGGAAGCGATCCGTTCCGCGCTCGAGCACGACAAGGCCGATTCACGCCGCGAGAACGCCAGCCTGCATCGCCTCGAAGCGCTTCGCGATCACTTGATCGCGCAAGGCGACGAAGCCTTGGCAGAGGTACTGCAGGAATTTCCGCACGCCGATCGCCAGCATCTGCGCCAGCTCGCCCGCAATGCCCGCGAGGAAAAACTGCGCAACAAACCGCCGCACGCCTTTCGCGAATTGTTCCGCGCGCTGCGCGAGTTGCAGCAGGAAGCTCCGGAAGACGAATGACGCCGTAGGAGCGGGCATGACCGCGACTTTCTGATCTGCCAAGGCAAGATCAATCGCGGTCATGCCCGCTCCTGCGAGCATCAGGTCTGCGTGCCACCCACAGTCATCGCATCGATCTTCAGCGACGGCTGGCCGACGCCGACCGGCAGGCTCTGGCCGTCCTTGCCGCAGATGCCGACACCGGCATCGAGTTCGAGGTTGTTGCCGATCATGCTGACGCGGTTCATCACCTCCGGGCCGTTGCCGATCAAGGTTGCGCCTTTCACCGGCCGGGTGATCTTTCCATTCTCGATCAGGTAGGCCTCGCTCGCCGAGAACACAAATTTTCCGCTGGTGATGTCGACCTGGCCACCGCCGAAATTCGGCGCGTACAAACCCTTCTCGACCGATGCCACCAACTCCGCGGGATCGTAGTTGCCAGCGAGCATGTAGGTATTGGTCATACGCGGCATCGGCAGGTGCGCGAAGCTCTCGCGGCGGCCGTTGCCGGTCGGCGCCATGCCCATCAGACGCGCATTCAAGGTGTCCTGCATGTAGCCGCGCAGGATGCCATCCTCAATCAGCGTCGTGCACTGCGTAAGCGTGCCCTCGTCGTCGATGTTGAGCGAGCCGCGTCGCGCCATCAGCGTGCCGTCGTCGACGATGGTCACGCCCGGCGACGCCACGCGCTCGCCGATGCGACCCGAATACACCGACGTGCCCTTGCGATTGAAATCGCCTTCTAGACCATGCCCGACGGCTTCATGCAACAACACGCCGGGCCAACCCGGACCGAGCACCACCGGCATCGTGCCTGCCGGCGCATCGACCGCTTCGAGATTCACCAGCGCCTGGCGCACGGCTTCGCGCGCGATCGTCTGCGGCCGGCCCTGCGCGAACAACTCCGCATACGAATAACGCCCACCGCCGCCGGAGTGGCCGGATTCGCGTCGGCCCTTGTCCTCGACGATCACCTGCACGTTGAAGCGCACCAGCGGCCGCACGTCGGCGGCGATCACGCCATCGCTGCGCGCGACCAGCACCGTATCGATCGCGCCCATCAGGCTGACGATCACCTGCTTCACGCGCGGCTCGGCATCGCGCACGAAGCGATCGATCTCGCGCAGCATCGCCACCTTGGTTTCCGCCGCCATGCCGTCGATCGGATCGAGCGGCGCGTACAACTCGCGGCCAGCGACCGCGATGCGCTGCGCGCTGTTCGTGCTGGCGCCATCGCGACTGATCGCGCGCGCGGCATTCGCCGATTCGATCAAGGCCTCGGCGCGGATGTCATCGGAATAGGCGAAGCCGGTTTTTTCGCCGCTGATCGCGCGAACGCCGACGCCCTGCTCGATCGAATGCGCTCCGTCCTTGACGATGCCGTCCTCGACCGTCCAGCTCTCGCGCCGGCTGTGCTGGAAATACAAGTCGCCATAGTCGACGCCCGGGCCCATCAAACGTGCGAAGCAGCGATCGATTTCCGCAAGCCCGAGACCGCCGGGTTGCAGCAGACGGGTTTGGGCGAGTTCGAGCATCTGGGTCATTGCGGGTCCGGGAATGGGGAGACGGGAGACGGGCATCGTAAAATATTTGCTCGTCATGCTCGCGAAAGCGGGAATGACGCACTTAGGTGTCGCTCTGTGGATCACTCCACCAACAGATGCGCCTCGCGCAGGACAAACTCAAGGTCCACCCGGCGCCGGCCGGGAACCGGCGGCAGCGTTGTTGCGCGGCGGGCCGCGTTCGGTGACCACAACCTTGGGCTGTTTCCAGGATCCAGTGACGTGGTAGACCACGCGCGTGGTCTGCTTCAGTGGTTTTTGCAATACCGCCTGCGCCATTGCACCGGCGGCGGCGCCCGCGGGGCCACCCACAAGCATGCCGAGCGCGGGCAGCACGCCACCGGCTTTCGGCAACACTTCCACGCGCTGGTCGTAGGTCTGGTCGCGCAGGCCAGTGGAACCGCTGACGCGGATTTCCGCCGCCGGTCCATTGAGGCGCAGGTTGTCGGTATAGGCGAGGCCGTCGTGGAAAACGAAATCGCCACGCGCCTCGTTGAAGCTGAAACCCTTGGAAAAGAAATCGCTGAAATCGAGCGTCAATCGCCGCGGAATTTCCGCGAGGCTGATCAGGCCGAGCAGGCGTCCAGAGCCGCCCGGCTCGACATCGAGCAGACGACCTTCGCCGATATCGGCCCTGAGGTTTCCGCTGAGCGTCGAAAGACTGAAGGCGCCCGGTGAACCCGGCCAACTACCAGTGAGCGTGGCCTTGGTGCGGCCACCATCGACCATGCCGGCGAAACCCAGCGAGTCGAGCATCTGGCCAAGACTATTTGCGTTGAACTCCAGCTGGAAATTCGAGCGCGAACCACGATCGGCGCGCACCCATTCACCGGCGGCGGTGAGACTGAGTGCGCGCGCGCGCGTCTGGAATTTGTCGACGCGCATGCCGGTCGGAATCTGCGAAGTGACCAGCTCCGCCTGTCCCAGTTGCGCGCTGCCCATGCGCAGGTCAGCGATGGAGAAACGCAGCGGCGGAAGTTTTGCGGGGTCGTCCACCTCTATGGTTGCCGGCAGTGCAGACCCCGATGCACTCGCCGATTCCGACGCGAGATAGAGCTTGGCGAATTTCGCTTGCACACCACGCGCAAGTTCGTCGGGAATATCGACGCTGCCGTCGATGTCGGCGCCGCGGATGCGAATCTGTGTTGCCGCGGCGCCGTGGTCGAGCTGCAGCTGCGTATCGGCGAAGGCGCGATCGATCAGATTGAGTTGGCGCGCATGCACGTCGACATCGTGCAGGCTGCCGCCGCCCTCGCCCTTCGCCGAGAACGCGATCCAGCCAGTGCCGTCGAGCAAGGGAACGGTGCCGTGCACGGAAAGGCCCGGCGCGCGCGGCGCCGCTGGCACACCACCCGGACCGAACAGCAATGAGCCGCTCATCGGCGCGTCCTTGGCGATCACGCCGCGAAAGCGCAGAAGATCACCGAGACGCAGGTTCACTTCGCCACGATCAACCGGCAATGGCGTCTGCAATTCCAGCGCCAGCGCTGCGTCGGCGTTCTTGTTCAACGGCGCCGGCAACGACAGCGCGGTACCGACGAGATCGGTGCTCAGGCCCAGCATCGCCGGGGGCGCCGGCAGGCCCGGTTGCGTGCGCGGAATGTTGACCACGGTTTTCCACGCACTGCTGCCATTGAGCCATGGTTTGAGCCAGGCGAGATTATCGGCGCGGCTGATCAAGGTCTGCGGCGTGAAGCGACCATCGAGCGTGGCCTGCGCGGCGAGTTTCGGATCATTGGTGAAATCGCCGACGCGCAGGTTGAATACACCCGGCTGCCCGTCCAGCGAAACATGCAGATCCTCGGTGGCAAAGCCGTGGTCGGAGAATTTCGTGCGGCCGCTGACCTTGGTGAAAGCCAGGTTCCAGCGCGAATCAGCCAGCTTCGCTTCGCTCAGATCCAGCGTGCCTTCGATGCGCTTGCCGGGCATGTCGGGTTTGAGCGGCAGATGCAACTGTACGGCGACATCGGCCTTGCCGCTGATGCTCGCGGCTTTGAGATGCTCGCCGTAGTTGTCGTTGATCGGGCTGGCGATCATCAACTCGCGCAACTTTTCGCCGCTGCCCTGCGCGGTGATGTCGAGATCGAGCAGCGCATCGTGGAAGTGTTCGATACCGCCGCTGACGTGGGAAACGTGATTGCCGAGCAGGTCGCCCTCGCCATCGAGCGTGAAGCCCGGGCCGTCGAAGGCGAGATCGATGTTCATGTTTTCCGCGGTCGGCCAGTGCGGATTGAATTTCACCGAGGCATTGCGCACCGAAGCGCGCGCATCGAAAGCACCGGCGTGATTGCGGAACGGCCAGTCGTCAAGATCGCCGCCCATCGCAATGCGCCCGTCCAGCACGTCGCCCGCGACCAAGGCTTCGTCCAACCACTTCACCGTGCTCGCCGGCATCAGATGCATGATCCAGAACTTTTTCGCGACCGCGAAATTCGCCGGCGCCACGGTCGCGGCCAGATCGAGTGTGGGCAGCGTACCGTCGCCCTGGAATCCCAGGCGGGCGCGGGTATCGAAAGCGAAATCCTCACCGGCGACTTTCAGCCCACTGGTACCCAGGGTCCAGCCCGCGCCGTTTTGCCAGAGCGCGAGCGTGCCATCGAGATTCAGATCCATCGCCTGGCGCAACCCGACCGGCCAGTCGAAATGCACTGGCGCATGATCGAGGCGCATCACGCCGCCGCGTTCATCGAACTGCAGACGGCCAGCAAGCCCCGACAATCCCGGACGATGGCCGTAGGGACGCAGCGCGAGATCGCTGACGCGCATGCTGCCCTGCCAGTGACCGCCGCGACGGCCCTGGATCGACACCTCGTGCAGCGTCGCCTCTGGCCGCGACTGCGCGAGAAACGCGCGCATCGGCGCCGGCAACTGATCGCTGAGCGACAGCAGATTGGCCAGCGGCGAAAGATTCATCTGCTGCGCGGAGATCGCGAACTGCTCGCCATAGCGCACGCGCAAACCGCCCAGATGCGCGGGTGCGCTGCCGGCTTCGACCAGATCGAGTCGCGGCACCTGCAGCTGCCAGGCATCGCCGACCAGCGACCAGCGCGCCAACGCATTGAAATGCTGGTACTGCGCCGACGCTGGCAACTCCCGGCCGTCCGCCATCGCGATCGGTGCGACAGATTCCAACGCGAGTTTGTCGATGTCGGCATCGACGGTGAGTTCTTCGATGCGCTGGTCGTCGAGTTTCATCCACAGATCGGCCTGCGCCAGACCATCGCGCGGCACCAGACCGACCGCCGCGAGCATCGGCGCCCAATGCGTGAGCACGAGTTCCTTGCCGCCGACCCAGAGCAACCCGTCGTTGCTGCCGCGTTGCAGGTCGAGCACTGCCGACAGCGGCGCACTGAGCGTATTCGACCAGACCGAGGCACCGACACGCAGGCGCCGGCCGTCGACGCGCAGGCGCAGATCGACGCGCGGCAATACGAGATCGAGCTTCATGCGCGGCGATCGGATCGCGAGCCGCGCTTTCTCCACCTGCAGCTCGCCGAAACCTTGCAGGCGGTCGAGTGGATCGCCGGAATTGGGCTGCGCCGGCAGGCCGATCATCCGCCAGCGGCGGTCATCGTCCTGCACCAGCGTCAGCGCGAGTTCGCGAATTTTCAATTCGGTCAACGGCTGCCCGGGCAACATTCCGGAATACATCGCGACGGTCAGCTCGGCGCGGCCGACATTCAGCGTTTTCTCGCCCTGGCCAACACGCAGGTCGTCGAGGATGAAACGCGGGCCGCGTCGCGTCCATTCGGCATGCGCATGGGAAAAATTCACCGGCTCGCCGACACGCTCGCTCAGCCACGCAGCGATCTTCGCCGGATTGCGTTCGACCAGCGGCAGCATCTGGTTGGCCACGCCGACCAGCAACGCCACCAGGATCAACACGATCAATCCGCCATAGCCCAGCCAGCGGCGCGTGTGTCGGATCCGGCGGCGCAGCGGCGTGGTCATCGCTTACAGCAACACCACGTCGAATTGTTCCTGCGCGTACTGCTCGTCGGCCTGGAAGCGGATCACCTTGCCGAGGAATTCCTCGAGTTCGGCGACCGCGGTCGACTCCTCGTCAGTGATCTTGGCGACGACTTTCGGCGAGGCGATCACCAGCAGCTGCGAGGCTTCGAACTGGCGAACGGCGCGGGTGATCTCGCGGAATATTTCGTAGATCACAGTTTCCGATGTTTTCAGGCTGCCGCGACCGCCGCATTCGTGGCAGGGCTCGCAGAGCTGGCGTTCGAGACTTTCGGTAGTGCGCTTGCGCGTCATCTCGACCAGGCCCAGCGGCGAGAAATCGTAGACCATGGTTTTCGCGTGATCGCGGGCCAGGCCTTTTTCCAGCGTGCGATGCACCTGGCGCTTGTGTTCGTCATCGATCATGTCGATGAAGTCGATGATGATGATGCCGCCGAGGTTGCGCAGGCGCAGTTGCCGCGCAACCGACTGTGCCGCCTCAAGATTGGTGCGGTAGACGGTTTCCTCGAGGTTGCGCTGGCCCAGGAACGAGCCGGTGTTCACGTCGATGGTCGTCATAGCCTCGGTCTGGTCAACGATCAGGTAACCGCCGGATTTCAGCGGCACCTCCTTTTGCATTGCGCGCTGGATCTCGTCCTCGACGCCGTAGAGATCGAACACGGGCCGCTCGCCGGTGTAATGTTCCACGCGCTCTGCCAAATCCGGCATGAACTGGCGGGCAAAGCCCATCAGCCGGTCGAAGGTCTCGCGCGAATCCACGCGCACCTTGTCGACTTCCTTGCGCATCAGGTCGCGCACGGCGCGCAGCGGCAGCGAGAGATCGTCGTAGATGCGATCGCCGACCTTGGTGGTGGTGCTGGCTTCGCGGATGATCTGCCAGGCACGGCGCAGATAGTCGACATCTTCGGCCAGTGCTTCAGCCGGTTGGCCTTCGGCATTGGTGCGCACGATGTAGCCCAGGCCGGAGCCATTCACGAGATCGACCATCAATGACTTCAGGCGCGCGCGCTCGACTTCGTCCTCGATGCGCGCCGACACGCCGATCACGCGCGAGTACGGCAGCAGCACCAGATAGCGCGAAGGAATCGATATCTGCGTGGTCAGGCGCGCGCCCTTGCCACCGATCGGATCCTTGACCACCTGCACGACGATGTCCTGGCCTTCGTGCACCAGCGAGGTGATCGGCGGTGGCGGCGCCGGTGGCATCGGTTCTTCACTCTCGCCGGGCTGCACTTGCGGCACGCGCATGATGTCGGAGGCGTGCAGAAAGGCCGCGCGGTCGAGACCGATTTCAACGAAGGCCGCCTGCATGCCCGGCATCACCCGCTGCACGCGGCCCTTGTAGACATTGCCGACCACGCCGCGGCGCGAGGCGCGCTCGATGTGCAGTTCCTGCAGCATGCCGTTTTCCACCAGCGCGACGCGGGTTTCGCGCGGAGTGACGTTGATCAGGATTTCTTCGGACAAGTCGTGTCTGCCTTGCGGAGCGTGCTTAAGGGAGCAATCGGAATTTGCGCAGCAGCCCGGCGGTCTCGAACATGGGCAGGCCCATGACCGCGGAATGGCTGCCGGAAAGATGGGCGATGAAACCACCGGCGCGACCCTGGATGCCGTAGGCGCCGGCCTTGCCCATGGCTTCGCCGGTGGCGACGTAGCGGGCGATGGCGGCATCGTCGAGTTCGGCGAAACGCACCTGCGATTCGCAGGTGGCGTGTTCCTCACGGTCGGCGCTGACCAGCCAGACGGTGGTGATCACGCGATGCGTGCGGCCGGACAATTCGCGCAGCATGCGCGCGGCATCGTCGGCATCGACCGGCTTGCCATAGACGTGATCGCCGAGCACTACTTCGGTATCGGCGCCGAGCACCACCGCCTGCGGCGCCGACATCACCTTGAGCAAACCGGCGCCGGCCTTCTCGCGCGCGACCCGGCTGACGTAGTCTTCCGGCGGTTCGCCGGGCTGAAGCACCTCGGGAACGTCGAGGTCCAGAAGACCGGGATCGAGCCCGAGTTGCCGGAGCAATTCGAGGCGGCGCGGCGATTTCGAGGCGAGATAGAGCATCGCCCAAGGATAGCCGCTGCGACCGGCCACCGCAGCCTGTCATGGATGTGACAGCCGTGCCCCGGTACATGTTGGATTCCGGCCAGATCCGGCGGCTCCACGTCTGCGCGTGTCGCATCCGCCAGGCGGCGCCCGGCACCAGCATTCCGTGGTGATCGAACCCCTGTCCCGAACCTGGAACCGCTGGGGGATCCGGTGAATATCACGGCAACAGGCGGCCTACACTTGCCCGATGATCGCGATCGAACAATGGCAGGCTGGCGGCGACATGCTGGAAATCGCTGGCCGGCGGATTTTCGTGCGCAGCGCCGGCAGCGGCGAGGCCCTGCTGCTGATCCACGGCTTCCCGACCTCGAGCTGGGACTGGGCGCGGCTATGGCCAGCGCTGACCGCGCGCCATCGCGTCATCGCCTTCGACCTGCTCGGCTTCGGGTTCTCCGACAAACCCGCCGACGCCGCCTACACGATCCAGCAACAGGCCGACATCGCTGAAGCCCTGCTCACACATTTCGGAATCGCCCGCTATCGCCTGATCGCGCACGACTACGGCGATACCGTCGCGCAGGAATTGCTCGCGCGCAGCAACGCCGGCAGCGCGCGCCAGGTCTTGCTCGCCGCCGTGCTGCTCAACGGCGGACTGTTTCCGGAAACACACCGGCCTTTGCTGATGCAACGCCTGCTGGCCGGGCCGCTAGGGCCAGCGATCGCGCGACTGTCGAGTTATCGGCGCTTCGCCGCCAATCTGCGCCGCGTCTGCAAGCGTCCGCTCGACGATGCCGAACTGCGCGTGCACTGGTCGCTCCTGCAGCGTGCTCAAGGCCTGCGCGTACTGCCAAAACTGATCGGCTACATGCGCCAGCGTCGCGTCTTCCGCGCACGCTGGGTCGGTGCGCTGGTCCATACCGACGTACCGGTGCGGGTGATTGCCGGTCTCGACGATCCGATTTCCGGCGCGCACATGCTGGCGCGCTATCGCGATCTGGTCGCCACGGCGGATGCGATCGGATTGCTTGGCGTCGGGCACTACCCGCAGATCGAAGCCGCCGATGAAGTGCTGGCGGCGATCGGGGATTTTCTCGACGCGCCTGTCACCGATTCACCGTAGGAGCGATGGAAATCGCGACTTCCTGCGACGCAGCGTGAGGTCGCGATTGCCATCACTCCTACACCCGCTGAGCTCACGCCCGATGGTAGGGATGGTTCGCCAGCAGGCTGCAGGCGCGATAAATCTGCTCGGCGACGACCAGGCGCACCAGCATGTGCGGCAGGGTCAGCGGGCCGAGCGCCCAACTTTCGTCGGCGCTGGCGATCACTTCCGGCGCGTGCCCTTCCGGGCCACCGATCAGGAAGGCGAGATCGCGGCCTCGTTGACGCCAGGCTTCGAGGCGTTGCGCGAGTTGTTCGGACGAGTACGCCTTGCCACGGCCATCAAGCGTGACCACGTGCGCCTGTTTCGGTAGCGCGGCAATCACGCGGCTGCCTTCATCGGCCATCGCGCGGGCGGCGTCACGACCCTTGCCGCGCATGCCGGCGGCGACTTCGATCAGTTCCAGCGGCAGCCAGTGCGACAGGCGTTTCTGGTAATCGGAAAATCCACTCGCGACCCAGTCCGGGGCACGTTCACCGACGGCGATCAGCCGTGCTTTCACGCGACCGGCGGAACCGCTCCGGAGGCATCGCTGACGCGCACCGCGGTGCCGTAGCACAGCACTTCGGTCAGGCCGGGCATGACCTCGGTGGCGTCATAGCGCATGCAGATGATGGCGTTGGCGCCCAGCCGGTCGGCATCGCGGCACATCAGGTTGAAAGCCTCGATGCGTGCCTGTTCGCACAGCTGCGTGTAGATGGTGATGTTGCCGCCGAACAGCGACTGGATGCCGCCGAGAAAATTGCCGACCACCGACCGCGAACGCACGGTGATGCCGCGCACGATGCCGAGGTTCTTGAGGACGCGGTGCTCGGGCAATTCAAGCGCGCTGGTGATCAGGTTGCGCTGCATCGGGGGCTTACTCGCTTTCCGGCGGCTGATCGCCGACGGTCCACAGGCGCTCGAGCGCATAGAACTCGCGCACGCGCGGCAGCATCACATGGACGATGACATCGCCGAGGTCGACGAGTACCCATTCGGCCTCGCGTTCGCCTTCGACGCCGATCGGCATCACGCCGCATTTCTTGGCGAACTGCACCACTTCATCGGCGACCGATTTCACGTGCCGGGTAGAAGTGCCGGAAGCGACGACGAGGTAGTCGGCGATGCTGGTCTTGCCGCGCACGTCGATCTCGACGGCGTCTTTGGCTTTCATTTCTTCCAGCGCTGCATGGACTTGCTTGAGCAGCGCCTCCGGCGTGGGAGCCGGGTTGGGCATTTTGGTCTTGATGACGTGGGCTTGGCTGGTCAACGCAATGTCTCGATGGCGGCGGGGAGATCGGGTGGGCGGCGAGGAGCCGGCCGGGCCAAATCGGCGGGGATTATACCCTTGCCGCGTACAGACCCTGCTTGCGGACGTATTCGGCGACCAGCGGCGGCAGCCAGCCACGATCGCCGCGCCCAGCTGCCAGCGAGCGCCGGATCGCGCTGGCCGAGGCGGGATGCAGCGGCATCGCCAGCCGATAAAGGCGGCCTGCGGGCTGATCCGACAACGCCGCCGGCTGATCACTCCAGCGCCCCGCGCACATCTGCGCTAGATCGCCGTGCAGATCGTCGAGGGCGTAGCCAGGCCGGGTCGCGATCACGAAATGGCAGAGCTCGAACAGCGAGCGCCAGTCGTGCCAGGTCGCGAGCTGGCGGAAGGCATCGTCGCCGACCAGCCAGGCCAGCGGTGTTTCCGGCGCCAGCTTGCCGCGCAATTCGCGCAGGGTGTCGATGGTGTACGAGGGGCCGGCCCGCTCGAGCTCGCGGCGATCGAGAAAAAAGTTTTCCTGGCCGGCGATCGCCAGCGCGATCATGCGCACGCGCTGCTCGGCACTCGCACCTGGTGCCGGGCGATGCGGCGGATCGCCGGAGGGCAGGAAGTAGACCTTGCCCGCGAGCGCATCGCGCGCAGCCGTGGCGACCGCGATGTGCCCGGTGTGGACCGGATCGAACGTGCCGCCGTAGAGGATGCGCAGCATCACGAGACCAGCAGTCGGCGCGCCCTGGTTTCGGCGATCGCCACCAGCAGCCGCTCCAGCGCCAGCCAGGCATCACCCGACTCGCGGCCTTTGGCGATGCGGTCGATGCGCCCGGTTTCGCCGACGAAAACTTCCCAGCGCGGCGCCGGATGCCGGTCGATCGCACGCCGGTACAACGCCTGCTTGTTTTCCCAGATGCGCGCCTCGCGCATCGCGTTCATCACGTTGCCGCCATCGGCCTGCACACGTGCGAGCTGGCCCAGGCGCAGCACTTCCATCGCCAGGATCGGCACCAGCCCCGGCACCTGTTCGCCCTCGGCCTTGAGCGCGTGCAGCATGCGCGTGGCGCGCAGCGCGTCGCCGGCGAGCGCGGCTTCGACAAGTTTGAATACATCGAAGCGCGCCGAGTCGGCGACGAAGCGATCCATCGCGGCTTCGTCGATCTGTTCGCCCGGTGCGAGCAAGGCAAGCTTGTCGATTTCCTGCGCCGCTGCCAGCAGATTGCCCTCAACACGTTCGGCCAGCAGCGCGGTCGCCTGCGGCGTCGCGACCAGCCCGCGTAGGCGCAGGCGTTTTTGCAGCCATTCCAGCAATTCGTGCGGCTTCACCGGCCAGATCGGCACGACATGGCCGACGCGCGCGATCGCCTCGCTCCATTTTCCGGCGTGCGATTTGCTCCAGTCCTGCGCGGTGATCAGCAGCACCGTATCGGGCGGCGGATTGTTGCAATAGGCGCTGATCGCCTCGGCGCCGTCGCGGCCGGGCTTGCCGGTCGGCAGGCGCAGATCGAACACGCGCCGCGTCGCGAACAGGCTGAGCGTCGCCATGCCCATGCTCAGCGTGTTCCAGTCGAAACTGCCTTCGGCATCGAAAACTTCGCGCTCGTCGAAGCCTTCCGCGCGTGCCTTCGCACGCAGCGCATCGGCGCATTCCTGCACCAGCAGCGGCTCGCTGCCGGCGATCAGGTAGACCGGACGCAACGGCTCGCCGGCGAGCTGGCGCTCGAAGCGATCGGGCCGCAGCTCCATCAGTGCTTGTTGCGCAGCACGATGTCGATGCGGCGCAGGATCGCCGCCTGCATGTCGCGGCGCAGTTCGCGCTGGATCAGTTCCTGCTCGGCCGGGCTACCGGCGGAGGCATTCGCGTCGTAGGTGTATTCGCGGGAAAGCTCGATGCTCTGCGGCTCGATCAGCGGCTTGCCGTCGGCCGACTGCATGGCGAAATCGACGCGATAACGCGTGAGGTATTCGCGGACCTGCGCGAACTGGTCGAGCGACAGCGGCGTGGTCGTCCAGGTCTCGCCGATGATCTTGAGCGAAGCCGAAGCGGAGCCGTCCGCGGGCGCTTCGGCGCCGGAGCGACTGAGCGCACTGGCCAGCTCGATGCCGAGCGGGCTGTAGGGATCGGAGGTTTCGACTTTCATCGGCCCGATCGCCTCGGACAGCTTGATCTGCTGCCGCGGATGGAAGCCGCAGGCGGAAAGCGCGCAGGCGACGATGAGAGTGATCAATACACGACGCATGCGTTTACCCCGCCACGATGTTGACGATCTTGCCGGGCACCACGATGATTTTCTTCACCGTCTGCCCTTCAAGGAATTTGACCACGTTCGGCTCGGCCTGGGCGAGCGCCTCGATCTCGCCCCGCTCCGCGCCCACCGCGACGTCGATGGTACCGCGAAGTTTGCCGTTGACCTGCACCGCCAGCGTGAGCGCGTCGCGGACCAGTGCCGCGGCATCGGCAGCCGGGAATGCGACGTCTTCCAGCGTCGTCTCGGCATGCCCCAGCGCCTGCCACAGCGCATGGGCGGAGTGTGGGGTGATCGGATTGAGCAGCAGCGTCACCGCTTCGAACGCTTCCTGGCGCAGCGCGCGCGCGTTGTCGCCGGCTTCGTCGAATTTCGCCAGCGCGTTCAGCAACTCCATCACCGCCGCGATCGCGGTGTTGAAGGTGTAGCGACGGCCGTAATCGTCGGCGACCTTGGCGATGGTTTCGTGCAGCTGGCGACGCAGGGTTTTCGCTGCCGGCGACAAGGCCGCGATATCGAGCTTCGGCGCGGCGGCGTCGGCAACATGTTTCTGCACCTGCGTCCACAAGCGGCGCAGGAACCGCGACATGCCTTCAACGCCGGACTCGTTCCAGTCCAGCGATTGTTCCGGCGGCGCGGCGAACATCGAGAACAGGCGCACGGTATCGGCGCCGTATTTGTCGACCATGGTCTGCGGATCGATGCCGTTGTTTTTCGACTTCGACATTTTCTCGGTGCCGCCGATCAGCACCGGCAGGCCATCGGATTTCAGCGTCGCGCCGGTGACGCGCGCGCGCTCGTCTAGGACGACGTCGACGTCGTCTGGGTTATGCCACTCCCGTCTCCCGTCTCCCATTTCCCGGTAAAACGTATCCGCAATCACCATGCCCTGGCACAGCAGATTCGTCGCCGGCTCGTCGCTCTTCACCAGGCCCGCGTCGCGCATGAGCTTGTGATAGAAGCGGAAATACATCAGATGCATGATCGCGTGCTCGATGCCGCCGATGTACTGGTCGACCGGCAGCCAGTGGTTCGCGCGCTCATCGACCAGATCGCTCGCGCCCGGCGAGGTGTAGCGCGCGTAGTACCAGCTCGACTCCATGAACGTGTCGAAGGTGTCGGTCTCACGCTCGGCCGGGCCGCCGCAATTCGGACAGGTGGTCTTGCGCCATTCGGGATCGGCCTTGATCGGCGATTTCATGCCGGTGAATTCGACATCCTCGGGCAGCACCACCGGCAGTTGCTCTTCCGGCACTGGCACCGCTTCGCATTTACCGCAGTAGATGATCGGGATCGGGCAGCCCCAGTAGCGCTGGCGGCTCACGCCCCAGTCGCGCAGGCGGAAATTCACCCGGCGCGCGCCGGCTTTTTCGCGCTCGAACTTCGTCACCAGATGTTCGAACGCCTGCTTGTAGCCCATGCCGTCGAGCTCGCCGGAATTGACGATGATCAGATCGTCGCGGCTCTTGTCGCCGTACCACTCCTTCCACGTGTTCGCGTCGTAGGCGAACTCCGGCGCGAGATGCGGCGGCAGCGGCGTGCGGATCGCGATCACCTGCTTGATCGGCAGCGAA
>NZ_DATGBO010000018.1:0-34211 GCF_035312645.1 Arenimonas sp.
ACCATCTTTCGCTCATCCGGTCGCGACGGCCGCTTCCGCTATCCCTTTCGCGGCTAAAGCCGCTCCTACAGCGCTCCTACAAGGGCAGCAGGTAGAAGGCGTTGCAGCCGCCGTGCCCGGTGGCGCCCATCGGGCCGGGGATGCGCTGGAAGCCGGTGCGTTCGTATAACTTCTTGGCGGCATCCATGCCGCGCAGGGTTTCCAGGTAGCACTCGCGGAAGCCGATGCCGCGCGCGGCATCGAGGCAGTGCCGCATCAGCGCGCTGCCGGCGCCGAGACCACGCAGCGCGGGCAGGAAATACATCTTGCGCAGTTCGCACACGCCCTCGCCGCCGCCGACCAGCGGGGCGACGCCACCGCCGCCCATCACCACGCCGTCGCGTTCGACGACGAAATACGCGCAGCGCGGCTCCGCATAGGCTTTCGACAGCCAATCGACTTCCGGATCGTTGATCGCGAAACCGTCGCCGGTGGCGCCGAATTCCGGCATGACGGTGCGGATGACGCGCGCCATTGTGGCGTCGTCGGCGGAAGTGATGCTGCGGATGAGGAAGTCCATGGGGAGAGTCTAGTCGAGCTTTCGTGCCGGCGTGAACGAGCGGGAAATTTTTTCCTTTCCCGTCTCAACAATCACCGTCATCCCGGCTTGAGCAGCTCCGCTGTTGAAAGCCGCCGGAATGATGGTGGAAGTTCGCTGAGATGATGACGAAAAAACAGGTGTAGGCAGCAGCGCTCACCCTGAGTGTCGACGGATATATTCCTCGATCTTCGTGGGCGGCAGCGGTTCGCTGTAGAAAAGACCTTGGCCGCGATTGATGCCCAGGCCGAGCATGAAATCGCGTTGCGCTTCGGTTTCCACACCCTCGGCGACGATCGAAAGCCCGAGGCCGCGGGCCATGCCGGCGACGGCCTGGCAGATCGCGACATCGGAGACATCGCCGGGTACGCCTTCGAGGAATTGCCGGCTCAGTTTCAGTCCCTGGATCGGCAGGCGACGAAGATAATTGAGCGCGCTGTAGCCCTCGCCGAAATCATCGATCACCACGCCGACACCGAGCTTGCGCAGGGTGGCGAAGGTGGCGAGCGTGTCGGGGGCATCCTCGATCAGCACGCGCTCGGTGATTTCCAGTTCCAGCGCCGACCCCGGCAAACGGTATTTTTCCAGGGCGCTCGCGACGACCTGCGGCAGTTCCTCGCCAAGAAACTGCCGGTACGAAACATTCACCGTCACCCGTTCGATGGCCAGGCCAGCCTCGCGCCAGGCGCAGATCTGCGCGCAGGCCGCACCGATCACCCAGGCGCCGATGCGCACGATGTCGCCGGTGGCTTCGGCCTGGGGAATGAAGCTGTCCGGCTGAATTTCTCCGAGCGTGCGATGACGCCAGCGGATCAATGCCTCGGCGGCGTAGATGCGACCGTCGTGCAGGGATACCAGCGGTTGGTACAACAGATGGAATTCGTCGTTGTCCAGCGCCTTGCGCAGCTGCGCCTCGATCTGCAGCCGATCCTGCTGGCGGCGGGCGAGGCCTGGATTGAAGCGTTGCCAGGCATTCCGGCCGCGACGCTTGGCGTGATACATCGCGGCATCGGCGTTGCTGAGCAATTCCTCCGGGTGACGGGCGCCGTCCGATGCGCAGGCAAGGCCGATGCTTGCGGTGATCGAGAAATCCTCGTCGCCGACGCGGAAACTTTCCGCGAAAACTTCGGTGATGCGTTCGGCGAGTTGTTCCGGGGTTTCGCTGCGCAATGCCGGATCGAGCACCACCAGGAATTCGTCGCCGCCAAAACGCGCCAGCGCCGCGTGATCGCCGACCACGCGGCGCAGGCGCTGCGCCGCCGCGATCAAGGCCAGATCGCCGGCGCCGTGGCCGAGCACGTCGTTGACCATCTTGAATCGATCGAGGTCCACGTAGAACAGCGCGGTATCGGCGTCGGCGCGCGCCAGCCGCGCAGCGATCTCGGACATCATGCCATCGCGGTTGAGCAGGCCGGTGAGCGGGTCGGTGCGCGCCAGCACGCGCAGGCATTCCTCTTCCTGCTTGCGTGCGGTGATGTCCTGCACGGTGCCGGTGATGCGCGTGGCCATCGCGCCGCGACCTTCGGCCTCGCCGATCATGCGTGCCCATAGCGCGCTGCCATCGGGGCGATACCCGAATACTTCCAGATCGAAGCTGCCGCCTTCATTGAACAGGCGCGCGACCGCGGCCTCGACCGCGGGGCGATCCTGCGCGGTGATCAGCGATATCGCATCGGGCAGGTCGATCGGCGGATCGTTCTCGCGGCCGATGATGCGCAGCGCTTCGTCAGTGAGATACAGACGGCCACGTGCGGCATCCCACTCCCAGCCGCCGATGCGCGCCAGTGCCTGCGCGCGATCGAACAACGCACTGTCGCGCTTGAGCGCGGTGACGTCGCTGAACATGGTGAGTACCTGGTGCGGTTGACTCGCGCCTGCGGCGTATTGCGGCACCGAGGTCACCGACAGCCAGCTCAGTTGCTTGCTCTGCTGGTGATAGAGGCCGAGCAGCGTGCTCTCGATGGTCTTGCCGGTATGCAGCGCGCGGATCGGCGGCATGTCGTCGAATGGAATCTGTCGCCCGCGTTCGTCAACGACCAGCCATCGGGAAAAATGCAGCGCGTCGGCGAGGCTTTCGCCATGATCGATGCCGAACATGCGCAACGCGGCGGGATTGCCCGACAGGATGCGACCGCCGTGGTCCTGGATCAGGATGCCCTTGTCGATGCTTTCCATCAGCTGCCAGTAACGCTGCTCGGCTTCATGGCGGCTGCTGAGATCGCGCGCGACCGCGACGATGTGGCGCACGCCGCGATCGTTGAACGCCGCCGAGTGCACCTCGACCGGGAAACGGCTGCCGTCGGCGCGCATGTTGTTGACTTCGATGACGTAGCTGGCGCCGCGATTGAGCGTTTCCAGCACCGGCCCCATGTGGTCGCGCGGAAGATCGGGATTGATCACATGCACGAGCCGGCCGACGAGTTCGCCGCGTGGCCGGCCGTAGGCATCGAGCCCGGCCTGGTTGAGGTCGATGATGCGGCCGTCGTCGTCGATGATGCTGACCGGATCGGGCAGGGCGTTGAACAGGCCTTCGTAGCGGATGCGCTCGGCCTGCGCGTCGCGGATCATCGCGGTGATCGCCGCGATCGCCGCGGTCAGGCGTGTCGCCGCGCTGTCGGGAAGATCCTTTTGCGCAAGCAGGCGGCGCAGATCGGCGAGGGCGAGTTCGGCGCGAACCACCGCATCGCCGGGGATGGCTGGGTATTCGTCATCGGATCGACTGTCGCTTCCGCCCATGGTCGCCGTCCCTCTGCGGGCAGGTTAGCACCAGCGATTGCTCAAGTGCTGCTGCGCGCCTTCGCCACCTTGCTGCCGGTGTCACGATGCAGCAGGCCGGACAGCCAGACGCCGGTTTCGATGAGCTTGTCCAGGTCGACACCGGTGCGCAGGCCCATGCCTTCGAGCATGTAGACGACATCTTCGCTGGCGACGTTGCCGCTCGCACCTTTCGCATACGGGCAACCGCCAGTGCCGGAGACGGCGGAATCGAGGACGCGCACGCCTTCCTCGATGCAGGCCAGGATATTGGCCAGCGCCTGGCCGTAGGTGTCGTGGAAATGCACGGCCAATGCCGACATCGGTACTTCCGCGGCGACGGCATGCAGCATCGCGCGCGCTCTCGCCGGCGTGCCGACACCGATGGTGTCGCCCAGCGAGATTTCGTAGCAGCCGAGGTCATGCAAGCGCTTGGCAACGCGCACGACGTCGGCGACCGGCACCTCGCCTTGATACGGACAGCCAAGCACGGTGGACACATAACCGCGCACTTTCACGCCGTCGCTTTTTGCGCGTGCAAGCACGGGCAGGAAACGCTCGATGCTCTCGTCGATCGAAGCGTTGATGTTCTTGCGGTTGAAAGCTTCGGAAGCGGCGGTGAAGATCGCCACTTCGCTCGCGCCGACGCTGCGTGCGCGTTCGTAGCCCTGTTCGTTCGGCACCAGCACCGGATAGCTGACGCCGGTCTTCTTCGCGATGCCGGCGAATACTTCCGCGGCATCGGCGAGTTGCGGCACCCACTTCGGGCTGACGAAGCTGGTCGCTTCGATCGATTGCAGGCCGGTTTGCGACAGGCGATCGATCAGCGCGATCTTGTCGCTGGCGGCGATGATCGTCTTCTCGTTCTGCAACCCGTCGCGCGGGCCGACTTCGACGATGCGGATACGGTCGGTCATTTATTTCTTGCCCGCAGCTGGTGCCTTGTCGCGCGTGAGGATCAACCAGGGTGTGGTTTCGAAGAGTTCCGGATGCTGCTTGAGGATGGCGGCGATCTGTTTGGCATTGCCGGCGATCTGGTTGTGGAAGGTGGGTTCCTTGGCGGCTTCGGCGGGCTTGTCCGCGGATGCGTCGGCGTCCTTTGCCGGCGCATCTTCCTTGACGGACGTCGCAGCGGCCGTCGATGTGGAGGACATCGGTTTGTCGTTTTCGACATCGGTATAACCGGGCAGTGATTTACCGGCGAGCATTTCGTGCACCTTGCGGTGATCCGGCGGGTAGATTCGGATCTCGTCGCCGCTGCGCGAATAACGCATCAGTTCCATCCCGCAATGATCGGATTGCGGGCCGATGCAATCGGCTTTCTCGCCGACGTTCGCGAAACGCAGGAACTGCCCCGCGCGCGTCGTCACCAGCGTGATCGCATGTTTCTCGTGCTGGGTCTTTTCCGGATCGATGAAGGTCAGGTCGGTGCAGTCGGCATTGATCTCGACCCAGTTTTTTTCCTCGGGCGTCTTGCTGCCGGGCGAGGTCACCTGCCAGCGCCCCGGCCAGGCAGCATCGCAGGTCGTGGTCTTGCCGGTCGGAAGAGATTCGAACAACGTGGTGGAACAGGCGCTGCTGCCGACGATAAGCGCGAGCAGCAGCGACGCACGGAAGACATCACGCGATTTCATGTCCGTCACTCCTTGAGTTTCACCAACACTGCATCGGCTTCGACGAAATCGCCGGCCTGCACCTGGATCGCGTCGATCACGCCGGCGCGCGGAGCCTTCAGCGACAACTCCATCTTCATCGCCTCCATCACGCCGATTTCCTGGCCTTCGGTCACGGCGTCGCCGGCCTTGACCTTGATCAGAACGATACGCCCGGGCATCGGTGCCAGCACGCGGTCGCCGCTGCCAGCGGCCTGCAGCGTATCGGCGAGGAAGGCGGGCAGGCGCGAGAGCGTGCAGCGGCGCGTGCCGTCATGCAGGAAGACGCGTTCGGTTTCGGCGTGGCTACGGAAGCGTCGGGTCTCGCCATCGATCTGCGCGGACAGGACGCCGCGGGACACCAACGCGCGTTCGACACTGATCTTGCTGCCGCCGTTTTCGATCAAATAATTGCCGCCGCTGCCATGCGCGACGACTTCGATGCGCTCGCCGCGCCAGCCGAAGCACAGCAGGCGTTGGCCGGCGTGGCCGAGCCGCCAGCCATCGGCGATCGCCCAGGGCGAGGTCGGGTCGCTCGATACCGCCGCGCGCGCGCGCGTCGCCGCTTCATCGTGCAGCAGGCAGGCAGTAACGACGGCGGCGAGCGTGGCGGCATCGGGCGCCACCGCGACCGGCATCACTTCCTCGAGATGCTTGTCGAGATAGCCGGTGTCGATGCGGCCTTCGACCACCACAGGATGCCGGATCAGTTGTTCGAGGAATTCGATATTGGATTTTGGACCGACGATTTCGCAATCGGCGAGCGCCTCGCGCAGACGTGCGAGCGCACTGGCGCGATCGATGTCCCAGACGATGAGCTTGGCGATCATCGGGTCGTAGAAAATCGTGACGGTGTCGCCGGCGATCACGCCGCCGTCGAGACGCACATGCGGGTTTGGGATTGGCAGGCGCAGCGCCTCGAGTTTGCCGGAACCGGGCAGGAAACCTTTTTCCGGATCTTCGGCATACAGCCGCACCTCCATCGCGTGGCCGCGATGTTCGATGGCGTCTTGCGTCAGTGGAAGCGCTTCACCGGCGGCGACGCGCAACTGCCATTCGACCAGATCGAGCCCCGTCACCAGTTCCGTCACCGGATGTTCGACCTGCAGGCGCGTATTGATTTCCATGAAATAGAAATCGCCGTTGGCGCCGACGATGAATTCGACGGTGCCGGCGTTGACGTAGTCGATCGCTTTCGCGGCCTGCACGGCAGCGGCGCCCATCTGCAGTCGGCGTTCCGGTGTAAGGAAAGGCGAGGGCGATTCCTCGATGATCTTCTGGTAGCGGCGCTGCGCGGAACATTCGCGTTCGCCCAGGTGCAGGGTCTGTCCACGGGAATCGGCGAACACCTGGAATTCGATATGGCGCGGCGTTTCGATGTAGCGTTCGAGCAGAACGCGATCCTTGCCGAAAGCGTTTTTCGCTTCGCGCTGGCAGGACTCGAGCGCGGCGTTGAATTCGCCGCCGGCGCGCACGATGCGCATGCCTTTGCCGCCGCCGCCATGCGCAGCCTTGATCATCAGTGGATAGCCAATGCGGTCGGCTTCGCGCTGCAGCAGCGCGGCATCCTGGTCTTCGCCGGTGTAGCCCGGCACCACCGGCACGCCGAACGAAGCCATCAGATCCTTGGCGCCGGCCTTGCTGCCCATCTTGCGCATCGACGCGGCTTTCGGGCCGATGAAGACGATGCCGGCGTTTTCCGCTGCTTCCGCGAAGTCCGCATTTTCGGAGAGAAATCCGTAGCCGGGGTGAATCGCCTGCGCACCGGATTGTTTGGCGACGGCGATGATCGCATCGCCACGCAGATAGCTTTCCTGTGGGCGCGGGCCGCCGATCGGATACGCCTCGTCGGCGAGACGCACATGCTGCGCACCGGCATCGGCCTGCGAATACACCGCGACCGTGCGGATGCCGAGCTTGCGGCAACTGCGGATGATGCGGCAGGCGATTTCGCCGCGATTGGCGATCAGGATCTTGTCGAACAAGACGGTCATCGCGAGGTGTTCCCGCAGGCGAGGCGATGTTCGGTGGCGAGATTCATGGCGTTCCTTCGCAGGGTTTCATTCGGGGCTGTGGCAGACCGCTTCGATATTGTGGCCGTCGGGATCGATCACGAACGCGCCGTAGTAGTTGGCGTGATAGAGCGGTCGCAGGCCGGGCGCGCCGTTGTCGGTGGCGCCGGCGGCGAGTGCGGCGACGTGGAAGGCATCGACCTGCGCGCGTGTGTTAGCGGCGAAACAGACATGCAGGCGGCCGCGCAATGCGTCACCGCTGCCGATCCAGAACTGCGGCCGGCTCTGCAGGCCGAAGCCGGCGTGCGAGTCGCTGCCGCCGGTCATTTCCGGCGTGACTTCCATGACCAGGCCGTAGCCCAGCGGCGTCAGCACATGTGTGTAGAACGCTTTGCTCTTGCGGTAATCGGAAACCGGCAAACCGATGTGATCGATCATGGCGTGCTCCTATTGGCACCACGGAGGGGAATTTTTCGCTAGGAAAGCGCCAAGGCCTTCCTGGCCTTCCGCGGATACGCGTAGCCTGGCGATCAATGCGGCGTTGTCGGCATCGATGCGCATCGCCGATTCCAGTGTGTTGCCAGCCGTGCGCAGCGCCAGTTGCTTGGCTTCGCGCTGCGCGATCGGGCCGCCCTTGCCGAGCCAGTGCAGGGAGCGATCGACGGCCTCATCGAGTTGCGCGGCGTCGACGCATTGGTGCAGCAGGCCGATGCGCGCGGCTTCGACGGCATCGAACACCTCTGCGGTCAGGAACATCCGGCGAGCGTGACGCGCACCGATCGCGGCGATCACATACGGCGAGATCACCGCCGGCACGAGACCGAGTTTTACTTCGCTGAGCGAGAATTTCGCGCCATCGACGCCGATGGCGATGTCGCAGCAGGCGATCAGGCCGACGCCACCGCCGTAGGCCGAGCCGTTGACGCGCGCGATGGTCGGTTTGCCCATGAAGTTGAGCGTGCGCATCAATGTCGCCAGGCGCAGGGAATCGGCGAGATTGTCGGCTTCGCTGGCGCTGGCCATGCCGCGCATCCAGTTCAGGTCGGCGCCGGCGGAGAAGGTCGAGCCGGCACCGGTCAGCACCACCGCGCGGACAGCGGTATCAGCATCGAGGCGGGTCAGCGCCTGGGTCAGGTCGGCGATCAGGCGTTCGTCGAAGGCGTTGTGCACCTCCGGACGCTGCATCGTGACGCGGGCGACGCCGCCGCGCTGGTCGATCTGGATCGATTCGGACATGCAGGAAACCCGTCGCGCCGGAAAGTCCGAATGATAGCTGGAATGCTTGTTCAGCCTGGCGCGTGGGCGGGTCGCCAAATGCCCTCAGATCAGTATAATGAGAACTATTCTTATTTGACGGGTGGTCTGGCCGTGCGTCTTTCCGAGCTTGCCAAGGGTGCTGCCGCGGTGGTTGAGGATGTGGAGAACACGCAGCTTGGCGATGGCATCGCCAAGCGCCTGCGCGATCTGGGCTTCGTGAAAGGCGAGCCGGTGCGCATCGTCGCATTCGGCCCGCTTGGTGCCGAGCCGGTGCTGGTGCAGGTCGGCTACACGCGTTTCGCGCTGCGGCGTAGCGAAGCGGCGCGGATACGCGTCGTGGTCGAGGCCTGAGCGATGACCGCGATGCGCGTCGCCCTGGTAGGAAATCCGAACTGCGGCAAGACCGCGCTGTTCAACCAGCTCACCGGCAGCCGGCAGAAAGTCGCCAATTACGCCGGCGTCACCGTCGAGCGCAAGGAAGGCCGGATCACCGCGCCGTCGGGCCGCGTGTTCACGGTGCTCGATCTGCCCGGCGCCTACAGCTTCGATGCCGCCAGCCCCGACGAGATGATCACCCGCGATGTCTGCCAGGGAAATCATCCGGGCGAGCCGGCGCTGGATCAGATCGTCTGCGTCGCTGATGCCACCAACCTGCGTCTGCATCTGCGCTTCGTGTTGGAAGTGCGCCGCCTCGGCCGGCCGATGGTGCTGGCGCTGAACATGATGGACGCGGCGCGCAAACGTGGCATCGCCATCGATATCGAACAACTTTCGCAGCGCCTCGGCATCCCGGTGGTGGAAACCATCGCGGTGCAACGCGGCGGCGCCGAAGCGCTGGTGCGCCAGCTCGATGGCGCGATTCCGCACGTTGCCGCGGTCGAGGCCGATCCCGCGGCCGATCTGCACGCGCAGGTGCGGCAGCTGCTCGCCGATACCGTGGTGATGCCGCAGCGCACGGCGGCGATCGATGAGGCGATCGATCGCTGGGCACTGCATCCGGTCTGGGGCCTGGCGATGCTCGCGGTGGTGATGTTCCTGATTTTCCAGGCGGTGTTTTCCTGGGCGGCGCCGGTGCAGGACGGGATCACCTGGTTGTTCGAAATGCTGGGCCAGAATCTCGGCGCGGTCATGCCTGACGGCCTGCTCAAGGGTTTGCTGGTCGATGGCATCATCGCCGGCCTCGGTGGCGTTATCGTGTTTCTGCCGCAGATCCTGATCCTGTTTTTGTTCATCCTCGTGCTCGAGGAATCGGGTTATCTGCCGCGCGCGGCCTTCCTGCTCGATCGCACGATGTTCTCGGTCGGCCTGACCGGACGCTCGTTCATTCCGTTGCTGTCGAGTTACGCCTGCGCGATCCCCGGGATCATGGCCACGCGCAGCATCCAGGATCCGCGCGACCGCCTGACCACCATCCTAGTCGCGCCGTTGACCACATGCTCGGCGCGCCTGCCGGTGTACACGCTGCTGATCGGTGCGTTCATTCCGCGCCAAAGCATCGCCGGTGTGTTCAACCTGCAGGGCATGGTGTTGTTCGCGCTGTACGTGCTCGGCATCGTCAGCGTGCTGGCGGTGGCCTGGGTGATGAAGCATCTGCGCCGCGACAAAAGCGAACACGCCTTGTTGATGGAGCTGCCGTCGTATCGCGTGCCCAACGCCCGCGACGTGGCGATCGGTCTGGTCGAGCGCGCGATGATTTTCCTGCGCCGCGTCGGCGGCATCATCCTGACGCTGACCGTGCTGCTGTGGTTTCTGCTCAATTTCCCGGGTGCGCCAGTCGACGCGACGATGCCGGCGATCGACTACAGTTTCGCCGGCCGTATCGGCCACGCGTTGCAGACGATATTCGCGCCGATCGGTTTCAACTGGCAGATCTGCATCGCGCTGGTGCCCGGCTTGGCCGCGCGCGAAGTCGCGGTGTCCTCGCTGGCCACGGTGTATGCAATCTCGGCGGGCGGTGACGTTGCCACGCAGCAGCTGGGCACGATCATCGGCGGGCAGTGGTCGCTGGCGACCGCGCTGTCGCTGCTGGCCTGGTACGTTTTCGCACCGCAATGCCTGTCGACACTGGCGGTGATCCGCCGCGAAACAAACTCCTGGCGCAATGTCGCGATCGCCGCCGGCTATCTGTTTGCGCTGGCTTATCTGGCTTCGTTCCTGACTTACCAGATCACGAGCTGGCTGACATGAGCGCATCGCTGCAACTGCTGATCGTCGCGGTGATCGTCGGCGTTTTTGCCTGGCGCGCATTCAAACGCTATGCGCCGAAAACGGCCTGGCGATTGCAGGCGTCATTGTCGTATCAGTTCGAGCGTGCAGGGCGACCGTCGTGGTCGCGTGCGATCGGCCGCTGGCTGCGCCCGCTCGAAACCGTCAGTGGCGATGGCTGCGGCAGCGGTTGTTCGAGTTGCGGTGGCTGCGCTACGAATCCGGTCGCGAAAACCGATCCGCTGAGCATCCAGTTGCGGTCCTGAGTTGCGCCGTACGCGAAAGCCGAGTTCTTTGACTTTGTGATCGTAATCGCGCGCGATGCGCAGGCTACATGCGGAACACACCGAAGTTCGATTTCTCGATCGGCGCGTTGAGCGCGGCGGAGAGGCCGAGGCCGAGGACGCGGCGGGTGTCGACGGGGTCGATGATGCCATCGTCCCAGAGGCGGGCGCTGGCGTAGAAGGGATGGCCCTGGCGTTCGTACTGATCGCGGATCGGGGCTTTGAAGGCTTCCTCTTCGTCGGCAGTCCAGGTTTTCCCGGCAGCTTCGATGCCATCGCGCTTGACGGTCGCGAGCACCGATGACGCCTGTTCGCCGCCCATCACGCTGATGCGCGCATTCGGCCACATCCACAGGAAGCGTGCACCGTAGGCGCGGCCGCACATCGCGTAATTGCCGGCACCAAAACTGCCGCCGATCACTACGGTGAATTTCGGCACGTGCGAGCAGGCAACGGCGGTGACCATCTTCGCGCCGTCTTTAGCAATGCCGGCGTTCTCGTATTTCTTGCCGACCATGAAGCCGGTGATGTTCTGCAGGAACACCAGTGGGATGTTGCGCTGGTTGCACAGTTCGATGAAGTGCGCGCCCTTGAGCGCGGATTCGGCGAACAGAATTCCGTTGTTGGCGATGATGCCGACCGGGTAGCCATGGATATGCGCAAAGCCGGTGACCAGGGTCTTGCCGTAGCGCGCCTTGAACTCCTGGAATTCCGAACCGTCGACGATGCGCGCGATGATCTCGCGAATGTCGAACGGTTTGCGGGTGTCCTTGGGAATGATGCCGTACAGATCGCCGGCGGCATGCGCCGGTTCGCGCGAAGGCTGGACGGCGACGGGCAGGATTTTCTTGCGATTGAGATGGGCAAGGATGTCGCGGGCGATCGCCAGCGCATGCGGATCATTTTCGGCGAGGTGGTCGGCGACGCCGGAAATGCCGGTGTGGACCTCGGCACCGCCCAGTGATTCGGCATCGACGACTTCGCCGGTCGCGGCCTTCACCAGCGGCGGGCCGCCGAGGAAGATCGTGCCCTGGTTGCGCACGATGATGCTTTCGTCGCACATCGCCGGCACATAGGCGCCACCGGCGGTGCAGCTGCCCATCACTACGGCGATCTGCGGGATGTTGCGCGCCGACAGCTGTGCCTGGTTGTAGAAGATGCGGCCGAAGTGTTCGCGATCGGGAAAGACTTCGTCCTGCAGTGGCAGGAAAGCGCCGCCGGAATCGACGAGGTAGACGCAGGGCAGGTGGTTTTCGAGGGCGATTTCCTGCGCGCGCAGGTGTTTTTTCACCGTCATCGGGAAATAGGTGCCGCCCTTGACGGTGGCGTCGTTGGCGACCACGACGATTTCCTGGCCGTGCACGCGGCCGATGCCGGTGATCACGCCGGCGCAGGGCGCCTGGCCTTCGTACATGCCTTCGCCGGCGAGGGCGGAAAACTCCAGGAAAGGCGAGCCGGGATCGAGCAGGGCGCTGATGCGCTCGCGCGGGAGGAGCTTGCCGCGTTCGGTGTGCTTGGTGCGGGCCTTGTCGCCACCGCCGAGCGCGATTCGGTCGAGCGCGCCGTCGAGTTCGGCGACCAGGGATTTCAGGGTGTCGGCGTTGTCGAGGAAGTCCGGGCTGCGCGGGTCGATCTGGGACGAGAGGACGGGCATGGGATATCGCTCGATGGCGGAACGGTGAAGTTTAAGCGCCTGCCTCCGATGCGCCTAGCCGCGATGCGTCCCGGCTGGACGTCGGGCATGAAAAAAGCCGCCGACTTGCGTCGGCGGCTTTCATGTTTTCAACCGAAGTCGAAAGACGATTACTTCTTAGCCTTGCCGTCTTCAGCCTTCATGTCAGCAGCGGCGTCCTTCACGGCGCCAGCGGCGTCGGTGGCGGCAGCAGCGGCGTCCGTGGCAGCGCCAGCGGCCGTGGTGGCAGCGTCGGCAGCAGCGGTGGTCGCGGTAGCAGCGGCGTCGGTCGCGGTGGCGGCGGCGTCGGTGGTAGCGGTAGCGGCGGTGGCAGCAGCGTCGGTCGCAGCGGCAGTAGCGTCGGTGGCGGCGGTAGCAGCGGTGGCAGCGGCGTCGGTCGCGGTGGCAGCAGCGTCGGTCGCGGTGGCAGCGGCGTCGGTAGCCTGGTCAGCCGGCTTGGTGCAGGCGGTCAGGGCCAGGCCAAGGGCCAGGGCGAGCAGGGTTTTGTTCAGGGACATGGTGATTCCTCGTCTAGACGTTAACGTTTGTTAATAACAAAACGTGCGCGAAGGCGCACGTGGCGGACATGATGACAAACTCTTTGCGTTAGTCAAGATATTTGTTGCAGACAGCGATTATGGCGCTTAGGCAAGTTCGATGGCAATCGCCGTCGCTTCGCCGCCGCCGATGCACAGTGCCGCGATGCCGCGCTTGCCGCCCCGGCGCTGCAGGGCATGCAGCAAGGTCACGATCAGCCTGGCGCCACTGGCGCCGATCGGGTGGCCGAGGGCGCAAGCGCCGCCATTGACGTTCAATTTTGCGTGCGGGATGCCCAACTCGCGCATCGGTGCCATCGCAACTGTCGCAAAGGCTTCGTTGACCTCGAACAGGTCTATCGAGTCGACGCTCCAGCCGGTCTTTTCCAGCAACTTGCTGATTGCGCCGACCGGTGCGGTGGTGAACCACTCCGGCTCCTGCGAATGGGTGGCGTGCGCCACGATCCGCGCCAACGGCTTCAGTCCACGCCCCTTGGCCTGGTCGCCGGAAACGAGGACCAACGCGGCGGCGCCGTCGTTGATGCTCGATGAGCTGGCCGCAGTGATGGTGCCGTCCTTCTTGAAAGCCGGTTTCAGGCTGGGAATCTTGGCGATGTCGCAGCGGCCAGGCTGTTCATCGCTGTCCACGATCACGTCGCCCTTGCGGCCGCTTACGGTCACCGGTGCGATTTCGTCCTTGAACGCGCCGTCAGCCTGTGCGGCGAGCGCGCGACGGACGGATTCGGCGGCGAAGGCATCCTGCTCCTCGCGGGTAAAGTTGTACTTGCTGACGCAAAGCTCGCCGAAAACGCCCATCGGCTGCTTGTCGTACGGGTTGGTCAAGCCATCCCAGGCCATGTGGTCGAGCATCTCGGCGCTGCCGAAGCGGATGCCGGTGCGGGAGCCGTTCAACAGGTGCGGGGCATTGGTCATGCTCTCCATGCCGCCGGCAACCACCGCATCGGCCGAGCCAGCCTTGATCAGATCGTGGCCCAGCATCACCGCTTTCATGCCCGAGCCGCAGACCTTGTTGATCGTGGTCGCGCCAGCCGAGAGCGGCAGACCGGCGGCGATCGCCGCTTGGCGGGCCGGTGCCTGGCCGAGGCCCGCCGGCAACACGCAGCCCATGATCACTTCCGATACCGCTTCGCCCGGCAAACCCGACTGCGCCAGCGCTGCACGGATCGCCGTGGCGCCGAGCGTGGGCGCGGGAACACCGGTGAACTGACCGAGCAGGGAACCGAGGGCGGTGCGCTTGGCACCGACGATGACGACATCAGACATGACGACTCCGGATGGGTAGCTGGCCGTAGGGCAGCCGAACGGGGTAAACACTGATTATCCCACGCCCGCGCTGCGTGGTGAGAGGCGAATCGGACAGGGTTGGCGGATATCTTGGTCCGTAGGAGCGACGCAAGTTGCGAACGCCGTGACGTCTGCACGAATCGCGACTTGCGTCGCTCCTACAGGAGCTCGAATATTAGCTGGCGTTACTGTTTGTCTTCGAACAACTCACGGCCGATCAGCATGCGGCGGATTTCGTTGGTGCCCGCGCCGATCGCATACAGCTTGGCGTCGCGCAGCAATCGGCCAGTCGGATACTCATTGATATAGCCGTTGCCGCCCAGCGACTGGATCGCTTCCAGCGTCACCTGCACAGCAGCTTCCGAGGCATGCAGCAGGCAACTGGCGGAATCCACGCGCGAGGCGCGGCCAGCATCGAAATCGCGCGCCACCTGGTAGGCGTAGGCGCGGGCGCTCTGCAGCGCGGTGTACATGTCGGCGATCTTGCCTTGCATCAGGCCGAAGGTGCCGATCGCCACGTCGAACTGTTTGCGTTCGCGCACATAGGGCAGGGTGATGTCGAGCGCCGCCTGCATCAGTCCGAGTGGGCCACCGCTGATCACCAGGCGTTCGGTGTTCAGGCCGCGCATCAGTACCTTGACGCCCTGGTGAACTTCACCGAGCACGTTTTCGGCGGGGATCTCGCACTGGTCAAACACCAGTTCGCAGGTGTTGGAACCGCGCATGCCGAGCTTGTCGAGTTTTTGCGCGGTGGAAAAGCCCTTCATGCCTTTTTCGACGATGAAGGCGGTCATGCATTTGCTGCCTGCATCCTTGCCGGCGGTGCGCATGTAGACGACCAGCACGTCGGCCTCAGGGCCATTGGTGATCCACATCTTGCTGCCGTTGGCGACCCAGGTGTCGCCGCGCTTTTCCGCACGGCAGGTCATCGAGCCGACCACGTCCGAGCCGGCGCCCGGCTCGCTCATCGCCAGCGCGCCCTTGTGTTCGCCGTTGCACAGTTTCGGCAGGTATTTGTGCCGTTGCGCCTCGTTGCCGTTGGCGAAGAGGTTGGACACGCACAGGTTGGAATGCGCGACATAAGACAGGCCGACCGAACCCGAGGCGCGAGAAATTTCCTCCATCGCCACTAGATGCGCGAGGTAGCCCATGTCGCTGCCACCGTATTCGGAGGGAACGGTGATGCCGAGCACACCGAGATCTCCGAGCTTGCGCCACAGGTCGGCGGGGAAAAGATTGTCGTGGTCGATCTGCGCGGCGCGCGGCGCGATCTCGCTGTCGGCGAAGCGGCGGACCGCGTCGCGGAGGGCATCGATATCGTCGCCGAGGGGGAATGCGCGCATGGATTGTCCGTTCGTTGTTAGCGGTGAGCAGTGAACAGTGAGCGGGAAAGGCTGGGGTACGCGGCGAACGGAATCGCTTTCCGCTCACCGCTCACCATTCACTGCTCGCCAAGCATCAATTGCCGCGACGCCCCTGGAAACGCGGTGCCGTCTGGCCAAGATGCGGCAGGCGCAGCTTCCCGATCGTGGCGATGCGCTCTTCGGCCATGCGGTCGGCGGCCTTGTAGGTCGGGATGTTGTCGCGCTTGCTGATCTCGAAGATGCGACCGAGGTTGAAGTAGATCGTACGCAGCATGCGCATCGCGCGCTCGCGGTTGTAGCCGTCGATTTCCAGCGAGACGTTCATCAGGCCGCCGGCATTCACCGCGTAATCGGGTGCGTACAGGATGCCCTTGCGCATCACCTCGTCGCCGATCTCGTCGGTGGCCAGCTGGTTGTTGGCGGCGCCGCAGATCACCTGGCATTTCAGGCGCGGCAACGTGTTGGCGTTGACCGTGCCGCCGAGCGCGCAGGGCGAGTAGACGTTGGCGTCGGTGTCGTAGATCTGGTCGGCGGCGACGGCTTCGGCACCGTGGTCGTCGACCGCGCGCTGCACCAGATCCTTGTTGATGTCGGTGACGAAGACCTTGGCGCCTTTTTCGCGCAGCAGCTTGACGAATTCCATGCCGACGTGGCCGACGCCCTGCACCGCGTAGCTGTACTTGCCGACGTCCTCGTTGCCGAACTTCACCTGCAGCGCGGCCATCAGGCCCTGCATCGTGCCGTAGGCAGTGAACGGCGAGGGATCGCCGGAGCCGCCATGCACCTGGTGCACGCCGGTGACGAATTCGGTTTCGCGGAACACGTATTCCATGTCGTTGACGTCGATGCCGACGTCTTCAGCCGTGATGTAGCGGCCATTGAGCGAGTTGACGAAGCGACCGAACGCGCGGAACAGCGCCTCCGACTTGTCCTTGCCCGGGTCGCCGATGATCACGCCCTTGCCGCCGCCGAGATTCAGGCCGGACACCGCCGCCTTGTAGGTCATGCCGCGGCTCAGGCGCAGCACATCGTTGAGCGCGTCCTGTTCGGTCGCGTAAGGCCACATGCGCAGGCCACCGAGGGCCGGGCCGAGCACGGAGTTGTGGATGGCGATGATCGCCTTCAGTCCGGCGTCCTTGTTGTGGCAGAAAATGACTTCTTCGTGACCGGTTTGGGCGAGGGTTTCGAAAATCATGGCGAGCTCCGTGCTTGCGTGCGCCGAATCGAACCTGGGCGGCGCCCCGGTTCGACTTCGAAAAACGTCTGCAAGTGTTTGAAATTCAGGAAATTGTCGGGTCCAAGCCAAGGCCGCGGGGGCGCTTGGCGCGGCGTAGTGTAAAGCAATCACTCTAGTCGGGGGCTCGTGCCGCAGGTCGGGGAGGGCGGTAAAAGGCCTGGCCGCTTTTGCAAAGCAGCCCCGTTCGCCTCCTTGCCTGGCCGCTTTGTCTCTCCCCGGAAACCGGCTGGCACAAAACCCTTGAGCAGGGATTCGGCGGCCGCACTCCGGCCGCCTTTTTTTGTCCGCGATTTGCCGGCATTGATCCGCCGTCACCCGGGTTTTCACATACCGCCTGCACACCTCGGTGGTTGAATGAGCGCCCGCTCTCTTGCTGGTTGGCCTGCGTGACACTTGCTACCGCCCTCGCCGACCCACCCACGATCTCCGACGAAACCATCCTGCAGCGTCTGCTTCAGCGCATCGTCAACCGCGATTGCGAAGCCCTCGGCCAGCTCTACGACCTCAGCCTGGGCCGCATCCATGCGGTGATCTTCCGGGTACTGCGGCATCCGGGCGATGCCGAGGAAGTGGTCAGTGATCTTTATCTGCAGGTCTGGGAAAAAGCCGGCGACTACTTGCCCGCTCGCGGCTCGGTCATGGCCTGGATGCAGAACATGGCCTGGAGCCGCGCGGTCGATCGCCTGCGCCGTGGCCGCCGTCGTGCCCGCGACATCTCCCTGCATCCGGAGTCGGGCGAGGACGCGTATGCAGATTGTGAAGGCCTCGATGCGGCGCAAGTCGCCGAAGCCTGGAGCTCCGCCAAGGCCGTGCAGGCAGCCCTCGCCAGGTTGAGCGAGGTCCAGCAGCGCGTCCTGCGATTGGCCTTCTATCAAGACATGACCCATCAGGACATCGCCCAGTTGACCGACTTGCCTTTGGGTACCGTCAAATCGCATGCGCGCCGGGGCCTGGCGGCGTTGCGTGCGGCGCTGGTCGAACACGGCCTGAAACATGACTGATCCGCGCGCCGACGACGCCATCCTGCTGGCCGCGCTGGCGGGAATCCTGCCGGAGAGGCAGCCTGATCCCGATACCGCCGCGCGTTTGCGCGCCGCGTTGTTGGCGCGCATCGGCGCCGGCGGCGCTGCCGTCGTGCACGTCATCCGGAGAGAGCAGGGCGAATGGCGGACGTTGTTGCCCGGTGTCGAGATCAAATCGCTGCGCCGCGACGACAACAGCGGCACCCAGACCACGCTGTGGCGCGTGCAGCCGGGTGCGCGCGTGCCGCCGCATGTGCATTCGCACGAGGAGGAGTGCCTGGTGCTCGAGGGCGTGATCGTGCATGACGGCATCGAATATTTCGCCGGCGACTATTTGCTGGCTCGGGCTGGCGATCGACACCAGGCATTCGAGGCGCCGCAGGGCGCGCTGTTCCTGATCCGCGGCGAGCTCGTGCCGGAGCCTTCGGCATTCGTCGGTCCGCGGCGTTGACAGCGTTGCATCCGACGGGCGATTTTTCGCGTAAACAGGAGGTCGCGGTCCGCCGCGCCATTTCAACCAGGGGAGTTTCCATGTCGACCGTCAAACGTGCCGTTCTGCTTGCCTTGCTTTGCCTGCCCTTGTTCGCCCTGGCGGATGATTTGAAGCCCGGCTATCCACCGGTGCGCACCCGCGACGGCATCCTCGTCGATCTCAAGGGGCGCGGTCTCTACACCTTCGATGGCGACCCTATCGGCAAGAGCAAATGCATCAACCAGTGCCGCCTGCTCTGGCCGCCAATCACGGCCGAGGCCGATGCCAAGCCCATGGGGTCGTTCACCGTACTCGATCGTGGCGATGGTTCGCGGCAATGGGCTTACAAAGGCAAGCCCTTGTATCGCTGGGCGTCCGACAAGAATCGCGGCGATGCCGGTGGTGAAGGCGTCGCCGGGGTCTGGCATCTCGTGCATATCGCGCTCCCGGCCGCCACGGCCCCCGCGCCGCCGCCCGCATCGGCCTCCGCGCCCACCACACACTGATTTATCGGGGCCAGACCATGATCCGAATACCTCACGCGCGCAGCCTGCTGCGCACGTCGATTTTTCTCGCCCTGAGCGCAGCGTCGCTGCCGGCATTTGCCGACGATGCCGAGCCCGCAAACATCAGCGGCAAGTTGCTGCTCACTGGCGGCGTCAGCCAACTCGAGGGCGCGGCCGGCGGTGGTCTCACGCCCTGGGCGGTGATCGGCGGGAATGAAGATCGCGACCAGATCGGCGCGAATGCCTTCTACACGCACGTCAATGTTGGCGCCTACCACCTCGACGATTACGGCGCGATGATCGGCTTCCACGATCGCGTCGAACTCAGCATTGCGCAGCAGAAATTCAACACCGAAAACGTCGGCACCGCACTCGGTCTCGGTCGTGGCTACACCTTCCAGCAGAACGTGGTTGGCGTGAAAGTTCGTGTCGCTGGCGAGGCGGTGCTCGACAGCGATCGCGCGCTGCCGCAGATCTCGATCGGCCTGCAGTACAAGAAAAACAACCAGGCCGGTACGCTGGCCTACATCGGCGCGAAAGACGATTCCGGCGTGGATTTCTACGTTTCCGCCAGCAAGCTCTATCTCGGCCAGAACCTGCTGCTCAACGGCACCTTGCGTTTCACCAAAGCCAACCAGATCGGCATTCTCGGTTTCGGTGGTGATCTGCACGACAACTACCGCCCGCAGCTGGAACTCTCGGCGGCGTATCTGCTCAACCGCCACGTCGCGATCGGTGCCGAGTACCGCATGAAGCCCGACAACCTCGGCATCGCCAAGGAAGACGACTGGTACGACGTTTTCGTCGCTTATGCGCCGAACAAGAACCTGTCCCTGACCCTGGCCTACGCCAATCTCGGCAACATCGTCACCGAAGACCATCAGCGCGGCCTCTACGCCTCGGTGCAGGTCGGTTTCTAAGGAGTTTCCATGATCCGTATCGATTCCCTGCGTCTGCGTTTCGCGCTCGCCTTCGCCCTGTCCGTCGCTGTTTCCGTGCCGGCATTCGCGCAGAGCACGCCACCGGTATCGCCGGCGCCGCCCACCAGCGCAGCCGCTGCCAGCGACGCCGACATCCCCGTCGACAACGAACCCGCTGCGCCCGCCGACACGACGCCGCTGCGCGATCCCACCGCCGCCGATCCCGCGCCTGCCGATCCGTCGCTGTTGCCGGTGTACAAGGCTTTCGGCGAAAAGCCAGGCCTGATCGCGCTGATGGACGATCTGATGCGCGGACTGCTTGCCGATCCACGCACCAAACCGTTCTTCGAAAATGTCGACCAGGAAGGCGTCAAGAAACATCTGGTCGAACAGTTCTGCGTGATCCTCGGCGGCCCCTGCACTTACACCGGCCGCGACATGAAGACCGTGCACGCGCATCTGGACATCGACCGCAGCAATTTCAACGCGTTGGTCGAAGACCTGCAGGTCGCGATGAACAAACGCCACATCCCTTTCCACGCGCAGAACAAGCTGCTCGCAAAACTCGCGCCGATGCACCGCGAGATCGAAACCCGTTAACCGATTCCTTTGCTTCACTTTGGGCAGGCCCGCTTCGGCGGGCTTTTTTTCGCTCGTGATCCATTGTTCCCGTAGGAGTGATGGCAATCGCGACAAGGCCTGCCATGACGCCAGCGCCGTCGGCATTTCCCGTCGCGATTGCCATCGCTCCTACGAAACCCCCTCTCGGAGGGGTGAGGGGCCACCCGGATTCGCCCCGCGCTACAATCGGGATCTGTCCGTACCCAAGACCCCTTGACCGGGGAAAACAGCCATGAGCACCGCCGCCAACCATCTGCCCGACGCCGACTCCCAGACCGAACGCAGTCCGCTGCGTTTCGTCACCGCCGCCAGCCTGTTCGACGGCCACGACGCCGCCATCAACATCATGCGTCGGCTGATCCAGGCGCAGGGCGCGGAAGTCATCCACCTCGGCCACAACCGCAGCGTCGAGGATGTCGTCCGCGCCGCGCTGCAGGAAGACGCCGACGGCATCGCGCTCTCGTCCTACCAGGGCGGGCACGTCGAATATTTCAAATACATGGTCGACATGCTCAAAGAGCGCGGCGCCTCGCACATCCGCGTGTTCGGCGGCGGCGGCGGCACCATCACGCCGGAAGAGATCAAGGAACTGCAGGACTACGGCGTCGAGCGCATCTACCACCCCAACGACGGCATGCAGATGGGTCTGGTCGCGATGATCGAGGATCTCGTCGCGCGTACGCGGCGCGGCCGGGAGACGAGAGACGGGAAACGGGAGAAGGGCATGCCCGAGCTTCCGTCAATCGACGATGAGATCGCCGTCGGTCGTTATCTGTCTCGCATTGAACAGGGCGAATTTACCGACGCCGAACTGGCGATGTTGCGCAAGGCCTGGGCAAATCCACGCCTCCCATCTCCCATCTCCCGTCTCCCCGCCCCCGTCATCGGCCTCACCGGCACCGGTGGCGCCGGCAAATCGTCGGTCACCGACGAGATCATGAATCGCTTCCTGCAAAGCTTCCCCGAAATGCGCATCGCGGTGATCTCGGTCGACCCGACCCGCCGCCGCAGCGGTGGCGCCCTGCTCGGCGACCGCATCCGCATGAACTCGCTGCGCAGCCCGCGCATCTTCATGCGCTCGATGGCCACGCGTCGCCAGCACGTCGCCACCAATATCGTGCTGAAAGACTGCATCGCGTTCCTGAAAGGGCAGGGCTACGACCTCGTGCTGGTCGAAACCGCCGGCATCGGCCAGTCCGATTCCGAAATCGTCGATCTCGTCGATTTCCCGGTCTACGTGATGACCAGCGATTTCGGCGCGCCCAGCCAGCTGGAAAAAATCGACATGCTCGACTACGCCGAGCTGATCGTGCTCAACAAGTTCGACAAGCGCGGTGCCGAAGACGCCTTGCGCGACGTGCGCAAGCAGTGGAAGCGCAATCGCGTCGCCTTCATGGTCAAGGACGAAGACGTCCCCGCGTATCCCACCATTGCCAGCCAGTTCAACGACCCCGGCGTGACCTGGATGTTCGTCAATCTCTGCCGCCTGCTGCGCGAAAAATTGCATGTAGGAGCGATGGAAATCGCGACCGACATCAATGCAGGAGCGACGCCAGGCACGACCGACGTCAATGTAGGAGCGACGCAAGTCGCGACCTCCCGCAAAGACAGCAGCCCAGGCAAGAACGACGCGGTCGCGACTCGCGTCGCTCCTACAGCATCACGCTGCGATTTCAATCCGCACTTCGACACCTCGCTGAAAGAGCCGCGAGCCACCGTGCTCATTCCGGGTGCACGCACGCGCTACCTCGCCGAGATCGCCGAGCAGGGCAGGGCGATCAACAGCGGCATCGACAAGCAGGCCGAAGCCGCCGACCGTGCGCAGTCGTACTGGCAATCGTTGAAAGATATCGGTGACGAAAAATTGCCGCCCATGCTCGGCCTCTACGATGCCGCCGACATCGCCATCAATCTCGTCGCGCCCGCCACCGCGTCGCCCGCGGGTAGCAGCGACATCGGCGCCAACTACCAATCCGGTGCCGATCGCCGCAGCTATCAGGGCGATCGCCGCAAGATCAAATTCAAGTGGGAGCAGAGCCGCAGCGACGATGACGTCGCAGGAGCGGGCATGACCGCGACTTCCGCCGCCGATCAAAATCAGAAAGGCATCGCGACTCGCGTCGCTCCTACAGCGGCAACGGTAGATCGCAGCCTGCTTATCCTCCGCCAACGCTACCAGGACGCGGTCAAGGCACTCAGCGCCGACGCCGTGCATCTGCTGCGCGAATGGCCGGCGCGTCTGAAGTCGATCACCGATGACGTGACCGAATACGAAGTGCGCGGCAAGGCGATCAAGGTCGAAAATTACCGGCAGTCGCTGAGTCACCAGAAGATTCCGAAGATCGCCGCGCCCACGTACAAATCCTGGGGCGAGTTGCTGACCTTCCTCATGAAGGAAAACCTGCCCGGCGCCTATCCGTACACCGGCGGCGTGTATCCGTATCGCCGCGTCGGCGAGGATCCGATCCGCATGTTCGCCGGCGAAGGCACGCCCGAGCGCACCAATCGCCGCTTCCATTACCTCAGTGTCGGCCAGCCCGCCGCGCGTCTGTCCACCGCGTTCGACTCGGTCACGCTGTACGGCGAAGACCCGGCGATGCGCCCGGACATCTACGGCAAGGTCGGCAACTCCGGCGTCAACATCGCCACGCTCGACGACATGAAAAAGCTCTACTCGGGCTTTGATCTGTGCGCGCCGACCACGTCGGTATCGATGACCATCAACGGCCCGGCGCCGATGATCCTGGCGATGTTCATGAACACGGCCGTCGATCAGCAAGTCGAGAAATACCTCAAGGCGGAGCCCGCGCGCTGGTCTGCTGCAGAAAAAAAGATCAAGGAATTTTTCAAAGGCAAGAAAGCCCCGACTTACGATGGCGAACTGCCGCCGACGAACAACGGCCTCGGTCTGGCGCTGCTCGGCATCACCGGCGATCAGCTGCTTGAACCTGAGGTCTACGGCAAGATCCGCGCCGAGACGCTGTCCACCGTGCGCGGCACCGTGCAGGCCGACATCCTCAAGGAAGACCAGGCGCAGAACACCTGCATCTTCAGCACCGAGTTCGCGCTGCGCATGATGGGCGACATCCAGCAGTTCTTTGTCGACAACAAGGTGCGCAATTTCTATTCGGTGTCGATCAGCGGTTATCACATCGCCGAAGCCGGCGCGAATCCCATTTCTCAATTGGCGTTCACTCTCAGCAACGGCTTCACCATCGTCGAGTACTACCTCGCGCGCGGCATGAAGGTCGACGACTTCGCGCCGAACCTGAGCTTCTTCTTCAGCAACGGCATGGACCCGGAATACACCGTCATCGGCCGCGTCGCCCGGCGCATCTGGGCGCGCGCGATGCGCGAGCGTTACGGCGCCGACCCGCGCAGCCAGATGATGAAGTACCACATCCAGACCAGCGGGCGATCGCTGCACGCGCAGGAAATCCAGTTCAACGACATCCGCACCACGCTGCAGGCGCTGTACGCGTTGTTCGACAACTGCAACAGCCTGCATACCAACGCCTACGACGAAGCGATCACCACGCCGACCGAAGAAAGCGTGCGCCGCGCTGTCGCCATCCAGATGATCATCACCAAGGAACTCGGCCTGAACTTCTGCGAGAACCCCTGGCAGGGCAGCTTCATCGTCGACGAGCTCACCGACATCGTCGAGGAAGCCGTGTACAAAGAATTCGAAGCGCTATCCGAACGCGGCGGCGTGCTCGGCGCGATGGACACCATGTACCAGCGCGGCAAGATCCAGGAAGAGTCGATGTACTACGAGCATAAGAAGCACGATGGCTCGTTGCCGTTGATTGGCGTGAATACCTTCCTGCCCAAGGAACACGGCGGCGAAATCGCCACGACGATCGAACTGATCCGCAGCACCGAACCCGAGAAGGCGCAGCAGATCGACAACGTCAAGACGTTCCAGACGCTGCGCAATTCACTGCCGACTTCCTTCCAAGCAACTTCCTCCTCTCCCCCCGGGAGAGGGCAGGGTGAGGGAGCTTCTTCCGCAACTGGCCTCACCTACCTCCAAACCACCGCCCGCGACCGCAAGAACATCTTCGCCGCATTGATGGAAGCAGTGAAGACGCACTCGCTGGGCCAGATCAGTCACGCGCTTTACGATGTCGGTGGCGAATATCGCCGCAATATGTGATCGAAATGAAACAGGTCGCGGGCCGTCTCCGCGACCGCCGAGGTGGAGCGTCAGCAGCTGATCGACTGGGCGTAGATGAGTGCCCGCGCCCATTTCAGTCGCCGGTGGCAAGCCTCTCCCGCAGGCGCGGCGTCGCGTAATCGAGAAAGGCGCGCAGTTTCAGCGGCAGGCGCCGCTGGCCGGGGTAGACGAGGCTGACCGGCAGCGGCGCGGGTTCGAACTCCCGCAAGACAGCCTGTAATTGGCCGCTGCGTTGCGCCGTCTCGATCTG
This sequence comes from Arenimonas sp., assembly GCF_035312645.1. Classification (GTDB taxonomy): domain Bacteria; phylum Pseudomonadota; class Gammaproteobacteria; order Xanthomonadales; family Xanthomonadaceae; genus Arenimonas. The sequence goes on from NZ_DATGBO010000018.1 coordinate 24,827, forward strand.
GTAGGAAAGCACGCGGGTCACGCCGACGCCGGTTGTCGCCGCATCGATGGCGGCTTCGGCGGTGTTGACCATCAGCCGCGAGCGCACCGGGACGCTGATGTCGGCGCCGTCCACCCGGAAGCTCCAGGCCTCGGGCGCACTCATCGCATCGAAGGTGATGCAGCGGTGGTCGCTGAGTTCACCCGGCGACGCCGGCTGTCCGTGCGCGGAAAGATAATCCGGGCTGGCGCAAACCACGCGGCGGATGGCGCCTAGACGCGTGGCCGTCAACCGGCTGTCGGGAAGCTCGCCGATGCGCACGGCCAAGTCGACGTGCTCGTCGAGCAGATGGACGACGCGGTCGCCCTGGACCAGGCGCACGTTGACTTCGGGGTAGGCACTGAGGAATTCGGCGATCACCGGCAGAACATGCAGCCGGCCGAACACGATCGGCGCGGTCACCACCAGGTCGCCGCGCGGCTCGCTGAACTCGCCAGCGGCGGCGCGCTCGGCGTCGGTGACGTCTTCGAGGATGCGCTTGCAGGCGGCCAGGTAATCGCGGCCGGCATCGGTGAGCGTCAGGCGGCGGGTCGAGCGATTGAGCAGGCGCGCTTTCAGATGCGCTTCCAGATCGGAGAGCTTGCGGCTGATGGTGGCCAGCGGCATGCCGAGTTTGCGGCCGGCGGCGGACAGGCTGCCGCCCTCCACGGCGCTGAGGAAGACGGTCATCGCCTCGAGACGGTCCATGCCAACTATTCCAGTATTCGGAAGGATGATTCCATTATATCCAGTCTAGTTCCAATCATCGGAACTACTTAGGCTTTCTCCACCGGGCGCAACGCCCATTACCGCAAGACCCCAGGAGAACGCCATGTCCCGTATCGCCATCCCCGCCAGCATCGAATCCGCGCCCGCCGCCGCCCAGCCGCTGCTGCAGGCTGTGAACCAGCAGCTCGGCTCGGTTCCCAACCTGTTCCGCCTGGTCGCCACCAGCCCGGCCGCGCTCGAAGGCTATCTCGGCATGTCCGGCGCGCTGGCCAAGGGTGCCCTGCCGGCGCCGACCCGCGAGCGCATCGCCCTGGCCGTGGCCGAGATCAACGGTTGCGCGTATTGCCTCTCGGCGCACGCCTTCCTCGGCAAGAACCTGGCCAAGCTCGACGACGCCGAGATCGCAGCCAACCGCAGCGGGACCTCGAACGACGTCAAGGCCGCCGCCGCCGTGCACTTCGCCGCCAAGGTCACGCAATTGCGCGGCAAGGTCAGCGCCGACGACGTGCTCGCGGTGAAGGCCGCCGGCTACAGCGATGCGCAGGTCATCGAGATCGTCCAGCACGTCGCGCTCAACACCTGGACCAACTACATCAACGAAGTGGCCAAGACCGAGATCGACTTCCCGGTGGTCGCGTTGCGCCAGGCCGCGTAAGCCCAGCGCGAGAACAACGCCGGCCGTGGCAACGCGGCCGGCGATTCGTCTTCCCACAAATTTTCTGGATCGCACATGGATCGTCCGCCACTGCCGCCGTTCACCCTGGAAACCGCCACGCAGAAAGTGCGCCTGGCCGAGGACGCCTGGAATTCGCGCGATCCGTCCCGGGTCGCGCAGGCCTATTCGGTCGACAGCCGCTGGCGCAATCGCGGCGAATTCCTGCAAGGCCGCGCGGCCATCGAAGCATTCCTGGCGCGCAAGTGGCAGCGCGAGCGCGAGTACCGGCTGGCCAAGGAACTATGGAGCTTTCGCGACAACCGCATCGCCGTGCGCTTCGCCTATGAATGGCAGAGCGCGCGCGGCGACTGGCAGCGCAGCTACGGCAACGAGAACTGGGAGTTCGACCAACACGGGCTGATGCGCACCCGCATCGCCAGCATCAACGATGTGCCGATCCGCGAGGACGAGCGCCTGTTCCACTGGCCGCTCGGTCGTCGTCCAGAGGCACAGCCTTCGCTGAGCGCGCTCGGCCTCTGAGGTCCGCATGGACACACCGCACTACAGCAGCGACATCGCTTTCACGCCTGCAGTCAAGGACCTGCAGGCACGCAAGGGTTCGCGCCGCGCTTACGCGAAGATGGAAGCGAACGGCTCCTGGGCGATCGCGATCACGCCCGAGCTCGAAGCGTTCATCGGCGAACAACGCAGCGTCTTCCTGGCGACCGTCAACAGCGACGGTCAGCCCTATATCCAGCACCGCGGCGGCCCGCCGGGATTCCTGCGCGTGCTGGATGCGCGCACGCTGGGCTTCGTCGATTTCGCCGGCAACCGCCAGTACATCAGCAGCGGCAATCTCACCGAGAACCCGAAAGCGCATCTGTTCCTGATCGACTACCGCCGGCGCAAGCGCGTCAAGATATGGGGTCAGGCGCGCATGACCGAGGCCACGGACGCGCTGCTTGCGCAGCTCATGCCCGAAGGCTACGAGGCCAGGCCGGAACAGGTAATGCTGTTCACGGTAAACGCCTGGGACGCCAACTGCCCGCAGCACATTCCGCCGCGCTTCGAGGCCGAGGAGGTGTTGGCGGCGCTGAAGGAAAAAGACCAGCGCATAGCGGCGCTGCAGGACGAACTGGCGCAGCTGCGCGGCAGGATGGAAAACAAGGGGTCTGAGTAAATTCTCGTTTGGATCAAAAGGGGGCGGAGGTATTCAATTACTTCCAGTCCCTTCCATTTCCTTGTGGTCTGTTCTCGCAAGCCCTTGCCGACGGGCGTCCCGATGCATTGCGTGGTCCGTCTTTCGACAAAGGCGCGGATTGATTCGACCCGTATCGTTGGCTGCGAACGCAGGCCTTGCTCGCTGCGGTCGACGTAAATATTTCCGAACGCGATCGTTGCTTGCCGAATCCGCGAAGGGGGGGGTGGGGATGATTGAGAGAGAGTTGCGGGAGATTGTGGTGAGTTTCGCCACAGCTACGGTCGAAAAGGTACTCTGACCCCGGTTGTGTGCCGGAAAAGGTACTCTGCCCCCTGTTTTGATGTGGTGTTGTAATGCATCGAGAACGTTATGAAGTTTAGAGATCGCAGCCTCCGCGAACTTGCAGAAATGGTCATTGGCGACGCCGACCATTTTGAATATCGGTCAAGCTCGTATATCACTCGCTTTTTTCAGGAGTGTGATCTCGATTTTGTCCATGACGGTTCCACTCGATGGATTTGGACGTCGGACAGACTTGCTGAATTGCTAAATGAGCCGCAGTCAGCGGCGTTTGTCCTTCCCGAAAGGTTTGTTCACGTTTTCAGAATCCTTATGCTCAAGGCAGATGCGGCGGACGACGATGCCGGAAGGGTTCGTGCGCTCGATGCACTGAACAAACCGTTTTCTCGAGAGGGTTACGAAGCCTTCTATGGCGAGGACGATCAATTATATCTTCGTCACGTCGGAACAAAGACGGTGTCTACGGCTGCAAATCCACATCGACCTTTCACGCCAGATGAGCTGTCGCGACGGGATCGGTTGGAGCGCTTCCTCGATAAATGCTCTGAAGACGAATTAATCGAGGATGTGCTGCTCCCCCTTTTTCGTCAGCTCGGCTTTCATAAAATTACGTCAGCTGGTCACAAGGATAAGGCACTCGAATACGGCAAGGACGTCTGGATGCGTTACGTTCTGCCGACTCAACATGTTCTTTACTTTGGCGTACAGGCGAAAAAGGGAAAACTCGATTCATCGGGCACTAGCCAAGGCTCGAACGCAAACATCGCTGAGATATTCAATCAGGCTCTCATGATGTTAGGGCACGAAATCTTCGATCCAGAGACGAGTAGGCGGGTGCTCGTGGACCACGCATTCATAGTTGCGGGCGGGGTAATCACCAAGCAAGCGAGAAATTGGTTAGGAGGCAAGCTAGATGCGTCCAAGCGGAGCCAGGTTATGTTTATGGACAGGGACGATATCCTGAACCTTCACATTGTTTGTAATCTGCCCGTGCCGGTCCATAGCAGCGATCATAGACCGCTTCCAGGCGACGACGACATTCCGTTCTAGTCAGCGATCACCAGAAATTCAAGATATTTGCTACTAATTGAGGTTATAGCTTGGATATTTCTGAACTTGCAGTGCGACTCACGATTATGCTCTTGCCAGGCGTCGTCGCAGCTTCTGTAGTCGAGAGGCTTACGGTTCATAAGCCATGGGATCCGTTTCGATTCGGTTTGAATTCGGTTCTGCTCGGGGCTGCATCTTATTTGGTTGCTCAGATAGTGATGCTCCTTGCGATGTTATTCGGCGGCCAATATCAGCTGTTGACCTTTTGGAGCTCGCTTGATCAGTCGCAATCAGTCATCAATTTCCCGGAAATTCTTGGTGTCGTCTGTGTTGGGCTATGCTTGGGACTCATTTGCACGATCGCGATAAACACTAGAGGGATTCACCGGTTGGCCGCGAAATTCGGTATCACCGAAAAGTATGGCGATGATTCGCTGTTTTATTACTATCTGAATTCGTCGGACGTGGCATGGGTCAGAATTTTGTTGCCTGATCAAAATAAGCTCGTTGAAGGGGTTAGGGAGAGCCATTCCGAACAGGACGGATGCCGTGAAGTTTTGCTGAGAGATGTGAGGGTGTATCGCGCTGACGACCACAAGTTTTGGTATGAGGTAGAGGCCATGTATATTTGTTCGAAAGAAGATCTGTTGATCATCGAGCAGCCGAGAGGGAAGAAAAATGGTTGACAAGAAGAAGCCGATTCCACTGAATGAAGGCGTCACGAAGGGAATGAAGCCGAATCCCAGCGTCGTTCCGCCCAGACCTCCACCTCCGCCACCGCCACCGCCTCCAAAAAAATAACCGCCAACAAAGGGGCCAGAGTAAATTTCCGTTTGAAACAGAAATTCACTCTGGCCCCTTTTTTTGACTTCAGTTCTTGAAGCAATTTTCCAAAACAGGGGTCAGAGTAGTATTTCTCTGGGGCCGCCATCAGCGGCTTCTAAACAGCGGTACGGCACTTTCCCAAAGCGAAAGACTAATGCATGCGCACAGACCGCCCAGATTTCACTTTCGCCCTGCTGGAAGAAGAAGTCGCCAAGTATTCGCCTGACATCCCGTTGATAGATGCGGCCGGAAAAGTGAGGGCTTTTCTGCTCGTTGGGATGGTTGGGGCGCTTGTCGGCATGACGGGAATTTTCTTCCCGTCCATCCCGGGACGAATCTGGTTGGTCGTCGTTGGTGGGGCAGCGGAGGTCATCGGCCTCGTCACGAGCTTTGTCTTGCAGCTGAAGCGTGATTGGAAAAGTTTACGCCAGGGAAAAGCGGTCTTCGCTGGTGCAATGGATGTGGATTACGCGCGTTATCGCCAATTGATCGAGTGGCTGCGCGGCTATCCGTCCACCACTCTTCGAGATGGCCTGGGTTATGTCCGTCGTCGAAGCGAGACGATGAGACGGAAGCTCGGGCTACTAAGTGGTGGGGTTGAGAGATTGGGGATTCTTCCGTTGGTCGTCGCTTTGTTTCTGCAAGTGCGCAGCTTTACGTGGTCTGGAAGCGTGAACTATCTGGAGTTGATCGCTGCCGCGTTTCTTGTAATTTTGTATGGCGCGAGTTGGTGGTCGGTGCTGACGGGGCTGCGCTTGGATTTGTACCAGTCGGTGTTGTCGGATGCGCTTGGCGATGAGGGGTGAAGGGTGTCAGGTCAAAGCTGCTGAGTGTTTGATCGGATCAAATTCTTCTCAAGCTTTTGACGGTTGAAAACATGGGTCAGAGTAGTATTTCTTAGCGACTGCAGTAGGTGGCTTCGAGGCAAAAAGTAGGAGCGGTGGAAACGGTATCAGGGACACTTTTCCCTTAGCCCCTGCGGCCATTATTTGGAACTATTTCCCGCCGCAGTACTTCCGGCACGCTCACCGGCCCTTGATCAGGTCTAGCGTCCCTGCGCATCGATCATCGCGATCCGCGCAGGGGAGTGACCGATATGCCGACCGTCGACCGCCGCCAGTTCCTGAAACTCGCCGCCGCACTGGGCGCGACCCTGGCCTCGGGCTGTGTGCCCGTGCGCCCTTCATCGAGTGGCTGGCGCGAGCGCCGCGACCTGTATCCGCAAGGTGTCGCATCGGGCGATCCCGATGAGCAAAGCGTCCTTCTCTGGACGCGACGCCCGTATGCGGACGGGCGCAAGAGCGCCACCTTGCTGGTGGAAATAGCGGACGATCCGGCGTTCACGCGCGTGATCGCGACGACGGCGGTGCGGGTGTTGCCCGAGAGCGACTGGACCTGCCGCGTGCTCGTCGCGGACCTGCAACCGGCACGCGAATACTGGTACCGCTTTGTCGACGAGGACGGCAGCGGCAGCCGCATCGGCCGCACGCTGACCGCGCCCGCCCCCGACGATTCCCAGCCTGCGCGCTTCGCTTTCGTCAGTTGCCAGTGCCTGCCCGAGGGCGCGATGAACGCCTATCGCAAGATGATCTTCGAGGACGAGCGCGCCGCGCCCGAGGAGCGGATCGGTTTCGTGCTGCACCTGGGCGATTTCATCTACGAGGTGGTGCAGTACCCCGATCAGGTCAAGAACGGCCGCTACGACCGCAAGCTCACCTTCCCGATCAAGTACCCGAAGGGCAAGGTCGTCGCCAAGAATCGCTTCTGGGTGCCGGACTCGCTGGAGGATTACCGCGTCGCCTACAAGGCCTACCTGCTGGATCCGGATTTGCAGGACGCGCGCGCCAGATGGCCCTTCGTGTGCATCTGGGACAACCACGAGATCTCCTGGAACGGCTGGCAGTCGATCCAGGAATTTGCCGGCACGGACGGTTGGGTGCCCGCGCAGACGCTCAAGGTCGCGGGCAACCAGGCCTGGTTCGAATACCAGCCGGCGCGGGTGCTACCGCCGGGTTCGAAGCTCGACACCTTCAACGCGCCGCCCGTAGTCGACACGCTGGTCAAGGACTTCGACGACACCGGCCTGGGGACCGAAGCCAACAATCTCGCCGCGATCAACAGCCTGATCATTTATCGCGCCTTGCGCTGGGGCCGGCACATCGACCTGATCCTCACCGACCAGCGCAGTTTCCGCTCGCGCGACCCCGGTAACCACGACGAAATCAACCCGCTGTTCGAAGGCGACACTTTGGGTTTCGTACCCGAGGAATTGTGGGCGCAGCTCGACGCCGGCCGCGACTACGCCAACGGCCATCCGCCGGCGAAGCTGTCTTTCGGCGACAAGAGCGTGGCCAATTATCGCGCCGCCGAAGCCGCGCAGACGATGCTGGGAGCGAAGCAGAAAGCCTGGTTCCTCGAACGCCTGCGCGGCGCGAAGGCCACCTGGAAGATCTGGGGCACTTCGCTGGGAACGCCCGACCAGCGCGTCGATCCGCAAAATCTCCCGGCCGCACTGGGCAAATGGCCCGACGGCGCTGGCTTTGGCCTCATGGCCACCTACGACTGGGGTGGCACGTACCACGAGCGCGCCGAGATCTTCGACGCCGTGCGCGATGCCGGCATCACCGGGTTCGCGATCGTAGCCGGCGATCGCCACAGCTTCTGGGCAGGCTATGCGGCCAAGGCCTTGCCGCCCGCCGCGTTCGAGCCGGTGGGCGTCACTTTCGTGGGCGGTTCGATTTCTTCCGTGGGCTCGGCCGAAGCCAACGAACACAATTTTAAAAAGGACGATCCACAGCGTCCGCTGTACGTCGCCAATATCAATGGCGGCCCGCCGCAGCCCACCATGAACTTGCTACTACGCCACGGCGTGCGTTCGGCGCTGGAATACGCGCGCAGCGGTGACCATGAGAAAGCGCGCGCTGTCAGCAATCCCGACCTCGCGCCGCACTTGTCCTTCGTCGACGTGGGCGGACACGGCTACGCCACCGTCCGCGTTGATGCCAACACGATGGTGACCGAGTTCGTCTGCATCCCGCGGCCAATCGCGCGCAGCCCCGGCACGGACGGCGGGCCGCTGCGCTATCGCGTCCGCCACGAAGTGTCGTTGTGGCGAGCAGGCGAGCGGCCACAAATGCGGCAGACGGTGGTGGAAGGCGATGCGGGGTTGGCGGTGTAGGAGCGACGCGAGTCGCGACTTGCGTCGCTCCTACGGGCAAAAGGGGAGCCAGAGTAATTAATTCCCTCCGTTCCTTCTGGTCAGCGATGGCCTGTGTACCGCCCTGATTCCCGTGCCTCACATCGAGTGTGCGTATCCTGCGTCACACCCCTCGTCGGAGATTCCCATGCGTCCTTGCCTCCATCCGCTGGTGCTCGCTATCGCGCTGGCATCGCCCCTGATCCTGTCGCCTGCCTATGCCGCTGATGAGAACGCTGTCGCTGCTGACGCGGCAGCGGACGCGCCGGCGAAGACGCCGCGCGGCACCACTTTCATCCTGCCCGCCGGCTTTACTCAGCGTGTGCAGGGCAACGCAGTGCTGGTGATGCCGCCCGAGGCGGACGGGTCGCGTGTGGCCATTGTTGATGCGACGGCGGCGACGGCGGACGCGGCGGTGGCCGAAGCGTGGAAGGTCCTCGGCATGAGTCCGAAACTGTTGGTTGCAAGCGATGCCGCGCCGAAGGACGGTTGGGAGGCACGGCGTTTCTACGATTACGACGTTGCCGCGAACGCCAAGCGCGTTGTCGCTGCGAGTGCCTTCCGCAAGGGCACGACGTGGACCGCGGTGGTGATAGACGTGGACCAGGGCATCGCCGAGAAGCGCGGCTCGCAATTCGGAAAGCTGTCGCAGCGCTTGCAGCCCGCCGGCTACAGCCGCGAAACCTTCGCTGGACGTACCGCGCACAAACTCGATGCCGCGCGCCTGCAGCAGATTGCCAGCTTCGTCGAACAGATGCGCAAGGAGTTTGATGTGCCCGGCGTGGCCATCGGCATCGTGCAGGACGGCAAGGTGGTGATGTCGCAGGGCTTCGGTGTACGCCAGTTGGGCAAGCCCGACAAGGTCGACGGCGACACCCGTTTCATGATCGCTTCGAACACCAAGGCGCTGACGACGCTGATGCTGGCCAAGCTGGTGGATGCCGGCAAGCTGGACTGGAATGCGCGCGCCAAGGATGTGTATCCGACCTTCAAGCTCGGTGATGCGGCGACCACAGACAGAGTGCTGGTCAAGAACCTGATCTGTGCGTGTACTGGCGTGCCGCGCCAGGATTACGAGTGGTTGTTCGAGGGCGAGAAGCAGACGCCGGCCACGGTCATCGCCACGCTGGGCACGATGCAGCCGACGAGTGGCTTCGGTGAACTGTTCCAGTATTCGAATCCGATGGCGGCGGCGGCAGGTTTCATCGGCGGCCAGGTGGCGTATCCCGGCACGGAACTCGGTGCCGGCTACGATCAGGCCATGCAGAACCTGGTGTTCAATCCGCTGGGCATGCGCAACACCACGTTCGACTACGCCAAAGCGCAGACCGGCGACTATGCCGCGCCACACGGGATGGACATCAGCGACAAGGTGCAGGTCATGGGCATGGACTTGAACGACACGATCCGC